>DATHNJ010000056.1:0-56532 GCA_035486155.1 Occallatibacter sp. | reverse complement strand
GTTCGTCGGATGTGCTGGCCGTGGGCTGGCTGGCCAACTTTGTGCGCGAGCGGATGCACGGCGACATCACTTACTTCAATGTGAATCGCCACATTAACCCGACCAATGTTTGTGTGGCGGCGTGCAAGCTGTGCGCCTTCGGCCGCAAGAAGGGCGATCCGGCGGGATACACGATGGCCCTGGATGAGGCGTGGCAGACCGCCGCCTCAGGATACTCGGAGGCGGTGACGGAGTTTCACATCGTCGGTGGACTTCATCCGGATTTGCCGCTCGAATATTTTCTCGACCTGGTGCGCGGATTGAAAGAGCGCTTTCCGAAGGTGCACATTAAGGCCTTCACCATGGTGGAGATCGCGTTTCTGGCGCGGCGCGCCAAGTTGAGCATCGAAGACACGCTGCTGAAGCTGCGTGACGCAGGCGTGGACTCGATGCCAGGCGGCGGCGCGGAGATTTTTTCTGCGCGGGTGCGGTCGATTATCTGCGATCACAAGATCGACGGCAACGAATGGCTGGACACGGCGCGCCTGGCGCACAAGATCGGTTTCCGCTCGAATGCGACGATGCTTTACGGTCATATTGAAAACAATGAGGACCGCGTCGATCACCTGCTGAAGCTGCGCAGTCTGCAGGATGAGACCGGCGGTTTCCAGACATTCATTCCCCTGGCGTTTCATCCCGAGAACACGCCGCTCGATCACCTGCCGGTAACGACGGGCCTGACGGATATTCGGCAGATCGCCGTCAGTCGTTTGTTGCTGGATAACTTTGCGCATATCAAGGCGTACTGGCAAATGCTGACGCCGAAGATTGCGCAGATCTCGCTGCGCTTTGGCGCGGATGATCTGGACGGCACCGTCATCGAAGAAAAGATCTATCATGACGCCGGCGCGACCACCCCGCAGGGGATGACGCGCAAGGAACTCTGCCGCTTGATCACCGAGGCAGGACGTGTGCCGGTGGAACGCGACACGCTCTACCATGCCGTGACGCGCACCG
This sequence comes from Occallatibacter sp., assembly GCA_035486155.1. GTDB lineage: Bacteria > Acidobacteriota > Terriglobia > Terriglobales > Acidobacteriaceae > Telmatobacter. Next base: position 55,536 of record DATHNJ010000056.1, on the reverse strand, counting down.
AAGACACCTTTACGATCGCCGTGTGAGCCGAGGCTGAAAGAGGCCTGCGCGATGCATGAGTTTGGCCGCTACGCATTCATCGGACTTTGTGTAGGACTTGTCTGGGGAGTCGGGTGCTCTCTCGTGCTGCTCTATTCGATCTATCTGGCTGGGTACCGTAAAGGCGTTCGGGACTCAATTGAGCCGGAAAAATCAGAACGTTTCAAGCGGATGATAGATAAATTGAAACAATAGGTAAGATGAATTATTTGAGGTCTAGACGTTTGACGCACAAAGCAGGCGACATTCGATTTTATATATGACACTTCCGGGGGATGCCATTGTGGCATGTACGGGGGATGCGTGGCACAGTGCTCTGCTTATACAGTGTTTCTGAATCATCTCCTTTGCCTCACAGTTATGTTTCTCTCGATCGATATGTGAAGCAACACGGATCATCGTGCCGTTTTGACCACTTCGAACGGCGCTTCCGCGTGTGCGCTGCTTTGAAGCAGTGAAACTCAATCCATACCTTATGGTGCGCTAGTTGCAGACTACTTCAAATATTGAACGCGAGCGCAAATTCATTCCCAGTCTGGAGGGTATTCGGGGATACGGGTTTCTTTTTGTATTCTTCGCCCATTATCTTCTGCCGTGGGCGTTGCCGAATCATCATAGCTTCGTTTTTTTCTCCTGGAAGATGCTGAAGTCTCTGGCTTATTTCGCTGTGCCTATGTTCTTCGTGCTCTCAGGCTATCTAATTGGAGGAATCCTATACGAGACTCGACAAAGAGAAGGTTTTTTTAGGGTCTTTTATTTGCGGCGTATTCTCCGGGTATTTCCTGTTTACTATCTGACGCTGATCGTCGTCGCATGCATCGATATCGCGCTCCGATTTCATCTCGACTATCGATTCTGGATCAATTTTCTTTACATTCAAAATTTTCTGCTCGAGATACCGAAACGGTGGTCTGAGAATCCGGTTCCGATTACTCACTTCTGGTCTTTGGCAGTGGAGGAGCAGTTCTATCTGGTATGGCCTCTGGTGGTGTGGTTTTTTCCCCAGCGGCGGAAGTTGATAGGGATTACGTGTCTTCTCATCTCCGTGAGTTGGGCTGTGCGCCTTGCTGCGCCCATTCTATCCCTGACCCTTTTTCAGATCCTTTATTTAACGCCGACACGCGTGGATGGCATTCTGCTTGGCGTGTTACTGGCTCTTCTTCGCGGCAGTTCTCTTCTGGAGAGGATCAAGCCATGGGCAAAATGGTTCGCGCTCGCCGGTATTTTGGGCGTTGCTGTCAGAGCGGCGTTAACGGTCCATGAGTGGCCCACTAGCTATCTTGGTACGGAGATCATGCTTCCTCTGCTCAATCTTGTCGCTCTCGCGATTGTCATTGAGGCCATGCAAGAGAATGGTTGGGTAAATCGAGTTTGCAGCAAATCTTGGATCTGCTGGCTAGGCGGCAGAAGTTACAGCCTATATATTTTTCACTATATCTTCTACCAATGGTATGAGAGGTCATTGCTTCCGGCTCTCTCCGTCCACATGAGAATCCTATTCGCAATTGTCACAGGCTCTCTCATCATTCTGGCGCTTACGCTCGTGTTGTCGATGTTGAGCTATCGTTATTTAGAGGCGCCGGCTCTGAGAATGAAGAAACACATTCGATATGGCGACGCCGTTGCTGATCGAGAACGGACTTCTGTTCTTGCAGGAACTTAAGGCTCACTTGCGCACAACCGTTCCTCCTTTCATCACAAAGCTAACTCGCTCGACAACGCTTATGTCATCCAGCGGATTACCTGGGACAGCGATAACATCCGCAAAATAACCGGGCTTCAGCTCACCTATCTGGCCTTCCCATCCGAGTAACTTAGCTCCGTTGATCATGTCCGCTTGCAATGCAGCGAGCGGAGACATGCCAAACTGAACCATCAAGGTGAGTTCTCGCGCCTGCGCGCCATGTGGGAATGGACCAACGTCCGATCCCACCGCAAAGGGAACGCCTGCGGCAATCTGCCGCTTGAACTCGCGGATCTTGTAATCAAGCATCGCGGCCTCAGAGGCTGCCTGATCCTGCGACTCGCGATGATGGGCGAAGTAGTCGAAGATGGTGAAGGTCGGGACGGCGAAGATGCCTTTCTGGCGCATGAGACGAATGGTTTCGTCGCTAAGTTGAGTCGCGTGATCGATAGATGCGACGCCGGCCTGCGCGGCGTAGAGCGTGCCGGGTTCCCCCATGGCGTGAACAGCGACCGTTGCGCCCAGCCGATGCGCCTCTTCCACGGCCGCTGTGAGTTGCGCCGCAGTGTACTGATAGGGCGTGTGGAGAACGCCGTCGATCATCCGGTCGGGCCCAGTCTCATAGATCTTCGCGAAGTCTGAGCCCTCCTTATGCTGTTCGCGCATGACTTCGACGATCTGTTCGGCCGAGTTCGCGTAGTCGGCGTTCGAGAGCACATGCTGGGCGGGATTGAACTGGTTGGCGTCCTCGTGTCCGCCGAGGATATCGATCGCGTTGCCGCTGATTCGCAAACGTGGGCCGGGGATCAAGCCCTGGTTGATGGCGTCGCGAATCGCCGTGTCGGCCGATCCTGCGCCTTCCGTACCCATGTCGCGCTCGGCAGTGTAGCCGGCGAGTAAGTCGGCCTTCGCGGCTTGTTCGGCAAGCAGCACGCGCCGCGGGACCGATTCTTCTACAGTCTGCAGATCTTCCGCGCCGGGGTGCAGAAAGAGATGCACATGCGCATCGATGAGTCCAGGCAGGAGCGTTGTATCTCCGAGGTCGATGATTTTGGCCGACTGCGGGTGATCGACGGAGGCGCCGACAGCGCGGATGCGATCGCCTTCGATAAGGATTTCGCCTGGTTGAATCACCTTGCCCGTATCGATCTGCAAAAGGCGGGCGGCGTGCAGAACAATGGGCGTAGATTGCTGCTGCGCAGAGGCGGCGCCGACTTGCGCCGAGGCGTTTTGCAACGAGAGGACCAGAGCCGATGTGAGGAGTACACGACAACCCGAGAGGATGGATCGCTCTAACGTGGCCTGCATGAATAAGACTATGCAACCTGAGGGTCGAGATTGTCGACGGATGTTTTCTGCGCGCTACGCGGAGGCTTCGCTCTTGTTGCTCTCGGCGCAGGGCAGTTGCATGATGAAGGCTGCGCCTTTGAGCGCGCCATTCTCCGAGGCGCGCCGCACTTGAATGCTTCCTCCGTGGCGGCTGACGATTTCCTTTGCGACCCAGAGCCCGAGGCCAGTGCCTACATCCTGCTTGGTGGTGAAGAAGGGATCGAAGATGCGGTCGACAATTTCGGACGGAATGCCGGGGCCGTCATCTTCCACGATAATCTCCGCCATGGGGCGGGTTGCCGAATCCACGCCAGCACAGCGAATGACGATCTTCCCGCCGTTAGGAGCAGCGTCGATTGCGTTGGAGATCAGGTTCGCGATGACCTGCTTTAGTTCCCCAGCCACTCCCCAGACAAGGGGAGGATCGCCTGCGGCGAAGTCCACATGGATACTCTTCGCAGCGATTTTGTTTGAGTAAAGGCGAAGAATCGGTTGGATGATCGACGGAAGATCGATCTCCGCGGGCGTGTTGGACTCGCGATAGAAGCCAAGCGTCTGGCGTGTAATCTGCGCAACGCGGTCCAGTTCCTGCTCGGCCAGACTCAGGTGCTCGATCAACTCCGGAGTTGCGTCGGGAGATGACTTTGCGATGAAGAGAAGATTGACCACCGCCTCGAGCGGATTGTTAATCTCATGCGCGACCGTGGCGGAGAGCCGCGCAGCCGCGGCAAGCTTTTCTGTTTTGCGCAGGACTTCCTGGGAATCACGCGCGATGGTGGCGTCGCGAAACACCAGCACGACGCCGATGGTTTGGCCGCGATCGTCGCGAATCGGCGCGGCGCTATCCTCAATAGGAGTCAGGCGCCCGTCAACGTGTTTCAGCACGGTGTGATTGGCGAGGCCGACGATGATGCCGAGATTCATCACCTTGGTGACGGGATTCTCGGCGATCTTGCCGGAGAATTCGTTGAAGATGGGGAATATCTCCTGAACATCGCGTCCTCTGGCAGCGGCGACGGGAACTCCGGTGAGATCTTCGGCGATGGGATTGAGGAACGTCACCGTGCCCTTTGCATCGGTGGCGATGACTGCGTCGCCGATGCTGGTCAGGGTGACGCGGAACCACTCTTCGCGAGCGCGTAGCTCCTGCGCATGCAGTTCGCGGGTCCTTCTTTCGCGCAGGATGAAGCGTGCCAGCAGCACCATGCCCATTGCGGCGATAGCGCTGGCCAAATAGATGGAGGCGATCGCCAGCTGAATGCTGCGCCGGTAGGCGTCATCGCGTATGGCCTGCAGCGAAGTCTCCTCCTGCTCCATGCGCTCGATCTGCCGGCGCGTGTCGTTCATGAGCATGAGTCCGCGATCGGACATCACGATCGCTTTGGCGTCGTCGGGCTTGCCTGCGCGAAACAAGGCGATGGTTTCCGCCAGCTCGTCGAGTTTGAGATGGATCAGAACTTTGAGCTTGTCTACATTTGTCTGTTGGCGTGGGTTGTCAATCGTGGAACGCTCGAGCTCCTCGAGACGTGAATTGAGATCGGCGATGGCTTTGTTATAGGGAGTTAGATAATCTGCGTTGCCGGTGAAGAGATAGCCTCGTTGGCCGGTCTCCGCATCCGCGATCAACAGTTCAGTCTGAGAGAGAAGATAGCGGACATGTTGAGTGTGTGCGACCCAGCTTTGGTTTTCGACGAGAGTATCGATGCGTTGCCGGGTAAGAGCGGCATTGAAAAGAAGCAGCAGGATCAGTAGCGAAAAGCCCGTGATGACGCTGAATCGTTGGATAAGGGCATTCATGGTTGAAAGAATCGAGTTGGATTAACCTCACGGCTCCGGTGTCAAACTTGCTCGGCAAGCGCAGCCTGGACAAACGCGAGGGAGATCAGGAAGGTCTGCTCAAGAGAATATTACCAGTGGCGCTGCAATGATTGCACTAATACGATGACGAGCGCGCCGGATCTGGTCGCGGCCTACAACGGCGAGGCCCGATGGTAGAATTCCCGCGATTGGTGGGCGATTGGAGCGAGAGTTGAGTGACAGCAGGCGTTCAAGCACGCGGACTGTGCTGGGTTTCGATATTGGGGGCACCAAGACGGCGTGCGTCGAGGGAAATATTGATGGGGAGATCCTGCAGCGCGTCGAGACTCCGACAAATGCCGCGCAGGCGTTTGCCGAAACATTTCCGGGTATTGTGAAGCATGCGCAAACTCTGGTGGGCGTTGCGAAGGATGCGGGACGAACGATCGCAGCTGTCAGCATCTCTGTCGGAGGACCGCTCAAGATCGATGAAGGCTTCCTGATCAATCCTCCGCATTTGCCGGGCTGGCATGGCGTGGATTTGAAGTCGCATCTGGGTGCGGCATTTCCTGGATTGCCAGTTTTGGTGGAGCACGACGGGAACGCCGGTGCGCTGGCGGAGTTTTACTTTGGCGTTGGCAAGGGCCGAACCGACTTGCGGCATCTGATCTTTCTCACGTTTGGAACCGGAGTGGGAGCGGGGTTCATCGTGAATGGCCAGATTCTGCGCGGGGCGAGTGACACTGCGGGCGAGGTGGGGCACTGGCGGTTGGCCGAAGATGGGCCCATGGGATTCGGCAAGAGAGGATCGTGGGAGTCCTTTGCCTCCGGCGCGGGATTGGTGGAACTGGCGGCGCAGCTGTTTCCGCAGCGATGGCGATCGGAGACTCCGATTCGCGAAGTGGTCGAAGCGATGATCGCCAACGATGCAGAGGCATTGCAGGTTGCTGCCGAGGCAGGTAAGTGGATGGGACGAGGGCTTGCATTATTGATCGACGCCTTGAATCCGCAGGCGATCGTCTTCGGTTCGCTCGGAGTGGCGCTTGGTGAACGCATTCTTGAGCCCGCGCGCCGCGTGATTGCCGATGAGGCGCTGCCGCAAGCTGCGGCCGCCTGCAAACTGCTGCCTTCCGTTCTGGGCAAGCGCATTGGCGATGTTGCGGCGTTGATGGCGGCTCTGTCCGAGCCTCGCGTGCGACGCATGCTGGAAGAATCGTGAAGTCGAATTATGCGGGAAGATTGCCGCGCCAAGTTTTATCGAGTTAGTTACGGATATGTCGAATATGTATTACCGGAGTCGGCGCCGCAAGTTACCTTGTCGAGTAACTTTGCTGTTATCTATTGAGCAAGGAGTTTTCTCTTGGGTAATGCAGCGAGTAAGACCTATCTTTGCCGGCAGATTCAACCGCTTTTTTCACAGCTCTTTCTATAACTCATTCTTAAACAAAGTGAGTGCGTGGTACTATCGCTGCGAGGTTAAAACAAATGCCCACAAACAGCTACGATAGCGCCTTCGAACAGGCCAGTAACGATCGCGTTGAAGTTCGTATTGCGATCGAGAAGCTGCTCACGCGAGGCGAGATGCTCGATAAATTGCTCGAGTCTCTTGCGCCGTTTGTCACCAGCCCAAAATCCGTTGAAATCGAGTCCGGCGAGAACCAGTCGGAAGAGAATCCAGTTCATCACGAAGCCTAGGCGTTCCGAGGTTCCTGAGAATGCGCCGATCGCGATCTTGCAATGAGATTGCGAACCAGGCGCAAGTCTTTGGCGCCACGGCCCGTGCTACTCCCTTTGTAAGCTATCTTCTTCCTCTCCCCCGCTTCACCTTTTCAATACGCGGCGATTCCGGTGAGATGCTGACCTAGAATCAGCGCGTGAATGTCGTGCGTACCCTCGTAGGTTTTCACCGATTCCAGATTCATCATGTGGCGCATGATTGGAAAGTCCTCCGTGATGCCGTTGGCGCCGAGGATGTCGCGCGCCGATCGCGCGGTCTCGAGAGCCATCCACACGTTGTTGCGCTTGGCCATGGAGATGTGTTCGTGGCCGACTGTGCCCGCATCTTTCAAGCGGCCTACGTGGAGCGACAGAAGCTGAGCTTTTGCTATCTCGCTGGCCATCCATACTAGCTTTTCCTGGATAAGTTGATGGCTGGCGATGGGCTCATTGTGAAACTGCTTTCTTGTCTTTGCGTATTGCAGAGCTGTGTCGTAACAGGCCATCGCCGCGCCAATCGCGCCCCAACCGATGCCATAGCGCGCCTGATTGAGACACATCAGCGGGCTCTTCAATCCGCCGGAACCGGGCAGGAGATTCGATGCGGGCACATGAACATCCTGCAGCGACAGGCCGCTGGTGACCGAAGCGCGGAGCGACCACTTGCCGTGGACTTCATTTGCGGAAAAGCCCGGCCGATCGGTCTCGACGAGGAAGCCGCGGACTTTGTTGTCTTCGTCTTCAACTTTGGCCCAGATGACGGCGACGTCAGCGATGTTGCCGGAGGTGATCCACATCTTTTCGCCGTTGAGAATGTACTCGCCGCCTGATTTGCGCGCCGTGGTGAGCATGCCGCCAGGATTGGATCCGAAGCCAGGTTCGGTAAGGCCGAAGCAGCCGAGTTTTTCGCCTTTGGCGAGAGCCGGAAGCCAGTTATCCTTTTGTTCGTCAGAGCCGAATGCATAGATGGGATACATGACCAGCGCCGATTGCACGCTGACGAAGCTGCGAAAACCTGAGTCCCCGCGCTCCAGCTCCTGCATCACCAGGCCGTATTCGACGTTCGACATGCCGGCGCAGCCGTAGCCTTCGAGATTGGCGCCGAAGAAGCCAAGCTGGCCCATCACGGGCACAAGCTCGCGCGGAAAGCGCGCTTCGCGAAAGCATTCCTCGATGATGGGAATGAGATTGTCTTCGACAAAGTCGCGCGCCGTGCGGCGGACGAGCAGTTCGTCTTCGCTGAAGCCCGCGTCGAGATGAAGAAAGTCAAAGCCCTGAAATTTGAAACCCATGTGTGTACCTGCCGTTCGATGAAGGAAAGGCAAGGCTAGCAGAGACAGGCATGGGGGTGAAAGATTGGTTGTTGTTCTCTGTTAAGTCGTAGATCATCGCTTTCCCGTCCTTGCTTCGCAAGGACGGGGCGCCAGTTTCGTGCGCATTTGCGGCTATTGGCTCTTTTGCGCGTCCTCGCCGTAGGTTGGATATGGTTGCGGTTCTGTGCTGGTGGGCATGGAGGCGAGCGTGTTCAGCTCAGCCTGGACCTCGGCCCACTTCTGGGGGTCTTTCTTGGTTGCGATGGGCGCATCGGCATTGGCGTAGTACGCCTGGATGTCGCGCTTGATCTGGGGAGGAATGGAGAGCGTGGGATCCTCCACGAGCCGGTGCAGGAGCAGCGCGTAGGTGAAGTCGGTCAGCCGATAGCCGCCGGGCTGGACGAGGCGCCCGGTATCGAGATCGCGGTTGGGCAATGGATGAGCCGGATCACTGGCGACCAGCAGCTCATCCGGGCTGGCGGCGGCGACTATGGAAGCAAGCGCTGCAGGAGACGCATGGCCATCGGATGCGGTTCCTGCAGCAGGCGGCGTAAACCGGCCGAGCATTCTGCGAAAGATGGCGATGGAGAGTGCGAGGCTGTGCATGTAGTCGGCTTCGGTCGCAGTGGTGGGGCCCTTCACGGCGACCATTTTCAGCGGGCCGATCTTGGGCAAGATGAAGATCAGTCCCGCGATCGCGTAGGTTTCGAATCCGGCTCTGCCGCGATAAGCGTCCCAGTTGTTCTCCTGATTGATAGCCGCGGCTTCGGCGATCATCTCGCGGCACTCGGGCGTGTCGGGCTCCTGCGGCTCGCGGCGCCGATGCAGAACGGTGACGGCGTAGGCGATGCGAGGGATGAAAGTGCGTGCGGCGAAGCGATAGCCGCGGACGTTGACGCGTCGTCCGCGCCGTGCGGTGAAGTCTTCGCGCAGGCCATAGGTCTGGTAGTAGGCCAGCGCCAGTTGCTTCACGGGAACTTTCAGACCGATGTGGCGCAGGAAGCGAAGCGGAGCGAGGCGATGGTGAGCGATCTCGTCGATGTCGAAGGCGAATTCGGTCTGGACATGTTGATGCTCGCCTTCGGCGTAGTTCACGCTGACGCCGTACTTCGCCGCGAGCTTAGGGAATTCGACAGGGACGGCGCGATTGGTGGCCACGGGATGTCCCACGGCGTCGCCGATGTAGTGCGAGAGGGCGCCGACGGCGAAGGCGAGCTCATCGGCATTCTGCGCGTTGCGGAAGAGATTGACGACGAAGTCGCCGGAGCGGACGTAGTGCGTGAGATCGGAGAACGACTTGTCGCCAAATGGATAGTAGCCGATGTCCTGAATTACGCAACCGCCGTAGGCGTACGCGCGGGCTTCATCGAGTTGCGCCGGCGAGAGATTGGGATAGTGGCTGAGGAGCAGTGGAACGATCGAATCCTTCCAGGCGAGATCGATGAGTTGTTCGTGGGTCAGCAGCGAATATGCGGCTGCGTGCTGTACGCAGAGAAAAAGCAACAGCGCAAATAGAACGATCTTTCGCAATCGGTCGACCTCAAAGGAGCGCGCCACGGAGCGTCTATCGTTTGGATGCGATTCTGCGATGCGCTGAGAAGCTTATGCCAGAAACTCACGGACAAATGGGTCCTGGCTCGCGGCAAGTTCGGCCAGCGAGCCGTTGAAGATCAAGCGGCCTTCGGACAGCATGAGAAACGTCGTGTTGGGATCGACCTCTCCTTTCGGGAGAGGAATCATGCGGCCGGAGTTGGGATCGAAGCGATGCGTGCACATGGTGAAAGCGTCCTGCAGGCGGTGTGTAACCAGCAAGGATGGCGTGTGGTAGACGTCGCGCTGCTTCACGATGAGCTCGATGATAGTGGTTGATGTGACCGGGTCAAGGCCGCCGGTGGGAGAGTCGTAGAGCAACAAATCGGGCTTATGGATGAGGGCGCGCGCGATGGCGACGCGGCGGCGCATGCCTCCCGAGAGGCTCGAGGGGAATGAATCGAACGTTTGCTCCAGTTCAACGAAGCGCAGCGCTTCACGCACGCGAGCGTCAATCTCTTCGTCGGGCACCAATTCCTGGGTCAATTGATAGGCGATATTGTCGCGCACGGTGAGGGAGTCGAACAGCGCGCCCTCCTGAAAGACCATGCCGGTGCGGGGCCTGAGGTTGACGAGCGCCTCTTCGCGCATGTGAGAGATGTCTTCCTCGAAGAGGTAGACGCGTCCATGGGTCGGCTGCAGCAGGCCGTTGCAAAGCTTGAGCAGAACGCTTTTGCCTACGCCGGCCGGCCCAAGAAGAATGCGCGTTTCGCTGGGCGCGACGGTAAAGGAGACGTCGGCAAGCACGGGGGGGCCATCAAAGCTGAGAAAAACGTGAGAGAACTCGAGAACGGGCCTGCTCTGGTCTTTGGGCGCAGGGTCGCGAAACTGATGCGGCGATGGAGCGCTCACATCCATAGGTAGATGGTGTTGAGCAGGAGTCTGGTGATGACGAAGTCGACGAAAATGATGAATACCGACGCGGTGACGACGGCTTGAATGGTGGATTGGCCGACGCCCTGGGTTCCGCCCGTAGTGCGCAGGCCGTAGAAGCAGCCGATCGAAGACAGAATGTAGCCGAAGAAGATGGGCTTCATCAGTCCCTGGATGACGTCGGGCGTGCTGAGATGCTCCCAGGCCATGTTGAGGTACTGTGTGCCGTTTTGGTGGTTCATCAAGACGGTGACCAGGCCGCCGCCGACGATGCCGAAGGCGTCGGACAGGATGGTGAGAAAAAAGAGCATCGCAATGGTCGAGAAGATGCGCGGGGTGACGAGTTTTCGGATAGGATCGACGCCAAGGGCGCGCATTGCGTCGATCTGCTCGGTAACGACCATCGAGCCGAGTTCGCTGGCCATGGACGATGCGTTGCGGCCGGAGACCATCACGCCCGTGAGGACCGGGCCGAGTTCGCGAATCATCGTGAGACTGACAAATTGCCCGGTAACGGCGGTTGCGCCGAATGCTGAAAGCGTCGCGGCCGACTGCAGGGCCAGCACGCCGCCCGTGGAGAGGCCGGAGAGCACGACGATCGGCAGCGACCCCACGCCGATGATGTCCGACTGGATGAGAAAATCGGTCCAATAGACGGGCGGGCGAACGAGATTCATGAGCGCCCGGAACGCGAACAGGGAGTACTCCTGCACGGTGAGCACCATTTGTTTGGCAAACCTGTCGATGTCGAATGCCATTCGTTTTCCGGACAGAGAGTTGGGGCGGAGAGACGGGCGCCAATTCTTCTCTTTCCACAGGATAGCGCATGGGTTGGGGCGGGCAGGGGAGATACTGGATTTGAAGTTCGCTCAATGAGCGGAAATCAGGCTCAGACCGCTCGACTGGGCCGGTCAGAAAATGGATGACGTGCATCTAATACGAAGAGAGGAGCAGTATGCATTCATTTCGCCTGCGCCTGATCCTGGTGCTCGTCGCATGCGTGACTGCGGTTTCTGTCGCCTCTACGTATTTCGAGGTGCTGGCGCATAAGCATTTTCTGCGCGGGGATCTGGAGCACCGGACCAATTGGGTAGGCGCCGGCCTGCAACCGTATCTTGAGCAAAAGCTGGCCACCGGAGACACAACGATCCTGCCGGGGTTGCTGGCTTCGTTTCGAGCGCGAACCGGAGTTCCGGGGCTCGCGGTTGTGAATGCCGCCGGGGAGTTTGTGGCTATCACGGGCGATGCGGAGCTTTTCAAAAAGCTTCCCCCGGCGCTGGCGGAGAAATCGCTGCGCAAAGGCGCCGATCAATCGGCTTTCGGCCACGCGGGAAGCACACAGTGGCTCGAAGAGGTTTTTCCGCTCCATAACGGCAATAAGCTGGAAGGCGCGCTGATCGTCATCGCCGACGCCGGCTACATCCGCAGCGAAGGATACGATCTGTGGCGGCGAAGCTTCGTGCGCATCGCCGAGATGGTCCTGCTGATCACAATTGTCACGTTTGTGATGGTGCGCTGGTTCCTCATGCGGCCTATGACGCGCGTGACGGAACGGCTGCGGCGGTTGCGCAGCGGGCATCCTGACGAGCCGTCGGATGCGGGCGCAAAAGAATTCAGTATGTTCTCGCCGATTGCTCGCGAGGTGGAGACGCTGACCGAAAGCCTGCAGGCGGCGCGCGCGGCGGCCGAAGCCGAAGCGCGATTGCGCGCCGCGGGAGAGAGTTTGTGGACCGCGGAGCGGCTCTCGGTGCACATGCGCGACCATTTTGGTTCGAGCCGGATCTTTGCCGTGTCGAATCGCGAGCCGTACGTGCACGTGCGCAAAGGGCGAGAGATTCAGTGCATGGTTCCGCCGAGCGGGCTGGTGACGGCGATTGAGCCGGTGCTGCGGGCCTGCGACGGCGTATGGGTGGCCAGCGGCAGCGGCAATGCCGACAAAGAAACGGTTGACCAGTTCGACCGGCTGCGCGTGCCGCCCGACGATCCCCGGTACACGCTGCGGCGGGTATGGTTGACGCAGGAAGAGGAGTCGCGCTACTACGACGGGTTCGCGAATGAAGGCCTCTGGCCGCTTTGCCACAATGCGCATACCAGCCCGATCTTCCGGCCTGCAGACTGGGAGGCGTATCAGCGCGTGAACGAGCGCTTCGCCGCGGCGCTGCTGGAGGAGATGGAAGGCAGCGTCGATCCGATCGTGTTCGTGCAGGACTATCACTTTGCACTGCTGCCGCGCCTCATCAAAACGGCGCGGCCAGATGCGCGCGTAGCGATCTTCTGGCATATTCCCTGGCCGAATACAGAGGCGTTTTTGATTTGCCCGTGGGGCGCCGAGATTCTGGACGGGCTGCTGGGCGCGGACCTGATCGGGTTTCACATTCCGCTGCATTGCACAAACTTTCTTGCCGCGGTCGACAGCGTATTTGAGGCGCGCACCGATCGCGAACATGCGACCGTGAGCCGGTTGGGACATGTGACGACGGTGCGGCCGTATCCCATCAGCGTGGCGTTTACGGGCGCATCGATTCGGCCCGGCGCAGAGCCCGTCAATGAGCACGCCGAAGAAGCCAAGCGCGCGACGGAACGCAATCTGCTGCTGAAGGAGTTTGGCCTTCGCGCGGACAGCCTCGCGGTAGGCGTTGACCGGCTGGACTACACGAAAGGCATTGTGCAGCGGCTGCTGGCTCTGGAGTACTTGCTGGAGACCCACCCGTGGCATTGGGAGCGGCTGACGCTGGTGCAGATCGCCTCGCCCAGCCGCACGCGTATTCCTGCGTATGAGGAACTGCATCGGCGCGTGAATGAAGAGGTGGCGCGCATTAATCAGCGCTTCCAGACGGCTCGCTGGAGACCGATCGTGCTCATCGAGCGGCAAGCCGATCATCATGAGATCGACCGCTGGTATCGCGCAGCGGATCTGTGCCTGGTGACGTCGCTGCACGACGGCATGAATCTTGTGGCCAAGGAGTTTGTCGCGGCGCGCGACGATGAGGATGGCGTTCTGATCCTGAGCAAGTTTACGGGCGCGGCGGTGGAGTTACGAGACGCGCAACTGGTCAATCCGTACGACATTGTGGGCGTGGCGGAGGCCATGCACCGCGGCCTTGAGATGGGTCGCGACGAGCGGCGCGAGCGCATGCAGCGCATGCGGCGCCAGGTGATGGAGAACAACATCTATCACTGGGCGGCGAGCGTGCTGGATTCACTGCGCAGGATTCGCCTGGAAGACAGCACCGGCGGGGAGACGGCAGGTGCAGGCGGGATTGCGATTGTGCCGTCGGAGCCCGCGCAGCGTAAATTGGCCTAGCGAGACCCATCTTTGAATCGACAAGTAGAAAAACAAACAGAAAAAAGATTGAACGAGTTTTTCAGTGCAGTGACGGCTGCGCCGTTGTCGTTGTTGCTGCTCGACTACGATGGAACGCTCGCAGGCTTTCGTGTGGACCGATTTAGGGCGCGGCCCTGGGCCGGCGTGCGCGAATTGCTGGCGAAGATTCAACAGCAGGGACGGACGCAGATCGCTTTTGTGACCGGGCGGCCGGCGGAAGAGATTCCGCCCATGCTGGGATTGGATCCGTCGCCGGAGGTCTGGGGATTGCATGGGGCCGAGCGGCTCTATCCCAATGGGCGGCGCGAGCTGGAGAAGCAGTCGGCTGCGGTGCGAAAGGCGCTTGAGGGCCTGCGCCAACAGCTCAAGAAAGATTCGCTCGGCGGATTGTTTGAGGACAAGCCGAACGCGGCTGTGATGCACTGGCGCGGGCACAAGCCGGACGAAGCAAGGTTGATTGAGCAGAGAACACGGGAGATCTTCGAGCCGCTGGCGAAGATGGATGGGCTTCGATTGCTGAAGTTCGAAGCGGGCCTGGAGCTGCGCGCGGGCCGCGACAAGGGCGGCGCGGTGCGAGAGATCATCCGAGCGGCTGATCCCAAAGCGCCGGTGACCTATCTCGGCGATGATTTGACCGATGAGATGGCGTTTGTTGCGGTGAATGAGGCGAAGGCGCCGCATTTGAGCGTGCTGATGCGGCGCGAGAAGCGCAAGACCGAAGCGGATCTTTGGTTGCGGCCGCCGGATGGGGCGCGGATGTTTCTGAAGAGATGGTTGGCGGCGCGCTAGTTCGTGCTTTCCCAGGTCTCTGTGAGATCTGAGGCGCCCATGTTCGTACCGGGGACGCTTCGTTTAGAACTGAAAACTGACGACTGGAAACTGTCTACTCTCTACCGCGCTTCCGAATCTCGATATTCAGCCGCTTGATCTTCTGGTTCAGCGTGGAGAGCGGGATGCGGAACTGCTCGGCGGCTTCGGTCTGGTTGCCGTTGCAGCGCTCCAGCTTTTCGACGATGATGCGGCGCTCGATGTCTTCGAGGATGTCGAACAGCGAGGCGTTTGGGTTGTGCTCGAGAAGCGCGTCCTGGAAGCTGCGGCCGGTGATGTGGCCAGGCAGCAGGTCGGAGCCGATGACCGGGCCGGAGGAGAGCACGACGCCACGCTCGATGCAATTTTCTAACTCGCGCACGTTGCCCGGCCAGTCGTAGTCGACCAGCGCGCGCATGGCGTCCGACGACAACCGGCGTGGCGAGAGAGCATTCTCGTTGGCGTAGTAATCGAGGAAGTGTTGTGTGAGCAAAGGAATGTCTTCTCGGCGCGCGCGCAGCGGCGGCAGGTCGACGGTGATGACGTTCAGCCGATAGAAGAGGTCTTCGCGGAAGCGGCCGTCGCGCACAGCCTGGCGCAGATCGACGTTGGTGGCGGCCAGAATGCGCACGTCCACCTGAATCTCCTGAATGCCGCCCAGGTGCATGAAGCGCTTGTCCTGCAGGACGCGCAGGATTTTGGCCTGCGTGTCCATGCCCATGGTGGCGATCTCATCCAGAAACAGCGTGCCGCCGTTGGCGACTTCAAATAGGCCCTTTTTCGAAGCTACAGCCGAGGTGAAGGCGCCTTTGACGTGGCCGAAGAGCGTGGACTCGAGCAGCTCCGACGGCATGGCCCCGGTGTTGATGGGGACAAACGGCCTGTCGCGGCGCGGGGAGTTGGCATGGACAGCCTTGGCGATGACTTCCTTGCCGGTGCCGCTTTCCCCTTGAATCAGCACTGTAGACCGGCTGGGCGCCACCTGTGCGATCAGGTCGAACACGCGCAGCATGATCTCGCTTTTGCCGACGATGTTGGAAAAGCTGTAGCGCTGTTTCAGGGTGCGCTTGAGCTGCAGGTTTTCTTCTTCGGCGCGGTGGCGCGCGACGGCCGAGCGAATGTCGGCCATCAGCTTTTCGTTATCCCACGGCTTCTGGACGAAGTTCTCCGCGCCGGCGCGCACGGCTTCAACGACGTTGTCGACGGTGCCGTAGGCGGTGATCATGATGACCGGCGTCTCGGGCTGACGCTCTTTGATCTGCGGAAGCAGCTCCATGCCGCTCTGGCCGGGCAGCGCGAGATCGAGCAGCACGAGATCGAAGTTTTCGACTTCGAGGATGCGGAGCCCCTGCTCGCCGTCGATCGCTGTGCGCACCCCGTATCCCTCCAGGGTCAGCAGCACTTCGAGAGATTCACGGATGCCGGCCTCATCGTCGATGACGAGGATGCTGGCGCCGGCGCCCATTGCAGACAGCGCCGGAGCGGAGACGGATAGATTCAACGGTTGCTCAACCTCAGACATGAACGGTTTTCCTTAAGAGGGGGAACTCAAGGTGAAAAGTTGTCCCGGCGCCGATGGCGCTCTCGACCTCGATTTTGCCGGCGTGCTCCTGGATGATGCCGTAGGAGACCGACAAGCCAAGTCCCGTCCCGCGGCGTTCGCCGGGTTTGGGCATGGTCTTGGTGGTGAAGAATGGGTCATAGATGCGCTTGAGGTTTTCCGGCGCAATGCCGGCGCCGGAGTCGGCGACGATGGCCTCGACATGGCCGTTGGAGAGAGTGGCCACGCGCAGGCGGCCTCCGCCGGGCATGGCGTCCTTGGCGTTCAGAAGGAGATTCAAGAAGACCTGCTGCAGTTTGCCCGCATTGCCGCTGATCGACGGCAGATCGTCAGCCAGTTCGAGATCGAGCTCGATCTGCGCTTTCTTGAATTGATGCTCGAGCAGCGAGATGGTGTCGCGAATCACCTGGTTCAGGTTGGTCTCGCGGAATTCAGTGGTCGAAGTGCGCGAGAAGTTGAGCAGGCCGTTGGCGATCTCGGAGGCGCGGAAGCTCTGCTGCGTGATCTTCTCGAGCACCGGGCCGAGGCGGGCGTCGCCGCGCATCTGCTTCATGAGCATCTGCGAGTACGACGAGATAACAGCCAGAGGCGTGTTGATCTCGTGGGCTACGCCTGCGGCCAGCAGGCCGATGGAGCTGAGCTTGTCGGCTTGCGCGAGCTGTGTTTCGAGGGACACGCGGTCGGTAATGTCGTCGACCAGCACGATGCGGCCGACTGCGACAAAGTCGCGCGACAGCAGCGGAGCGATGGCGATGTTGGCCACGCGCTGTTCGCCGGCGCGGGTGGTCAGCGGGAACTTGTACAGATGATGCACGCCGGATTCGTTGCGCGAGGCCTCGAGAACATCCACAAATTCAGGAGGGAACACGGAACGAAGCTCCTGGCCGAGAGCTTCGGCGCGGCTCAGCGCGTACATGGCTTCCATCTGCGCATTCCAGCTCTCGATGCGGCCACCCAGGTCGACGGCGAGAATGCCCACGTTGATGGATTCGACGATGTTCTCGTTGAACTCCTTCAGGCGTTCAAACTCGCTGATCTTTTCCTGCAGCCGCGTGTAGAGGCTGGCGTTCTGCAGGGCGATGCCGATGTAGCTGGCCAGCGACTCGAGCAGTTCCACATCTTCACTGGATAGGAAGTCGCCGCCGATGGTGCGGCCCAGGCCGATGACGGCGATGGTGCGAGTACGGGTTCCGTCCTGCACGCGGCAGGGCAGGTAATAGTTCAGATCGAGCAGGGCGGCCGTCTCGCGCTGGCTCTCGCTCAGGTGCAGCGCCTGCTGCGCGTTTTCGAAAAAGATATGCGAGTGGTCGAAGGCGCGGTCGAAGTCCAGAAAGCTGAGATCGAGGGCGCTGCTCAGTTCATCGTTGTGCGCTGCGCGCAGCTCCGGGGGCAGACCGTGGGCGGCGGCGAGGCGCAGCGAGCTCGGCTCTTCGGCGACAAAGACCGCGATGCGCGAGACCAGCAGCGTGCGCGGAAGCCGCTCGACGATCGATTCGAGCAGAGCGCGCAGATTGGTTTCCGAGCTCAGGCTGCGGCCGAACTCGATCAGCGCCTTGCGGTAGTCGTAGCGATGGCGATCGAAGGCGCGATCGACCCAGTTTTGAATGCGGCGCTTGAGGGGATCGAAGATGGCCGCGGTGATCAGGACGGCGACCACCAGCGCCCACTCGCGCAGCTCGCCAGCACGCTGGTGGACTATGTCGGCGATGATGGCGATCACGCCGAAGTAGCCGCCCAGAATGAGTCCCGTGGCCAGCGTGTAGGCCACGCCGCGTTTGAAGATCAGGTCGGTGTCCATCAGCCGATAGCGGACGATGGCCCAGGCAAAGGTGAGCGGCAGGAAGACCAGCGACAGGCCAGCCAGCTTGGTGAGCAGGCTGGGCATGCGTACGTCGAAGAGGAAGGGAATTGCGTAGAGCAGCGTGAAGGGCGCGATGGCCAGTACAGCGCCGCGCCACAGCCACTTAAGTTGCTGGCGCAGCAAAGGGGTGTTGGCGCGCAGATAGCTGTTCAGGAACAGAAGCGTAGCCAGGATGTAGAAGGCCGCGTCGTAGGCTGTTCCGACCTGGTTGAGGCGGTGCATGAGCAGCCCCGTCGCCTCCCAGCGGTTGATGGCCATCATCCAGAGGCCAAAGACGGCGACGCCCGGCGCGTAGACCAGCGGTAGCAACAGCCGGCGGCGCAGGTTCTTGAGCCGCTCTTCCGGGAAGCTGAGAGCGAAGTGGACGAACAGCGCGGGCTGCAACGACTCCGCGATGACGTTGGTCCAGAAGACGCTCTTGTCGAGCCAGTCCCACTGGCCGGTGTATTTCAGCGCGTTGAGCGCGAAGGAGACCAGGCAGAAGAGATAAAAATGCGTGGCGCGCAGAGCGGTCCAGCGGCGGAACAAGACATAGAGCCCGATGGCGAGATAGATCAGGCCGATCAGGCGTAGCGCCTGCTGCACACTGCGGTCGGGCGGCTCGGGAATGACCACGACCGGCGAGTCAAGCTGAATGCCGTCGCGCGTGATCGAGTAGTTGGCTTTGGTGTAAACGTCGTTGCGATAGAGCTGCCGTTCGAAGTCGGCGAGGCGCTGCACCTGAGCGCCGTTGACGGCGGTCAGCAAGTCGCCAATGTGGATTCCGGCGCGCTGTCCGGGACTGTCGGGCAGGACTTTGGTGGCTTCCAGGCCCGCGCCGGAGGTAGCTTCAACCCACCAGACTCCGTCGTCGGGCTGGCGGAACTCGCGCTCCTGACGGAGATTCAACACGGCAAGCAGCACCAGGCCAGCCGTGGCTACGGCCAGCAGGGTCGCCTGCAGACGGTTGAAGAGATTTGCCTCCATGAGGGAGTCACCAAGCAATCAAAAATGATAAAAATGCACGTCTGGGGCCATGATGAATATGCGGCGCCGCCGATTCCAGATTAACCCTAATCGGTTGACGGATTTTGAGATAGTGACGAATTCGCGGGTGAAAAGTTAGCCTGGAAAGTGTGTAAAATACAGAAATAGGAATATTGAATATTGAATTGCGTATTTACCTACGATAAATAGAAAGCCCACGAGATGGCTAATTCTCTAGTTAACAGGCGCTTCCGGCACATTTGCTCTGAAGATAACCAGGCTCGGAGGTTTTTGGAGGATTTCGTCGCGGTCCTCAGCGCTGCCCGTACGTCGCTTTGGGTCCGTGCTTGCGTTGATAGTGGTGCTCGCTGACGTGGGAGGGAATCTCGCGGGCGGCGCCGTTTAATTGCACGGTGCGGAAGGCCAGCCGGGCGATGTATTCGAGGACGTCGGCATGTTCGACCGCTTCGGCCGCAGTCTTTCCCCAGGCAAAGGGAGCATGGCCGGCGACCAGGACGCCGGGTGTGGAAACTGGATCGATTCCGTCCTTGCGGAAGCGCCGAACGATGACCGCGCCGGTGCTGCGGACGTAGCCGCTGGAAACTTCCTCGGCGGTGAGGGGCTCGGTGACCGGGACAGGGCCGTGAAAGTAGTCGGCGTGCGTGGTGCCGAAGCAGGGGATGGGTTTGCAGGCCTGCGCCCAGGAGGTGGCGAACTCAGAATGGGTATGGACGACGCCGCCGATCTGGGGAAATTCGCGATAGAGCAGGGTGTGGGTGTCGAGGTCGCTCGAGGGGCGCAGTGAGCCGTCGACAATTTTTCCGTCCAGGTCGGTGACGACCAGGTCAGCGGGCGTCATTTTGGCGTAGTCAACGCCGCTGGGTTTGATGACCACAAGCGGCTGGGCTCCGGTGCGGTCGATGCCGCTGGCGTTGCCGAAGGTATGCGGCGCCAAACCGCGGCGGGCGATTTCGAGGTTGGCGTGAAGGACTTGCTGGCGCAGGGATTCGAGAAGCATGGGATCGTCCTGTGTGTCAGGAAAGCGTTTACCAAATCACTTTATCAGGCGCCGCACGCCAGCGTTCCCAGTTAATTTACTGACTATTGACCCCGTTCCGTAATCACGCTGCAACGGTTGCCCCGGCGCAGGCGTCGATCTAGGATAAAAGCGCATTTTGTCTCATTTCGGAGGGAATCGTGCTGCGTCGCTTCTTTTCTTTGCTTGCGGGGGGTCTGGTTGCCGGGCTCATCGGGTGCTGCTTGGTCTCAATCGCTGTTCAGGCGGCCGGGCATAACATGGCGGACTATCCGCTGCGCGTTCACATCTTCCAGTTCAATGGACACTCGCACTATGCCGATCGCATGCTGGATCGGGTGGATGGCGAAGGCCGCGCCGATCTGTTTGAGAACGGCCAGCCGCGCGGATTTGACTTCAGCTATTTATGCAATCTCCGGTTGATGGCGTCTCCGGGATACGAGACCTATCCGGCGCGATGGAAGAGGCGCGGCCAGACGCTGGAGATTCTGCAGCCGGTGATGGGCAAGCCCGGCGCCTTCGAGTCGTGCGAGATGAAAGTCAGCCTGAAAGCGGACACGGCCTATTTTCGGCATAACGGCGGGTTGGACGAGGAGCCGGCCTCGGCCTTCAAAACATGGATGGAGAAGCATAAATACGATCCGGAGCATGGGCTGAACATCCCGCAGGCGGTGGCGGAGACGCCAAGTTCGCATTGATTGGGCGCCCGGCAGCGGCGCAACTATCGGATCGGGCGCGGTTTTGAACAGGCAGGGGGGCTTTCGCGCCCTCGCGCTCGTTGTCTGCGTGTGAAGATTGCGAGTCCCCCTGTAAACTGACCCCGCGTACAGGCGTCTACCCAAGTGATGGCGGCCTGCACGACACTCGATCCAATGACGATTGCTACGGCGGACGAACGCGCCGCGCAGGAATTCTCGAGCGTGGTTCAGAGCCACCGGCCGCAGATCTTTCGATTTCTGCTCGCATCGACGCGCGACTTCGACCTGGCCGAGACCTTGACCCAGGAGTGCTTTCTCAAGGCGCATCGCAATTGGGCGAGTTTTCGCGGCGAGTCCAGCGCAATGACCTGGTTGATGCGGATTGCGATCAACCTGCAGAAGGATCACTGGCGCAATCGCCGCATTCAGTTCTGGCGTCAGACGCATACCAATGCTGTCGATCTGGATGAGGCCAGCGAGTGGCTGCCCAGCCATGAGAGTTCGCAGGAGCAGAGACTGTTGGCGCGCGAACGGGTCGGACAGGTGTGGACCGCGGTCGAAGGCCTCAGCGAACGGCAGAGGACAGTTTTCTTGTTGCGTTACGTGGAAGAGCTGGAGTTATCTGAGATCGCTCGGACCACGGGCCTCAGCGAGGGCACCGTGAAGGCGCATTTGTCGCGCGCATTGGCGCGGGTGCGCACGGAGTTGGGGGGAAGACGATGATCTGGAATCGGAAAGCAAAGGGCCCAGCCGGCGATCCGGTCGACGCCCCGGCCGACATTGAGGCGCTTGATCCCATACTGAAGCAGGCGCTGGGAGAGTTCAAAGCCAGCGTGCGGGCATGGAGCGACGATGCCTACAGCCGGCCTCGCGTGACGCGAGAGACAGTTGTGCGCAAGCGGAAGATTGCCGTGGGATGGAGTTTTGCGGCGGTGCTGCTGGCCGGCGCGCTCTCCGGCGGTTTGTACCAACGCCATCATCAGGACGAGCTGGCGGCTCGGATTGCCGCACAGCGCGCGGTCGAAGCGCGGCGCCAGGCGGACGAGCAGCAACGGGCGCGGAATGCGCAGACGGACGAAGAGGTCCTGGCCAGCGTGGACAAGGATCTTTCCCGCGAGGCGCCCTCGGCGATGGAGCCTCTGGCGCAGCTTGGGGATGAAGGCGAATCGCAGTAGTTGGAAAAGACACGAAAACGAGTGGTTGAGGTTGCGGAAGAGGACAAAGGGATGAAAGTTTCTGGTGTGTTGCGGGTGGGATTGACGATGGGCGCGCTGCTGACAGCGGGCGCGGCGATGGCGCAAGGGCCGATGGGTGGCCCCGGTATGGGCGGTCCGGGAATGGGCCGGCCGGGCATGGACGGCAACCGGCCTCCGATGGAGAGAGCATTCGGCGGTCATGCGATGGAGGGCCGCTGGTGGAATAATCCGCGCGTCGTCGAGAGGCTGAAGCTGACTGATGACCAGCGCAAGGCATTCGATCAGATCCTGCTCGATCATCGCGAGAAGCTGATCGATCTGCACGCCAACGTGGAGAAGGCGGAGCTGGCGATGGAGCCGCTGGTGCAGGCCGAACAGCCCAACGAGTCGGCGATTCTGGCGCAGATCGACAAGGTAGCCCAGGCCCGCGCTGAACTGGAAAAGGCTCATGCGCGTTATCTGCTGGCGTTGCGCAGCAAGTTGACGCCGGAGCAGTGGAAGCAGGTGCAGGATTTCCGCCACAATCGTGACCAGATGAGAGACGGTTGGGGACCGGGCGGGCGCAGGCCGGGCGATCGTGGGCCGGATGGCCGTGGTCCCAACGGGCATGGTCCGGATGGCGGTGGAACGCCACCGGCTGGGCCGGGCGCGCAGAGCATGCTGGATGACGGGCCGGAGCCGGACGCATTGCCGGGCGGCGCAGCTC
Organism: Occallatibacter sp.; assembly: GCA_035486155.1. GTDB lineage: Bacteria > Acidobacteriota > Terriglobia > Terriglobales > Acidobacteriaceae > Telmatobacter. Next base: position 33,039 of record DATHNJ010000056.1, on the reverse strand, counting down.
AGTAAGTTCATTCAGAGCTTTTGGCAGAGAGCAACTGCGGTTGTAGTCAACACCGATGGCGGCAAGGGGCGATCCCCTTGTCGCCGTTTTTTTGTCCTCCTCTGCGACAAATGAGACCCAAATCAAAGCCCGCACAAGGGCTCTGCGGCGCGGAGTTGTCGCGAAAATCGGCAGGCGCTGCCGCGATCTGCGGCATAGATTGGCGCAAATCAGGATAAAGAGCGGCCAGAACAGGACAAGGGTGATCGAAGCCGCGCCAGCTGAGTCAGATCGAGCCACGCGAAAAATGACTAAAGTTCCCCGCTGTCTCACCGATGAACAGTGCAGATGCAAGAGCGCCCGTTGAGACGCCGTTGCCTGGTGAATACGGAAGACACCGGGGCGCGGGCGCAGCAAATGGCGTCGGAAAGGGAACGATCTCCATGGCCCTCGGTGTATTGAACAATCTCTCGGCGATCTATGCCGAGAACAACCTGAACAACACCAACAACAGCCTGCAGACGGTTCTGCAGCAGCTCTCGTCGGGGTCGCGGATCAACTCCGGCGCCGATGATGCTGCGGGGCTTTCGCTGGTGAACGGTCTGGCGGCCAACTCGGCGGCGCTGACTCAGTCGACCACCAATGCGGCGGAGGGCGTGGGCCTGCTGCAGGTGGCCGACGGCGCTCTTTCGCAAGTGACGAACCTGCTCAACCGTGCCGTGACGCTGGCCACCGAGGCCTCGAACGGCACCCTCAACTCGACGCAGGAGAGCGCGGCGAATCAGGAGTACCAATCGATCCTTGCGGAAATCAGCAATATTGGATCGACGACGACCTACAACCAGGAGCAGGTGTTTTCCGGCAACACGATCGCCATCTATACCGGCGACTCTTCGACGACCGGCTCATCGATCGACGACCTGAAGATTCGCACCTTGTCGAATTCGAGCGTGGGCGACACGGGCGGCGTGATGTCGTACAGCAACGGCCAGGACAATGTGTTCATTGACCTGTCGATCGGCGGCAAGAACGCCGCGGCCTCCGACAGTCTGAACGCATCGGGCTCGACCACCATCACGGTCAACTATCTGGCCAAGGGATCGGGCAGTTCGACGACGCTGGCGACGGCGAATATTACGGTGGGCTCGGGCACGAACTATGCGAATACCGCCCAGGGACTGATCGACGCGGTCAACGACTCCGGTCTCGGATTGAGCGCCGCGTTTTCAACCGCGACACAGGCCGGGACCGTCGCGGTGAGCGGGGCGACTGCTGCGAATACGACCGGCGGCAGCGGATCGGACACAGGCATCGAGATTTCGGGCATCGGCGTAGGCACAGGAACCAACGGCGCCGGCGAGATCGGCGCGCTCACGGTCGCCAATGCGAGCGATCTTCTGGGCGGAACGCTCACCATCGTAGGCACGGACGGCAAGAGCCACAACATCGTGCTCGGGGTCGCCAATTCGACCGACACGCTTGCCAACCTTGCGGCGACGATCAACGCAGCCGGCTACGGCGTGACGGCATCCACAAACGTTGGCATCGTGGGCGGCAAGGCGGTGGGAACGGTGCTGACGCTCTCCGCATCTTCGGCCGCGGTCACCGCCTCCGGCGCCAACCTCACCGACGCGGGAAGCGCGGTGCAGTTGACCGGCGTCCCGACTCTGGCCACTCCGTTCAGCGCAACGGTCGGCACGCTGATCGGCGGCAACACAACGGGAACGTTGAGCGGCACGCTGTCGATCGGCGCCAACGCGCCTATCACGCTGGGCTCGGCGGGATCCACCGATACGCTGGCGAACCTGGTGACGACGATCAACAACGGCAACTATGGCGTGACGGCCTCTTTAAACGCGACGACGGTCAACGGCCATGCGCCGGGGACGATCATCACCTTCACCTCGGCGAACTCGGCGATCACATTTAGCGGAGCGGCCCTGGGGCAGACGGGCGTAGGCGGCGCGTTGTCGGCGACGGTGAATGTGGCCAATCAGAACCAGATTGGCACAGTGGTTGTGGGCGGAACCGGGTGGGCTTCGACCGACGACCTGACCGCCGGCGACACCTTTACTCTCAACGGAACCACGTACGCAATTCCAACCCCGACTTCAACCACGCTCGGCGGATTGGCGGCATACATCACGGGATTGAATCTGGGCGTCACGGCGACCATGAACAACACGACAGGCGTGATGACGCTTGTGTCGACTGCGGTGGGAACCCAAGGCATTGCGTTCTCGGCGAGTTTGCATGACAGCACTACGGGCACGGCGACCTTCACGCCCGTATCCGACAAGCTCGCGACATCGAACTCGGCCTACTACAGCGTGGGGATCTCCGGCTCGCTCACCGATAGTTCGACGGGCGGCGGAACGCTCAACACCGGCATGGTCGTCGACACCAACGGCACGGGAGGAATCGCGACCATCAGCTACTCCGATGGTTCGGGCGCGGATCTAAGCACCACGGACCTGACGACGCAGTCGCACGCGCAGGCGGCGCTGCAGTCTCTCAACTCGGCCATTACCGACGCGGCCGCTCTGGACGGCTATATCGGAGCGCAGATCAACACGCTGAACGCCATCAGCGGGGTGATGAGCACACAACAGGAAAATGTTGTCTCGGCGCAGAACGCGATTCAGGCCACCGACTATGCCTCGGCGACTTCGAACCTGTCGAAGTATGAAATCTTGAGCCAGACCGGCATCGCCGCGCTGGCCCAGGCCAACAGCGTGCAGCAAGAAGTGACCAAGCTGCTGCAGTGACAGTAGCCAGTGGTCAGTCGTCAGTGATCAGTAGACTGCTTGCGAACGCGGGCAGTCTCGGCAAAAACAGGGTTTAGTGGGATTGCAGTACTTTTCGAGAAAACCCAGGGACAGGGCGGCGGCAGAGGATGACTCTGCCGCCCATTTCTTTTGAGACCCAGATTGATTGCGGATTTACTTTGGCAGCGGCGCCGAACCCTCGACCGTGAACTCAATCTCCGATTTGGCCTGCGTGTCCTGCGGCTGCGCGCCGCCAATGCTGAGCGTGTACTTTCCGGGCAGGATCGAGCGATTGCCTTGATCATCCACGCTCGACAGCGAGCGCGGATCGATCTCCAGCGCAACCTCTTTGCTGGCGCCGGCGGCGATGGTCAGGCGCTTGAATCCGACCAGCGAGTGAATCGGTCCGTCCGCCTGCGGCGTTTTGAGATAGGCTTGCACGACTTCATCGCCACTGACAGAGCCGGCGTTGGACACCGTGACGGTTGCGGTGAGCGGGTCGCCGGCTTTCAACGTCTCCGCCGAGAGCTTCACCGGGCTGTACTTGAACGTCGTGTAGCTGAGGCCGAAGCCGAAGCCCCAGAGCGGCTTGCCGGTGAAGTAGCGATAGGTGCGGCCCTTCATCGAGTAATCGGTAAAGGCCGGCAGGCCGTCGAGGCCGGCGTAGAAGGTGACCGGCAGCCGGCCGGCCGGGTTATTGATGCCCTCAAGAGTCTGGCGAATGGCCGTGCCGCCATCGACGCCCGGATACCAGGCTTCGAGAATCGCCGCGGCGTGTTGGTTGGCCCAGTTGAGCGCGACGGCGCTGCCGCTTTGCAACACAACGACGAGCGGCTTGCCGACCGCTGAGAGCGCCTCGAGAAGTTTTTGCTGTGGCGCGGGCAGATCGAGGCTGGTGCGATCGCCGCCGTCAAAGCCGTCGATCTTGATGCGCATCTCTTCGCCCTCGAGTTGCGGCGAGAGGCCGACGAAGGCTACAACAACATCGGCTTGCTTGGCGCTTGCGACGGCTTCATCGAGCTGCGCCTGTGCGGGCGCTTCCCACTTGAGAGTGACGCCGCCGCCGGCGCGATCGCCCGAGTGCGAGTACTCGAGAACAAAGTCGTGGGGCTTGGTGTCCGTGAAGTCGATGGGAAGCGATGGGACTTTCGGGAAATCCATGACGGGCGGCGCAGTGGATGAAGCGCCCGGCGCAGCCTTGAAGTTGCCCATCGCGGAAAGGTCGTGACCTTCGCGCAGCGTGCCTTCGCCGATCACTTTGCCGTCGAGCAGCAGACGATATGACTCTTTGGGCGAGTAAGGGAAGCTGTCGCCGGTCTCGATCGAGAACACATAGTGGCCGGGCGCAGGTGGCGTGAGCGAACCGGACCAGCGGACCGAGTAGTTTGTCGTTTCGATCTCGGGAACAGGCTTCGAGTTTTCCCAGTCCGACTGCACAAGCGGCGAGGTGGCGCTGGCGACGGGGCGGCCGGTCCAATCAGGCGTCGCGAAGAACTCTGTCTTGAGGCCCTTGTTCATGCCGAAGGCGGTGCGCGGTACGGGCACGCCGACTCCGGCGGCCAGCGTTGAGCCCTGCGCGTATTCGATCTTGCTGCGGAATCCGGTGAGAATGCCTTCGAGGGGCGTGACCGGCTTCACCGGCGTGCCGACATAGTTGCCGAGAATCGAGGGAAGCAGATCGGCGGTTGGCCCGATGATCGCCAGGTGTTGCTGCGGCCCGCGGAGCGGCAAGACGCCGTCGTTCTTCAGCAGCACGATGCTCTCGGCGGCGGCCTTCAGAGCGGTTGCTCGATGTGGCGCGGAGCCCGCGTCCGCGAAGGGAATCCTGTCGAGCGGATTTGATCCCTGCGGATCGAAGAGGCCAAGCTGCATCCGCCCTGTATAGAGCCGTTCAGCTGCCTGCGTGACTTGCGCTTCGGTCACAAGGCCCTGATGCACGGCCTCGCCAAGCGTATTAAATCCTGGCGTCCAGATGCTGCAGGAGAGATCCGTACCCGCATCGAGCGACATGGCGGCGGCATGAACGATGTCGGAGGTCTTCTTGTGGCCCTCATAGACGTCGACGATGGCGCCGCAGTCGGAGACGACGAATCCCTTGAATCCCCATGCATCGCGCAGGTGCTCCTTGAGCAGCATCTTGTTCGTGCATGCCGGGAAATCGTCGATGGAGTTGTAGGCGCACATGACAGACTGCACATGGCCTTCAGTCACCGTGGTGCGGAAGGCGGGAAGAAACGTCTCTTCGAGATCACGCGGGCTGGGATCGACGTTAAAGCCGTGGCGCAGCGTCTCGGGGCCGGAGTGTACGGCGAAGTGCTTGCTGGTGGCGACGGCGCGGAGATGGTTCAGATCGGCGCCCTGCACGCCGTCAATGAAGCCGACGCCAAGCTTTCCGGTAAGGAACGGATCTTCGCCGTAGGTCTCCTGCCCGCGGCCCCAGCGGGGATCGCGAAAGATGTTGATATTCGGCGACCAGAAGGTGAGTCCGTAAAAGATGCGATGATTGCCTTCGCGCTGCGCCTGGTTGTACTTGGCGCGCGCCTCCTGCGAGATGACGTTGCCCATCATCTGCATCATCGCCGGATCCCACGTGGCGGCCATGCCGATGGCCTGCGGAAACACGGTTGCATAGCCCGCGCGCGCCACGCCATGCAGCGCTTCGTTCCAGGTCTGGTAATCGGGAACGCCGAGGCGCGGAATCGCAGTGCCCCAGTCTTCGAGTTGGTTGACCTTCTCTTCGAGCGTCATCTGACTCACCAGATCGTGAGCGCGCTGTTGCGGCGAGAGATGTGGGTCGAGATAGGGCGGTTGCTGCGCCATGGCCGAAACAGTGACCGATGCAATCAGAACAGGCAAGCAAAACAGGCGACGAACTTGCACGGAATCTTTCCTCCCAGCACTTGCCTCACTCCCGATCTTGTTCGGTGCTTCTGCTTTCAGTCGCGATCCGAGTGGAGGAAGCTCGCAAGAACTGTACAGGCAGGTGGCAGCCCTTGGCTAGCTTTATCGGTTTACTAGAGGGTGAACCGTGCTCGAAGATTCACCCTGTTCTTTGGATTTGCCTATTCCTTGGATTTGATTGCGTAGGTCAAACCCATCGTGAACTGGAATGAGTTGCGCTTGGTAGGCGGCAGCGAGGCTGGCGGGTCGTTGAGGTACGAGTCGATGGTGCCAATCGAGAAGCTGAAATTCTTGTACGCAGGAAAGGCAAATGTGTTGGTCTCGTTCGCCGAGTACGCGCGCTCATCGTTGTACGCCGGAATGTAGGAAACCTGTTGCACATAAGTGACCAGCTTGGTCTTGGCCATATAGTTGGCCGCGAAGGTCGAGCCGATCAGGTTCTGGTTGGTGTTGGCCGACCCGCTGATGAAGGCCTGCTTCTCGTACTGGACGGTCGCCTTGAGATCGGCCTCCTGCTTGGCGGTCTTGAGCACAGTCCAGCCGATGCCGCCGCCGTAGATCTGTTGCAGGTCGAGATCCTGGGAGAAGTTGTGATCGAAGGCTGTCTGCCCAAGCGCGAAGACGCGCGGCGAGAAGTATTCGTCGCGTTCGGCGTCGGCGTGGTAGATGGCGGACTTCGTGGGGGCCACTCCGGGTTCGGTGATCTTGCCGAATGAGCCGGTGAAATCCATCGAGGTGCGATTGCGCGGGTTCAACCACGGGACCTCAGGAACGGCGCGTACAAGGCTGATGCCGCCCGACACCGTGTACTGATCCTGGGTTGAGGTGACAACGGTTCCGCCTGCCGTGGCTGCGCCGTTCCAGCCGGAGAAGAAACTCGGCTCATGATTGAGTTGCTTTTGCAGCGTCGCCGCGTCCAGAATGTTCACCGCGTCCTTTACAGGAATCGGGGCATGCGTCGGGCCGTTTTCCGCTCCGACGGTGATCGCTTGATCCGTCATATCGAGCGTGCCGGCGGGAATGCCGCCTGTGCTTTTGCGTCCGTGCAGCTTGATGTTCTTGTCGAGGACCGAGAACTGCTCGGTGGCGTGCAGCTCTTTCACCTTGTCCCAGGTGACGGTGATGTCGCCCAGCGGATCGCTGTGAAAGGTAATCTTGCCTTGCAAGGAATTGACGAACTTGCCGTGCAGCGTGTCGCCGTTGCTGAGCACCAGAACATCGGGCGCAGGATTGGCGGCTGGCTTGGGCGCGTACTCGGGCCTGGGCGCGTTTTGTCCGGCGCATGCAAGGGCAAAGGCTGCAAGGAGAGTTGGCATGATCAGGAAGGCTGCGCGAACGCGAGCAGGGATTGGACGCAGATAAAAGAAGAGGGCCATGGGGGATGTTCCTTGTCGGGTGGTTTGGATGGCGTACGGGCTGTTTCGGGTTTTGTGAGCTCCTCAGCCTCCTCGCGATGGTATCAACTTGGCAACAGGTGCGCATCAAGAACCGGTTGATCTTAGCGTTGTGTCAATTGCGCCCAGTAGGATGGTATCGTTTCCAAGGAGTTTTGAACGAATGCGGCCCAATCTGAACTTGATGAAGGCCACGCTCACTGGAGCGTTGGGCGGACTGCTCTTCGGCTTTGACACGGTGGTCATCGCCGGCGCCATCGATGCGTTGGTGAACCTCTACCATCTCAGTCCGCAGTACAAGGGATTCACCGTCGCCATTGGCCTTGTCGGCACCGTGATCGGCGCGCTGGGCGCAGGACAGATTGGGCAGAAACTCGGCAGCCGCGAGACGTTGCGACTGACCGCGGTGCTGTATGTTCTGTCGGCGGCCGGATGCGCGTTTGCATGGAACTGGGATTCGTTTCTGGTCTTCCGCTTCATCGGCGGACTGGGCATCGGCGCCTCGTCGGTGCTGGGGCCGGTGTATATCGCCGAACTGTCGCCGGCCAAGTGGCGCGGGCGCTTCGTGGCGCTTTTCCAATTCAATATCGTGTTCGGCATCATGCTGGCCTACATGTCGAACTACGCGATCCGCACCATGCATCTGGGCGCCGCGGAGTGGCGCTGGCAGGTGGGCATAGCCGCTATTCCGGCAGTCGCGTTCTTGATTATGCTGTTCGGGATTCCGCGCAGCCCGCGCTGGTCGGCATCCCGCGATCGTATCGATGAAGCCCTCGAAGTGCTGCGCATGATGGGCGACCCCAACCCCGAAGCGGAGCTGGCCGATATCCGCGCGGCGCTCAAGCAGGAACACGCTTCGGCGCACGAACGCGTCTTTCAGTGGAAGTATCGCTACCCGCTGTTTCTCGCCATCACCATAGGCGCGTTCAATCAGCTTGCCGGCATCAACGCGATTCTCTACTACATTAACGACATCTTTGCGGCGGCAGGATTCACGCAGCTTTCGGGCGACCAGAAGGCGATTGCGATCGGCGCAACCAACCTCGTCTTCACTATGGTCGGCATCAGCGTGATTGACAAGCTGGGGCGCAAGACTTTGCTGCTGATCGGCGCTGCTGGAACCGCGGCTTGCCTCGCCGGCGTGGCGTGGATCTTCTCAACGCAGACGCATACTTCGATGCTGGTATGGATTTTGATCACGTATATCGCGTTCTTCGCGCTTTCGCAGGGCGCGGTGATCTGGGTTTATATCGGCGAGGTCTTTCCCACGTCGGTGCGGTCGAAGGGGCAGGGCATTGGCTCAGCCAGCCACTGGTTTATGAATGCGGCGATCGCAGAGACGTTTCCAATTGTGGTGCACTCGATGAGCACGGCGGCGCCGTTTGTGCTCTTTGCGATCATGACGGCGGTTCAGTTTGTCACCGTGCTGCTCACCTATCCGGAGACCAAGGGGCAAACGCTGGAGGAGTTGCAGCGGAGGCTCGTGCGGGCGGATTGATACTTGTCCAAGGATCAGGGATCAGGATTGCCGCTGTGTAGCGTAGAGATGCCAGGCGAGCCATGCGGGCGTGGTCCATATGTAGTACCAGGCGGTGATGCGCACATTGGCATAGAGCTCGATGAGCGCGATCGCTGTGAACGCCGCAATGGGAATGAGCGAGCGGCGTGTCTCGATCGCGCGATAGACGCCGAAGAGAACCGCCGGCAGCAGAGCCGCTTCATCGGTGAACCACGCATAGGGCGCGCATAGCACGGAGACGAGCAGAACGAGCATTCCGTGGCGCATCCAGTCCCAGCGATCGCGGCGCGACCAGAAATACCAGACCGCCCAGAGGCAGGCCAAAGCCGTTGGCAAAAATTCGAGCGATGCGGCGCGCGGCGCCACTTCGAGGCGCAGATAGGCGCTGAGCGTCGGCGCAAATCGTCCCTGCATGATGTCGGAGTGCATCATGGCGATGAACTGCGAGCCGGCGTGAGGATCGAAGGCGAGGACGATCGCGTAGCTGATGGCCGACGCTGCGATGAGGCCGCCGATGATCTGCGGCTTGCGGCGCATGATGATCCAGAGAAAAAGCGCGAGCGTGACGGGAAGAAAGAGATGCGGCTTCAGCGTCATGGGCAATAGCGCCGCGCCGGCGAGCCACGGTCGAGTTTCTTGCCAAAAGAGAAAGAGCGCAACGCCGAGCAGAAAGAAGATGCCCAGTTGGCCGGCCATCAGACAGGCGACGGCGGGCGCAAACAGATAGCCGAATAGATGCAGACGCGACTGCGGCCTGCCGGCCAGTCGCCAGACGAGCCAGAGCGCAATCGAGAGGCAGGCGATCTGAAGCATCATCCAGAAGAGCAGTCCGTTCCTGGCGCCGAGAAAGCCGAGCGGGATAACGACAGCCAGTCCAACCGGTGGGCTGGGCGTGATCTTGATCTGCAGATCGCCGAGGCCGACGGATTTTTCGAGATGCAGAACTTCATCGACGTTGTAGGGGTTGGCGCCATGAACGATCTGCTGCCCCGCGGCCCAGTAGCCGATGAAATCGCGCGTGGCGGCGTCTTTCTCCTGCAGGCTGAGCGCGAAGACGGCGGCAAGAATAACGGCGCCTGCAACGATGATGCCGGCAGCGAGAATGCGTCGCGAAGAACTGTTCATGCCAAGGGAACGCGGGAGTTCGGAAGCGCTTTGGGAAGTTCTTCGGATTCATTTGGGGGCGTTGGATGAGGTTGCGTTGTGATCCCCCAGGCATTGAAGCGCGTGGCGTACAGATACCATCCGAGCCACGCGGGCGTAGTCCAGAGATAGTAGGGCGACATCAGCTTGACCGATTGAAAGACTTCGATCAGAGCGACCCCGGCGATCAGCGCGATGGGCCAGAGTGGCCGGTCGGATGTTTTGGCGCGCCAGACGCCGGTGAGGACGGCCGGGAGCAGCACCGACTCATCGAAGAACCAGCCGTAGGGTGCGCACATCACGGAGACCAGAAGCACGAGCAGACCCTGATCCATCCAACTCCAGCGCGCGCGGCGGGTCCAGAAATACCAGATGGCCCAGCCGCAGGCGATATACGCGGGGATGAATTGGATCCAGACAGCACGGCGATCGATGAGGAAGCGAAGCGAGACGCTGAGGGTGGCGATGTATTCGTTCAGCATGCCCTCGGTCTTCATCATGCGCGTGTAGTGGAACCAGATGTGCGGATCGTATTTCATCGCAACCGCGGCGCCGGCGATCAATGTTGCGATGAACCCCGCGGGAATCCAGTACGCTTTTTTGCTCACGATCCACAGCAGTAGTACGAGCGCAAAGGGCAGGAACAGATGCGGCTTGAGGATGCAGGGGAACAGAGCGGCTCCCGCGAGAAACGGGCGGGTCTGATGGAGGGTAAGAAACAGCGTCACGCCGAGCAGGAAGTAGATGCTGATCTGGCCTGCGCCAAGGCAGATGACGGCTGGCGCAAACAGATAGCCGCATAAATGAAGCAGGCTGTCGGGCCGGCCGTGGAGCCGCCACAACAGCCACAACGAGATCGAAAGACACGCGAAGTGAAAGATGGTCCAGGCGATTAAGCCGGTTTTTGCGCTGAGATAGCCCAATGGCAACGCGAGCAGAAAGGCGGGAGGCGGGCTGTACCAGAACTCCGGCCGCGCAGGTTCAAAGCCGGCCTCGTGTTGCATGCGCAGTATTGCCGCGAAATCGTAAGGATTGCCGCGGACCAGCCCCTGCTCGGCGGCCCAGTACTCGATAAAGTCCTTCCCGCCAGGATTGGCCTTCGCCAGGCCAATTGCGATCACGGCGGAGATGAAGAGGAAGCCGGCGGCAGTAATGCAGCCGGCGGCGAGGGCGCGAGCTGGGCTAGATTTCATCGGCGGAGTCGTGCACAGTCGCTCCTAGGCCGCGCGATGGCGCAGACAGATCGGAAGCGGTTAGGAGATCATGAAACGGAGGCATTGCCTCCCACTGTATAAGCGGTCCGCGCGCTTCGCCAGTTACCGGCGAGTGACGTTGGGATGGAATTGCCGCTGGTCCTGCGGTCTCTCTGCCCGCCCCTGCCGGCCGAGATCGTTCTGAGGCCGATTTCGTTGACTCCACGTTGGTTTTCGAGTATTCTGAAGTCCTTGCGCGGTGTTGCGCCTGGGGTCCGTAAGCACTCAATCTGACCCTTCCGTAGTCCAGGAAACAGGCCGGCGACTGGATTTGTGCATGCAATCCAGCTAAGCCAGGAGCCCTTCAAGGGCCAGCCCCCGCAATCCTCACGCGAACAGGTTTGTTTGGCTGTGGGTGGAAATCAGGCCCTTGCGTTCAACGCGGGCCGAAACAGGTTTTTGCGGCCAACAGTTTGGCCGGAAGAGATTTTCGAGGGCAGGAAGAGAATGTCAACCTTTGTTCCGAGCGGCAAGAATATTGACCGCAAGTGGTATGTGGTAGACGCCGACGGCCAGACTTTGGGCCGGCTCGCCACAAAAGCCGCCAGCGTGCTGAGCGGCAAACTGAACCCCAAGTATGTGCCGTACATCGACATGGGCGATCACGTGATCGTCATCAATGCGGCGAAGGTTCGTCTGACGGGCTTGAAGGCCCAGACGAAGCTTTATCGCCGCTACACCGGCTTTCCCGGCGGTCTGCGCGAGGAGTCGTTCACGCGCCTGATCAACCGCCGGCCGGAAAAGGTTCTGGAAGAGGCGATCAAGGGCATGTTGCCCAAAACCAAGCTAGGCCGCGCGATGGCGACCAAGCTGAAGGTCTATCGCGACGACAAGCATCCCCACCTGGCGCAGCAGCCGGTGGCTCTCGAGATTGCGTAACGCAATCTCGGAGGGAACAAGGGATTAGGGAACAGAACAGGTCCCGAGCGTACAAGGATTTAGCCGCGCTGCAGAAGCCGGCGGAGAGAGCTAAGAAACGAATGGCAGATCTGGTTCAATACTACGGAACGGGCCGCCGCAAATCGGCGATCGCCCGCGTCTTCCTGCGTCCGGGCACGGGCGAGTGGAAGGTCAACGGCAAGGCGTTTGACGAGTACTTCGTCACCGAGCAACAGCGCGTCTCCGCCAAGCGGACTCTGGTTGTGGCCGATCTGGCGTCGAGCTTCGACGTGGTCACGACGGTGTCTTCCGGCGGCGTGGCGTCGCAGGCCGATGCGGTGAAGATGGGCGTGGCCCGCGCGTTGATCCTGTTCAATCCCGAGTTGCGCAAGACTTTGAAGGCGGAAGGCCTGCTGACCCGCGATGCGCGTGTGAAGGAGCGCAAGAAGTACGGTCAGAAGGGCGCCCGCAAGCGGTTCCAGTTCAGCAAGCGCTAGGCGCTTGCAGTGGTCGGTAGTCAGTGGTCAGTTTTTTCCGTGCTGATTTCTGAGAACTGATCACTGACTACTGGCTTTTCAATCTCCCGCGCGAGCGGGTTCAATCCGGGGCCGGCAGCATCCCCCGGATGCAATCCACGAAGGAGGCCCATTGGCCACGATCACAATGAAGGAGCTGCTCGAAGCGGGTGTTCACTTCGGGCATCAGACCAAGCGCTGGAATCCGAAGATGAAGGAGTACATCTTTGGCGAGCGCAACGGGATCTACATCATCGACCTGCAGAAGACGCTGAAGCTGTTTAAGGACGCGTCGAAGTTTGTCACCGAGCTGTGCGCCAGCGGCAAGACGATCCTGTTCGTCGGCACCAAGCGCCAGGCTCAGGATGCGGTTGCCGAAGAGGCGACGCGCGCCAGCATGCCCTACATCAACCAGCGCTGGCTGGGCGGGCTGCTGACCAACTGGGTGACGGTGCAGAAGTCGGTGAAGCGCCTTCAGGAATTGGATGAAATGGCCGTGGATGGCCGCTACGAGCTGCTGACCAAGAAGGAAGTGATCCGGTTGGAGCGCGAGCGCAAGCACCTTCAGGCGAACCTTGCCGGCATCAAGAACATGAAGCGCCTGCCCGATGCGGTCTTCGTGGTCGACTCGAACAACGAGGCGATCGCGGTGAAGGAAGCGCGCAAGCTGGGCATTCCCGTGGTTGCGGTGGTCGACACCAACTGCGATCCGACGGTTGTGGACTACGTGATCCCCGGCAACGACGATGCGCTGCGCGCCATTCGGCTGTTCACCTCGAAGATTGCCGACTCGGCGGCCGAGGGCGTGAACCTGGTAGGCGACAAGGCATTTGTTGAAGAGGCGCCAGTTGCGGCAGCGGAGGAAGGCATTGCGCTGGAGGCTTCGGCCCCGGCGGAAGAGGTTGACCTCGAGGCGGCTCTGGGCGGCGGCATTCGCAAAGCGCCCGCGGCGGTAGCGGCGCTGGACGAGGCGGAAGTCGCGGAAGGCTTTTAATCATATCTGCGCACAAGCGTGCGCATACTGAGAAGAGCGTGGCCCGCAGGATTCGCGCCACGCTCTTTTTATGCCACCTGCGGTGGGTTTTACCACCTACGGTGGGTTTTACTGCGACTTCGCCGCCAACAGCGGTGGAGACGAGAAGGAAGCGAGATGACGACGGTGGCTGACAAGATTGATGCAAAGTTGGTGAAGGATCTCCGCGAGAAGTCGGGCGCGCCGATGGGCGACTGCCTCAAGGCGCTGCAGCATACCAAGGGAGACATCGAAGAGGCGTTCGTCGAGTTGCGGAAGCGCGGCATGGCGTCGGCGCAAAAGAAGGCGGCTCGCAGCACCAACGAAGGCGCCGTGGGCACCTATATCCATGCCGGCGGCAAGATCGGCGTGTTGCTCGAAGTGAACTGCGAGAGCGATTTCGTCGCGCGCACCGAAGACTTCCAGGAGCTGCTGAGGGATATCGCGATGCACATCGCGGCCAGCGATCCGCGCTACGTGAAGCCCGAGGACGTAACGATAGAGGATCTGGAGCGCGAGAAGGAAATCTATCGCGCGCAGGCTGCCGCTACCGGCAAGCCGGCGCCGGTCATCGAGAAGATCGTCGATGGCAAGATGGCGAAGTTCTATGAAGAGGTTTGCCTGCTTGAACAGCCGTTTATCAAGGAGCAGACGATCTCGATCAAGGAGCTCATCGCGCAGAAGGTCGGCAAGCTCGGCGAGAACATCACCGTGCGGCGCTTTGCCCGCTTCAAGGTAGGCGCGCCTGACTGGACCGTGTCACAGACTAAGGCCGCGGAAGCCGCCAGCGAGTAAGCCAGCCCATTCGACTCACACAGAAAGGCCCGGAGCATTTGCTCCGGGCCTTTCTGCTGTAGGAAGGTTGAGGCAGATTCGTCGTCCGCTAGAACTGCGGGACGAGCGTGATGATGGACGACATCCTTGGCGTGCCGATGCCCGTGGCCAGATCGTATCCCGGCGTGGTGGGGAACAAACCGTTGTTGTTGGTCGATTGGCGCCCCCCGGTGATGTCGTGGAAGTATCCGTCCGCGTCCAGGTTGAAGAGCAGATAGAGGAGCGGGTTCGCATTCCCGACCCTGAATCCGGAGGCGCTGACGCGGTCGGCGATGACCGCTGACCATAACGGCGACGAAAGGCTGGTGCCGCCGATCGCCAACCAGCCGGCCGGGACGTCGCTGCCGGTGAAGGTTGCGCACTCGCTGTTAGTGCTCGGGTCCCCCGCGCAGTATTCAGCGTAGCCGGTATAGGGATCGGCATTTGCCGAGACGTCGGGAACCTCTCGGCATGGTTGTCCCGCCTTTGCCAAAACGCATTGCGACGGGCCGTGTTGCGTATAGGCGTTGTTGACGCCTGGGCCGACTTGATAAAGGGGACGGCCCCAGAATTGGCTGCTCCCGCCGCCGCCCGCGCCGGTGGCGCCACACCAGAAGAACCCTGGCGCTCCGCCCTCATTCGCGCTGGCGTTGCACAGGTCATCTACATTCCACACCGTCTCGACGCCCGTCGGGTAGTTGGGATCGGGATTCGCATCTGGATTGAACGATTCCAGTGAGGTTCCGCCCACACTGGTCACCCAGGGTTGAGAGGCCGGATCTGCGACATTGACGATCGTGGTCCCATCGTCCCGGATACATCCGAAAGCGCCGGTATCGCCCGAAGAGGCGAACACGCTCTGCCCCTGAAGAGCCATCTGTTCGAAGATCAGGTTCTCAGCCTCGGCATATCCAACGCCGGCGTCGTTCTCACATCCACCCCAACTGGAGCTGATCACGGCGGCGATATTGTCCTTTGCGATCTTTGTGTACTCGTCCAGCTCAGTCTGACCGGTGAAATCGTTGGGAGCGTTGTAGACCAGGATATGACTGGCGTTTGGTGCGATCGCGAGCTGCATCTCGATATCGGCATCGACTTCGATGTCGCCCGAATATCCATTGAACTCCGCTGGGCACTGATCGCCTACCGGGCAGATCGGGGCCAGTGGGCCGCCATCCACAGTAATATCGACCAGCGGCGGGTTATAGTGCACGCCATAGAAGGTCTGCGCCCAAGTTTCGATATCGGAGTGCAGGTAGCCGGACAGCTCGAACACCGCGAGGTTGACTCCGGCGCCTTTGCCATAAGGGCCGAAGTTCGGCGCGCCATAGATTGCGTTGGTCTGCGCGGGCGTCAGGCCGTTGCATCCTGGACCGCCGCCATAACCGTAGGGAAATCCCACGCCATTATTGACCGCGTTATAGAGCTGCGCCGTGGTGACGTAGGGAGTTTCGCAGCCTGGGCTCGCCGGCTTGGTCTGCTTCAGTGGCTTCACCGTCATCGGGTGAAGGCGCACGGTATTGGAAAGTCCCACCACGCCGCGTACTCCGGTAGCCAACTCTTCCGGCAGCTGAATCTCTGAAGCGTTGGAAAAATACTCGATCCCCTTAGCGTTGCGGAAGGTTTGAAGATTGGTCTTGAACGCAGTCTCGATCATGTTGCTCGGTCCGCTCACGCGCACCATGAACGGCGAAGAAGATGCTTCCACATCCAATCCGCTTTCTTTCAAATATGCAGTCACGGCTTCGGTTTGGGCCGCAGTCGGCGCGAAGCGCGCATAGAACTCGCCCTGGCCCAGCCAGTGTTGGTAGTTCTTGCTCTGCGGGTTATAGACATCCGCCAGAAGGCTGGATAGCTCCGACTCGTTATTGGGCGCCAGAACAACGTCTACCACCATGTGTGAGCTGCTGAACTTGCCTGTAACCGTGTCGGTCGTACGGTTGACGCTGCCGGTAAGGGCAGCAAATCCATGTTCAGCCGCTGAGCAGACGGCGATTGCCAGATTCAGGAACAGCACAGGCAACACAAATGCACAACACAACTTTCTTACGTTGTAAGTCACAGTAGCCTCCAGTTGTCGTTTGGGCCGCAAAGCCGTGCTGTGTCGGGACGGATGGCTTACAGCTCGACTCGAAGCGTCAGTTTTGGGGATAAACCCGCCGATTTCAGGGACGACCGCAAAGGGAACCGCTTGAGATGCAGCGAACGTTATCGCCACCTTTCCGTTCTGTCAAGATGTGAAAAATCTTTTTACCGGCAGGATTCCGACGTGACGACCGAGCATGTAGGAGGTGCGGCGGAGAACTACTGGCCAATTGGTTACTACTGCGGCCGCTCCAATCGCAATGCTCCAGAGTGCGGTCCATGGCTGCCATATGAGCAACTTGACTCCCATAGAGGAGCATCACAGTTCTTCGTAGAGCTTGTGCGGGGCGACGAGCTGGAATCGTTTTCTTTCTAACCCCTTCTGATCATGGTCGCCGAGAAAAGTAATGTATCTCGCCTCTCACTGCCGCTTTACAACCGCTGTGTCGAGGGCGCTTCCAGCGTCTTTCGCGGGTTTTGTAAAAAAACTGATGCAGGAGCAAGACGACAAGGATGGGGAACGCACACGCACGCCTCCAAACCGGCATCGCGGGACTCGATGACATTCTTCACGGCGGACTGCAAAAGGGTTTCCTCTATCTGATCGAGGGAAATCCAGGGGCCGGCAAGACCACGCTTGCGCTCCAGTTTTTGCTCGAGGGCGCAAGGCATGGCGAGATCGGCTTGTACATCTCGCTCGCCGAGAGCGAAGCGGAGCTGAGGCACGTCGCCGCCTCTCACGACTTCACGCTCGACAACATCGCCATCGCGAAGATCTCGCCCCCGGAGATCGCCGGCTCAGCCGGCCAGTACACAGTCTTTCAGCCCGCCGAAGTTGAACTGGCTGACGCGCTGGAGACGATCCTCGCCAAAGTGCGGGAGGTCAATCCGTCGCGCGTAGTGATCGATTCGATGTCGGAGCTGCGCATGCTGGCGCGCGATTCGCTGCGCTATCGCCGGCAAATTCTCAGCCTGAAGCAATTCTTTGAAGGCCGGGATTGCACGACACTGCTGCTTGACGAGCGGTTTCGCGCCAACATCGAGAGCCAGGTGCAGACCATCGCCCATGGCGTGATCTGTCTGGAAGTGCTGCAGCGCAACTACGGCATCACGCGCAGGCGGCTTGAAGTGCTGAAGGTGCGCGCGTCCAGCTTCCGCGAGGGATTCCACGACTATGTGATTGTGAAAGGCGGGGTGCGCGTGTTTCCCCGACTTGTCTCCGGCGAACATCGCGGCGATCCAATCAAAGCCGAGGACCTGCCGAGTGGCATCGGCGAGCTTGATGCGCTCTTCAACGGCGGCGTTCAACGCGGCACAAGTACGCTGATTGCTGGCCCAACGGGATGCGGAAAGTCGACACTGTGCACCCAGTTCGCCGTGACCGCAGCCAAGCGGAACGAGCGAAGCGCAATCTTCACATTCGATGAGACCAGGCAGTCGTTTATGGATCGGAGCCGCGGCCTCGGCATGGAACTGGACAAATACATCGAGAACGGAACCCTTCACCTGGAGCAGCTTGATCCAGCGGAGCTGTCACCAGGCGAATTCATCGACCGCATTCGCCGCGGCGTCGAAGAAAGTGGATGGCGCATTGTAGTCATCGACAGTCTGAACGGTCTGATGAACTCCATGAGCGAAGAACAGGCGCTGACCGTACAGCTCCATGAGGTGCTCTCGTATCTAAACCAAGTGGGAGTTGCTTCATTTTTGGTGCTGGCGCAGTATGGCCTGCTGGGACACGCAATTTCGTCGCCGACCGACGTAAGTTATTTGGCCGACAACGTTTTACTGTTGCGTTACTTTGAGGCTGCGGGCGAGGTGCGGCAGGCGCTTTCGGTGGTGAAACGGCGCTCCGGTCCGCATGAGCGCTCAATACGCGAGCTGTCGATCAGCAACGGTCGGCTGAACATCGGCGACCCGCTGAAGAACTTTATCGGGGTACTTACGGGTACTCCGGAATTCAAGGGAGGGCAACCGCTTCTCTAATGTCCGACAGAGTTCCCAATCGCCGGTTTGTGATCGTTGCTCCCGTCGGTCGCGATGGGGAGCTGATTTGCGCCTTGTTGAACGCCTCCGGCTTTCCGGCCGAGAGTCTCCTGATGATCGATGAAATACAAACGACGGACAGCGCGACCCTTCTCGGCGTCATCGTTACCGATGAAGCATTGGCAGGCGACGGCGTGAGTTCGCTGCGGCGGCTGGTCGCCGCGCAGCCGGAGTGGTCCGATCTGCCCATCATGCTGCTGACCAGCGGAACCATTGAATCGCGCTTTGCCGAGTCGGCGACTCGGGTGCGGATGGAAATCCGCAGCCTGTTTCTGCTGGATCGTCCAGTGCGCAAGGAACTCTTGTTGAGCGCAGTGCAGGTAGCGTCTACAGCCCGGCTGAAACAGCTCGAGGTGCGCGATGCGGCCGATCGTCAGTTTCGTACCGACGAAGCGCTGCGCAATACCGAGCGGCTGGCCATGAGTGGCCAGCTCGCGGCCACCATGGTGCACGAGGTCAACAATCCCCTTGAGGCGATCGGCAATCTTCTCTATCTGGTCGAGAACAGCGGGACGCTCGACGAAGCGCAACACTTTTCCAGCCTGGCTTCGCAGGAGCTGAGCCGCATCAGCGAGATCATCAACCAGACGCTTCGCTATCATCGTGCGCCGGCGACGCCGACGTTCACCGATCTTGCCGAACTGGCGTCGTCAGCCTTGGCGTTGTTCCGCGGCAAACTGCGCGAGCGTCACATCGACCTTGGCGTCGACGGTCCAAAGACGATCGCCTATTGCTCGGCGGGAGAGATCCGGCAGGCAATGGTGAACCTGATCGGCAACGCGCTTGATGCGATGCCCGATGGCGGGGTGCTGCAACTGCGCGTGTCGTGCGTGTCGGTGGACGGAAGGCGGTATGGACGCGTCACCATCGCCGACTCAGGCAGCGGCATCCGCGCCGAGATTCGACCCCGCCTGTTCGCGCAGTTCTTCACGACCAAAGGCAGCCGCGGGACGGGCCTGGGGCTGTGGCTGACGCGCGACATCATTCAGCGCAACCATGGCATGCTGCGCTTCCGCTCGCGCACCACGCAGCCGAGCGGCACGGCGTTTTCCATCTATTTGCCGTCGTCTCCTCAGCCGGAGGTCGCGCAGATGAGCAACGCGAAGGGCGACCGCCGTACGCAGCAGCACAGCGAAGCAGAAGCGGCCGCATAACTGCGCCATCCTTCGGCTTAGAGACTCGGTCGTGGGTCGGCCGGCGCCTGCAGGCCGTGTGCGATACTCAAAAAGAATGTATAAGCGGATCATACTCAAGCTTTCCGGCGAGGCGCTGGCGGGAACGAAAGGGTTTGGCCTCGACGCCGCCAAGGTTTCCGAGATTGCCGCCGAATTGGCTGAAGTCCACCAACTGGGCGTAGAAATTGGCGTGGTGGTCGGCGGCGGCAATTTCTTTCGCGGCGTCGCCGAGCACGCCAAGAAGATGGACCGCGTCTCTGCCGATAACATGGGCATGCTTTCGACCGTGATCAACGCCATTGCGTTGCAGGACTCTCTGGAGTCGCGCGATGTGCAGTGCCGCGTGATGAGCGCTGTCTTCATGAACCAGATCGCCGAGCCCTATATTCGCCGCCGCGCTGTGCGCCATCTCGAAAAGGGACGCGTGGTGATCTTCGCCGCCGGCATCGGCAATCCCTTTTTCTCAACGGATACGGCCGCCAGCCTGCGCGCGATGGAGATCAAAGCTGACGTTCTGCTGAAGGGCACCAAGGTTGAGGGCGTTTATAACGCCGACCCTGTCCTGTTCAAAGACGCGGTGAAGTACGACGAGCTGACCTACATGGATATCCTGCAGCAGGGGCTGAAGGTGATGGACCTGACCGCGGTGAGTCTGTGCAAGGACAACAACCTGCCGATGATCATCTTCAACATGAATCAGCCGGGAAATATCAAACGCGTAGTGCAAGGCGAAAAGGTCGGATCGCTGGTGACCGCCTGAAAGCAGCTTTCAGTAGTCAGTACGAGTGATTAGATTTCAGTTCTTAGTTTCGGCCGGCCGGGCAGCGGCTCTGAGATGATGGACTACCAGTTGCCCGGAGTCGTCTAAACGTTGGTGGAGAGTCGCAAGCCAGCCCCGCTGAAAGCCCTGACCGGCCTGCGTTGTTTTGCAGCCATCAACATCGTCCTTTTCCACTTCTCCAATCCAGACTGGTTCGGTTGGCTGTCGCCGGTGGTGAACGCCGGCTACGCGGCGGTGAGCTATTTCATTTTGCTCTCCGGCTTCGTGATGGCTTATAACTATGCGGACCGCGCGCGCGCAGGACAGTTCGACATCATCCGCTACTACAAGGCGCGCTTCACGCGGCTCTATCCGATTTACTTCCTCAGTTTTGTGCTGGCGTGGCGCGTGCTGCCGCAGGAGTGGGCCTCGCACACGCACGGCATGTTCTGGACGGGCATCGTTCTCGCGCCGCTCTTCCTGCAAGGCTGGATTCCGGAGATCGCGACCTTCCTGAATACGCCCGCGTGGACCATGTCGGCCGAGGCGTTCTACTACGTCATCTTTCCGTGGATGGCCGGCTGGAAGAAAGCGGAGCGCATCGGGCTGCACGTTCTGAAGCTGGGCGGCGTGTGGATGCTGGGGCTCGTTCCCGGAGCGCTCTACGTCCTCTTCAATCCCGATCACCTTGCGCATGTGGATCGTTTCAGCTATGGGCCGTGGCTGCAGGCGCTGAAGTACACGCCGCTGCCGCATCTGGCGAGCTTCATCTTCGGCGTTCTGCTGGCCGGGCTGGATGAGGTGATGCCGCGTCGCGGTCTCTTGCGGCTGGGCCTAGGCGTCTTCGGATTCGTCGCGCTGTTTGGCGTCCTGGCCTCCGGAGTCGTGCCTTACCCTCTTCTGCATGATGGAATGCTGATGCCGCTGTTCGGCTGCATCATTCTCGGATTGGCGGGAGAGAATCCACTGGCGTACACGATCGGCTGCAAGCCGCTGGTGTTCGTCGGCGAGGCGAGCTACTGCCTGTACCTGCTTCACTTCAACATGTGGAACCTGATTCACGACTCGCATGTGCTGGATCGCGTCGGCCTGAACCGTTACGACCCGTGGATCAGCTACGCACTGCTGATCCTGATGGCGCTCTTCGCGCTCTACTTTGTTGAGAAGCCTGCGCAGCGGGTCCTGCGCAAGTGGATGAACGCGGCTGGGTAGACAGATCTTGTGCACAGGCGGCGAATCCACAGATTGCAGCAGCAAAAAGCCCAGCCAATCGGCTGGGCTTTTTACTTGAGGCCTGTCGATTCTTACGGCACGACGTTTTCTATCGAATGGTTGCCGTGAGGAACGATGGCGATTGCCGTCGGCTTCGCGTCCGATGGATAAGGAGTGGCCTGCGTTGGCGCCAGACTGCCGGAGTTCGGATCGAGGCGGAAGCCGGATACGGAGTTGCCGAGGAAGTTTGCAGTGTAGACGTAGCGGCCCAAGGCAGGATCGACGGCAATCGCCATCGGCTGCGTATCGGTCGAGTTCGTCGCGCTGCCCGTAGGATTGACGGCAGCCGACGGCGTGCCGGTGGCAAGATCGATGAGAAATGCCGAGACCGAGGAGTCCAGCGAGTTGGCGACATAAATATACTTGCCGCGCGGATCGATGGTCACCGCCTGGGGTTCGTTGCCGGTCTTGAACGGGCCGTTGATGAGGAAGTTCAGCGTGCTGCCTTCGTTGATGCCATAGCCGATCAGCTGGTTCGAAGCGAAGTCGGTGACATAAACAAAGCGGTCCGTCGGGTCTGAGACCACTGCGGTTGGCTTGACGCCTGCTTGATAGGGGCTGCCGGAAGCCGGAGTGAGGGTTCCGCCTGCGCCGGTGGAAAAGCCGAAGACCCAGCCGGGATGAGCGGTGCTGGTGGTCGTTCCGCCGGGGTTATAAGCCGACAGGTCGTATGCTGTTGCGAACACCGCGGCGCCTTGCACGTTGCTGTTGCTAACCAGTACGTTCACGCCTGTGGGAACCACTGCGTCCGACGTGAATCCGGGAATCTGCAGAGCCACCTGCGTCGTCGGCGAGCCGATGGCCCCGGAGGACAGGGGGAATACGCTGAGAGTGGCGGTGGTGCTGCCGGAAACGACGTAGAGATTCGCACCCGCGGAGTCTACGGCAAGCGAGACCGGAGGCGCCGCCAGCGTGACCGCGTCTTTCTGGGTGAGTACGCCATTCATGGCGATGGCGAAGTGGACCACCGAGTTGCTGCCCGCGTTGGCTACATACAAATCGGAGTAGGTCGAGGTAACAGTCATGGCGACTGGATCGACGCCGCCGGAAGAGACCGTCGGCGCGCCTTTGCGAATGGCGCCGGATTGGGAATCCGAAGCGAAGGTATCGATTTGGCCATTGGGGCTGGTGGCGGTTGCGGCGGAACTAGCCACAAAGACGTAATCGATGGTGACGAGTTGGCAGGCGCTCAACAGAGCGGCCACGGCCAAGCCCACGGAAGAGACCAGAAAGAGCTGGCTCGTTTTGCTGAACTTCATGCGCTTCCTTCGTTGTGGGCCATCTTTAACGCCAGCCCTGGAATCTTGTTGTCGATGTTCTGTATGCATTGTAAAAGCCGCATACGGATTGTTCTTAAGAGTGTCTGACATCGAAATTAGTGTTCGTTTTGCACGGCTCCGTGCGGAATTGCCGCCACCGCAGTCGGATTGGCGTTGGCGCCGTACGGGGAGCCCTGTGAGTTGAGCAGGGCGCCAGTACTGCCGTTGATCTGGAATCCGGTGACCGAGCTGCCAAGGAAATTCGCGGTGTAGAGATACTGGTTCAGAGACGGGTCGATGCCGATGGCAGACGGCTGCGTCCCGGTTGCATAGGTCCCAAGGGACGCCAGGGCGCCGCCCGAGGACGAATACGCAGTCAAATTCGAATCCAAAGCGTTGGCGACGAAAACATAGTTTCCGCTCGCATCCACGACGATTGCGTCGGGCCCGTTCCCGGATGGGAAGGGGCTGCCGCCGATCGGCGTGAGGATTCCGGCATTGGAGGAGAATGCGAAGACGCCGTTGCTTGTGGAATCGGTTACGTAGACCACGCTCCCGCCGGAGTTGGCTGCGATCGCGCTGGGATGCTTGCCGGCCGCAAACGGCGCGCCGCCGTTCAGCGGAGTGAGCGTACCGTCGGCGTTGACCGCAAAGCTGAACACGTACCCAGCGGATGACGTGGAGTCAACGGCCGACACGTAGACGTATGCGCCGGAGGCTGCCGCGGTAATCCCGGTGGGAGTCAGGATGTCGCCGGTGCTCGAGGGTAGCGAGAGGGGCCAGTAGTTGGCGTTGATGCTCGCATTTGTCAGTGCGTCCCCTAAGACATTCCCGGTTTTAATGGGGAATACGCCGATAGCGCCGGAGCATGGCGAGGCAGGCGAGCAGCTGGGAAGTTGCTGATATGTACTGGCCTCGAACAGAAGGTTGCCGCCGACGGAAACCGCAAGGGGAAAGATGCCAGGCGTGTTGGTCGTGTTCTGCGGATAGACCTTGCCGTCGTTGCCGATGGCGAATTGAACAATGGTGTTGTCGTCTTCGTTGACCACGTACAGGCTGGTGTTATCCGGGGAGGTTGCCTCCGCGACCGGATTGCGCCCACCCGAAGGGAAGGGCGAGGTTGGAATGTGCTTCATCCGGCCAGATTCGGAGTTGACCTCGAAGACGTCGATGAGGCCGTAGTTATTGGCCCCCGACGCCTTTGCGCTGGTTACAAAGACAAAGTCAACCGTGAGGGTGCCGCAGGCCGTAAGAAGTCCGGCCGCCAGCAGGCTCATCGCAGAGGCCAGCGCCAGCTGGCTCGACCTTTTCAACGTCATTCGCATCTTTCGTCGGCGGAGCGCAACGTGCGCCCCGCACTCATGGTTTCAAATATCGAATCGTTCCCGCCACTTTGACGGCTTGTGCGATTCAGGTTGCCAGGATCCGGGGGAACCTGGGGCGAGTGACTCCGCCCCAGCGCGGATTCCGTTCGATTAGCTCGTGCGTCCAGTGGCGATACACCACGCCGCCGGGCCGCTCAATGGGTAGCTCTTGTTCGCCGAACCCGGCAGATTGTTCAACACTCCAGCGTTTTGATCGATCACGCGGCCTGTCACCGTGGAGTCGTTGAAGTTAGCCGTGTAGATGAACTGGCTCGAAGGATCCTCAAGCAGGCATTGCGGTCCGGAGCCGCTTCCGAAAGGACTGCCGGAGACCTGGCCGTCATCCAGAGATTTGTTCTGCGGATCGACGACATATCCAGCGATTCCGCTTTCGGTGTTGCCCGAGGACGTGTTGTTGTTCCCCTGATAGGCGACGTAGATCCATTTGCCGCTTTTGCTTTCCGGGATGAGGTAAATGGGGTTGGTCACCGTTGGGGGCCCGGGCACAGAACCGGAAACCGCCGGTTGCAGAGCGCCATTGGCGCCAACCGTGGACTGGAAGATCCAGCTCGGGGCCGTTTGCACCGTGCCGCCCACTGTGTAGGAGGCCGTTTCGGCATCCAGGACCCAGACCGATCCGCTTGCGCTGATGATCGCCGTGGCCTGCGCGATGTTCAAAGGCTGCGAGCTGTTCTGGTTCACGGTGAGCTGGCCGGAGGCGGAGCTATACGTGTACGGGAAGACCGCATCGCCGGTAGCCGGAGTGCCGCTCAAGGTGATGATGAAGCTCGACGCCAGGACAAAGTCGATCGGGTTCGCCGGAACCGGGAAGTACGGCAGCGGTTGACCGCTGGCCGAGGTGACCTGCGCGTTCACAACCAGCGTAAGCCTGCCCGTGGTGGGGTCGATCTTGAATGCGGTGATGTCGCCGCAGGATGTGACTCCGGCGCCGAGAGCCAGCGCGCAGGAGGTGCTGTCGGGAGCGATCGAATCGAGGACGTAAAGGAAGTTGCCGGCGGTGTCGGCGAACAGGCGGATCGGATTGATGCCCTGGCTGAAGAACGTCTGGCCCTGCTGCGACAAGATGCCGTTGCCGCCAATGGCGAACAAGGAGATATTGGCGCCCGAACACTGATTGGTGGCCGTGCAGTTGGGCGTGCCATCCGTGGAATTGGCGCCACGGTTAAGAACGTAGACGAACCGGCTGCCGGTGAGAAGAACGGCGCGCCCTGGGTTGGCGCCCCCCGAGCTGACGGGCAGTCCGTTAATCGGGGTGAGGTTGCCTTTGTTGTGATCGATCTTGAAGCCCGAGATAATGCCGGCATTGCTGGCCGATGCTGAGCTGTTTGTTCCCGTGACGTAGAGATAACCGACCGTAAAACTTTGAACGCAAGATGTAATTCCCAGTGTGACGCCGCCAGAGATGGCAATCATCAGAAGGGTCTTGCCGAATTTCTTAAACTTCATGCGATTCCTTCATCCTGGTTCGGCTAGGCCGCCAAGGTGGCTGATTCCGCAGCAGAGCTGGGTTGGGATGGGTCCCTGCTGCATTGTAAAAGGCCGAGGCAGGTTGTGCCTAGAACGGCTTAATAAACTGGGCGATCCACCTGCCAAAATCTGATGGGGGCAATTGGTTAGGCCAGTCCAGCGATCGCCGAAGCCACAGCGCTCTTGCCTGGACTGGTTGTCATTGGTTGTCAACTCATGTTTGCGACTGCACGCCCTCGCCCCGAGTTTTTGTCGATCCTGTTTCGATCAGGTTTCAATCCCGGCTTCGATCCTGCTTCTGCGGACTTCCGCGTGATTTGAATCCAGCAAAATCTCTTCGGGCGCGATTGTCTTTTGGACGCTGTCGCTCGGCGAAAGGTCAACGGCGCTGGCGGCGAATCGATTTGATTTCCTGGCTTTGTGGCGAGAAACGATGACGCCTCGAAGTTCTGCGGAGCTCCGAGGCGTCAGGTCTACAGGTCTACCACACCCGGCAGGAGTTTGCCGGGTACATGGGTTGGCCCTTGGTGCAGCCGAAGGCCTTGCCGAACCCGTCGAAGTTCTGGACCGAGCCGTTGACGCGCCATTGGCCGGGGGAATGCGGATCGATCAGAGCGCGGCGGCGAGCCTCCTGCTCGGTTTGGTTCTGGCACCACACCTGGGCGAAGCTCAGGAAGTAGCGTTGCGCCTCCGTATAGCCGTCGATCTTTTCGTCGATCGACTTGCCCTGGGACGCGAGCGCATCCTGCAGCGCCATGTAGGCGATGCGCAGGCCGCCGTTGTCGGCGGTGTTCTCGCCCAGCGTCAGCTTGCCGTTGAGTTTCTGTTCGGGCGAGTCGCCATGGGCGGCAGCGGTCTCAAAGCCGCTGTACTCGTCGGCCACGCAATCGGTCCTCTGGGTGAACTGCTTGCGGTCCTCTTCGGTTTGCCACTCGCGCAGATCGCCCTTGCCGTCGTATTTCGATCCCTGATCGTCGAAGCCATGCGTCATCTCGTGGCCGATGACCACGCCGATGCCGCCGTAGTTCACCGCCGGATCGATGTTCGGATCGAAGAACGGCGGCTGCAGAATGCCGGCAGGGAAATTAATGTCGTTCATCGACGGGTCGTAGTACGCGTTAACCGTCGGAGGAGTCATGCCCCACTCTTTCTCATCGACCGGCTTGCCCAGATGCCCGAAGTTCCACTCGCGCTCAAAGACCGCGCTGCGCTCCACATTGCCGATCAGGTCGTTGCGCTCAACCTTCAAGCCCGCGTAGTTGCGCCACTTCTCCGGATAGCCGATCTTGTTGCGGAACATGGCCAGCTTTTCCTCGGCGGCCTTCTTGGTGTCTTCGCTCATCCAGGGCAGCGTCTTGATATCGTCGCCCAGCGATTTCTCGAGCGCCGCGACCAGCTTATCCATGCTGTCTTTGGCATTCGGCGGGAAGTTCTGCTTGACCCAGTCCTGGCCCACGGCTTCGCCCAACGCCCCATCGGTGAGCGTGGAGCACTGCTTCCAGCGCGGTTGCGGCTCGACCTGGCCGGCGAGGGTTTTGCCGAAGAAGGCGAAGTTCTCGTCGAAGAACGCCTTCGGGAGGTTGGTTGCGCTGCTGTGGATCACGTGCCAGCGGAAGTAAGCCTGCCATGCATCGACCGGTTGCTTGGCGATCAGATCGTTCAGGCCTTTGAAGAAGTTGGGCGTGGCCACATTGAGGCTGTCGAACGAGCCGATCTTCACATCCGTGAAGTAGACGCTGAAATCAAAGTCGGGCGCGAGCTTCTGGAAGTCCGTGACCGTATAGATGTGATAGTGATTCTCGGGCTGGCGCAGATCGGTGCGGCTGGTGGAAACCTTGGCCAGCGCGGTTTCGATCTCCATCACTGCCGCCGCCTCTTTGGCAGCTTTTTCAGGGCTGTCGCCCGCCAGCGTGAACATCTTCGTCATGTGCTCGACGTATTGCTTGCGGATCTCCTGAAAATGCGGATTGTCGACGATGTAGTAGTCGCGATCGGGCATCGAAAGCCCGCCCTGTGCGATCTGCGCGATCTGCTTGGTTGAGTCTTTCTCGTCCTGGCTTACTCCGAAGTTGAACAACGGCGCCGGCGCGCCCTCGGCTTCGAGTTCGCTCATGACCGTGGTGACTTTCTTCGGACTGTCGAGGCCGGCGATCTGGCGAAACGCGGTCTCGAGCGGAGTAAGGCCCTTCTTCTCCACAAGGTCGGTATTGATGCACGCCGCGTAGAAGTCGCCGAACTGTTTTTGCAGCGGACTCTTCGGGTCTTTGGCGGCCGAATCGAGCTCCTGCCAGAGAAGATAGCGGTTGCGCTCTCCCAGCACGGAGAAGGAACGAACCCAGCGCGTCTGGTCGGAGGGAATGGGATTGCTCTTGAGCCAGCTTCCGCAGGCGTATTGATAGAAGTTGGTGCAGGGATCGGCGGTTTTATCGATGGCCGACGGATCGAAGCTTTTGATCTCAGGCGGCGGGACGGGCTTTTGGTTTTCTGCGTTCGGACCCTGCGCAAGAGCGACTCCGGAGGCAAGAAGCAGAAGCGAAACAAGACGAGATGGCATCATAGTGGCGTCCTCAGGAAACGTGCGTCCTCAAAATATGTGGGTTGAGTTTGTCAGACCACCCTGAACGGGGAATCTCTTGCAGCGCATATGGCGCCTGATCTGAGTTGCCTAGCAGGCTATCACGCGAAGGCGCAGGCGATCCCGAGGCTGGTCATGGGGAGAAGTGGATTTGTCACAAAGTAGAGGGAAGGGATGGATTGCGCTGGAACAAATGGGCGCTGGGTGTGGATTTAGCGTGCAGAAGCGAGAGGAAGTTTCGGCGGCGGCTCTGCGGCGTGGTCTACCGCAACCTGCGGATTCCTACCTTCGCCGTGGCCAGCACCGGAAGGCCGTCGGCGTCACGTTCCTGCGTGAACACCCACTCGCGCTGTTTTTTATCCCCTGAGGCGGCCTTCGCCAGCAACAGAAGCTTGATCGCCAGGAAGCTCACGACCGGGGCTGAAACAAGGACCATTCCATAGCTGGGAACGTTTGCCAATGTTGCCGTCCAGTCGGTGTTGAGGATGGTTGCGATCATGTTCGTTCTCCGGTGAATCCCTTGCGATAGTGCAAATGTAGACTCGGCGCGGGCGGCGAGCAATGCAGCTTTCGTGTCTTTTGAGCGATCCGGCCGGGGGATGGATATGCCCCATTCAGGGGATGCGAGGGTGAGTTCGAAGGGCGCGTAGATACTAGTTAAGTCCAATGATTTGTTAGATGGAGACGGTCATCGACTGGGCCCAGGCCATAGCCTCGGAGAAGCATCCGGCGACGCACTCTTCGGACAATTTCAACTGGCTGCAGCAGCGCACCACAGCGCCCCAGTCGCCGCTTTCGAGCGACCAGATCAGCCGGTACAAAGGCGCCAGCGGGCCGTCGTTATCCAGCAGCATGCTTGCCGAGGCGTGATCCAGCGGCAGGCCATCGATGACAACGCTCATGGGAACTTGGAGAATTGCGTCCATCAGCGAGAGCAATCCGAGCAGAAAAAGGTCCGTCCCGCCATGGGCGACTTCGCGCTGGATCAACTCGCCGAAGCGTGCGCGCACCAAGGCCGCCAGAACGAGATCCGAGGGGCGATCGCCGGACAGATCGAAGACGCCGGCCAGCCGGCACCAGCGCCGCAGGTCGTTCTCGCCCATAAAGGTGAGCGCCTGATTAACGGAACGCACTTCGCCGCGAATGCTGAACGCGGCGGAGTTGAGGTAGCGCAGCAGGCGGTAGTAAAGGGAGGCGTCTCTTTTAATGAGATCTTCGATCTCGTCCCATCGCAGCTCGGGCTTCGACACGGCCTGCAGCAGTTGCAGATAGGCTAGGCGGTTGGCCGGCGCGCCGCGCGTGCGCATGGTCTCCGGCTTACGAAAGAAGAAGCCTTGGAAATAGTGAAATCCGGCTCTCTGCGCGGCTTCAAATTCATCCCAGGTCTTCACGTTCTCCGCCAACAGCCCAAGGCTCCGGTTGCCGTGGGTTCTCGCGAGGCGGATGATCTCGTCCCACGGCGTTCGCTGTACATCGACGGTGAGAAAGTCGGCAACGCCAAGAAGCGAGGCGCGCGTGTCGCCTTCGACAAAGCTGTCGAGCGCCAGTTTGAATCCCGCCTGTTTGAGCCGGCCGCAGGCTTCCTCGACCGGAGCATCCGGTGTGACTTCGCGCCCGATTTCGGCGACCACCTTGTCTGCGGGAAGAAAAGAAAGGTAGTTCTCGATCAGGACGTCGCGCGAGCATGGGATGAAAGCCAGGCGGTTGTCGCTCAGCACGTTCAGCCCGAGCAGGCTTGAGACCTCGATGGTGGCGCGGCTCGCGTCTTTCACCTCGTTCCATGCAAAGTGGCTGGCGACATCGGTTCGAAAAAGCAGTTTGTAGCCGATCACGGTTTCATCGGCGGCCAGAATCGGCTGGCGCGCCGCATAGCGCAGCGGGCCGCCGTCCTCATTCCCCAAATATCCGCCGCCTGCATAAGCGCCCATCGCCGCTCCCAGGAGAGATCATCGGCAGATCAGGCAAGATCGAGAGTTTCCGAAGACCGGAGCGATTTCTTGACGCGCAGCATCGCTATGAAAAAGGCCTTCTTTACACTCCCGCGATCGTCCTGCCACACTAGGGAGTGGACACCCAGACAATCGTCATCCTCGACTTCGGCTCGCAGTATACGCAGCTGATCGCGCGGCGCATTCGCGAACAGAACGTCTTCTCCGTAGTGCTGCCGTGCACCGCGCCGCTGGCGGAGATTCAGTCCTACAAGCCCATCGGCGTCATTCTCTCCGGTGGTCCCTCTTCGGTTTATGACGCCGACGCGCCGGCCGCAGATCCCGCGCTGCTCAAGCTCGATGCGCCCATGCTCGGCATCTGCTATGGCCTGCACTTCATCGTGCATCACATGGGCGGCAAGGTGCGCACCGCGCCCAAGCGCGAATACGGCCACGCGGATGTAACGATCGAGGACAGCTCGACGCCCTTGTTTGCCGGGCTGCCTGAATCGATGCACGTGTGGATGAGCCATGGCGACGAGGCGCTCGAACTACCGCCGGGATTTCATCGCACGGCCGTGACGTCGAATGCGCTGGCCGGCATCGCCAACGAGGGACGCCGCATCTGGGCGGTGCAGTTTCATCCCGAGGTGCACCACACGCCGCTCGGGCCGCAGCTCATCAAGAACTTCGTCTTCGCTATCTGCGGCGCGCGCGGCGATTGGACGCCGGCCCACTTCATCGAGTCGACGGTCCACTCGATTCGCCAGAAAGTCGGCAGCGGCCATGTCATCTGCGGACTATCGGGCGGCGTGGATTCGTCGGTGGCCGCGGTGCTGGTGCACAAGGCGATCGGCAATCAGCTCACATGCATCTTCGTGAACAACGGCGTGCTGCGCAAGAACGAGTTCGTCAGCGTGCAGAAGAATCTGCGCGACAAGCTGGGGCTCAATCTCGTGGGGGTAGATGCGACCGACCGTTTTTTAGGGAAGCTCGCCGGAGTCACTGATCCCGAAACAAAGAGAAAAATCATCGGCGCGGAGTTCATCGCTGTCTTCGACGACGAGGCAAATCGCATCGCGAAAGAAACCGGCGGCGTGGACTGGCTGGTGCAGGGCACGCTTTATCCCGACGTGATCGAGTCCAGCAGCGTGAAAGGACCGAGCCAGACCATCAAGAGCCACCACAACGTGGGCGGCCTGCCCGAGCGTATGAAGCTCAAGCTGATCGAGCCGCTGCGCGATCTGTTCAAAGATGAAGTCCGGCGCATCGGTCGCGACCTCGGCATGCCCGAGGAGATTCTCGGCCGCCAGCCGTTCCCTGGGCCGGGGCTTGCAGTCCGCATTCTCGGCGAAGTGACCCCGGAGCGCGTTGCCCTGCTGCAAGAGGCCGACGAGATCGTCGTCGCCGAAATCAAGGCCGCAGGCCTCTATAACAAAATCTGGCAGAGCTTCGCCGTGCTGCTGCCGGTGATGAGCGTGGGCGTCATGGGCGATCAGCGGACATACGCGTACACCGCTGCGATCCGCGCCGTGCACTCCGAAGACGGCATGACCGCCGACTGGGCCCCTCTGCCGCATGAGCTGCTCAAGCGCATCTCCAGCCGCATCGTGAATGAGGTCCGCGGCATCAACCGCGTAGTCTACGACATCACGTCGAAGCCCCCAGGCACCATCGAATGGGAATAGCCGCCTGCGGTGGGGCCAACCGCGACTTCGTCGCCATTCTTGCCCCTGCGCAGACATTCAATGCTGCCGTTGTGGGCCTTCAGCTCGCGGACGTCCGCGACTATCTAAACCAAACCGCAGGCGAATCGCCAAATGAATGGCCAAACCCAGAATCGTGCCATACTTGATCAGAGGTGGCATTTTATGGCAGAAACGGTAGTTCTTGGCGAAAGTGGCAGGATTGTGCTTCCCGCGTCAATTCGCCGCGAGTTTGGTTTGGAGCCGGGGGAGCCCCTCACGGTGTTTGCGGAGAACGGTGAGATAAAAATTCTCAGCAGAAAGATGGCGTTGGAAAGCATCCGCGCCGGCATCATTCAAAAACGGGGCAGCTTGAAAGGCCTTCTGGACGAGTTTCTCTCCGAGCGGCGCGAGGAAGCAGCACGTGAAGCCGGTGAATAATGTTGTGCTCGATTCTTCGGCCGTTCTGGCGATGATTTTGAAAGAGCCCGGCGGTAAACGTCTCGACGATCTACTTGAGCAGATCGATTCGGGCGTAAAGGTGCAGGTGGCGATCAGTTCGGTGAACTGCTGCGAAGTCCTCACAAAACTGCATCGAGATCACGATTCTATGACCAGTGGAGATCTGGCTGCGCTTCTCGCTGGTGTGGAACTCGTCGCCTTCGACCAAAAAAGCGCCGAACTCGCCGCTGCCTTTGTTCGGATCGATCGCTCCCTTTCGCTGGGCGACCGAGCTTGCCTTGCTCTCGCTTCCATTCGCAAGGCGAAGGCCTGGACCACCGACAAAATCTGGACTCGAGCCAAGCTGCCAGTGGATCTGGAAGTTCTTCGCTAGACTGCCCGGTTGGAACGATACGTCAGTTTTCTGTCGGTTGCGACTTCAACGCCGCGATCTGACGGCCGAGTTCTTCCAGCTTGGCGGTCAGTTCAGCATGCCGCTTGTCGGCGATGGAAGGCTCGAAGGCCTCAACGTAGAAGTTGCCGTTGGGCTCCAGTTCGCAGCGCCGCACCTGTTGGACGTGCTGAAAGCCCTGCCTGTGGATCACGGCAGTCAGTTCCTCGCGAGTGAGAGACTCCCGCTCCAGGGCTTTGCGATCGATATGCCCGTCCTGAATCAGTACGGCCGAGCGGCCCTCGAAAGCGCGCGTCAGGCGCGGCGAGCGGAATAGCACCCGCACCACGAGCCAATTGATCGCCAGCAGGCTGAAGGCGCCGATGACGCCGCC
>DATHNJ010000055.1:0-5830 GCA_035486155.1 Occallatibacter sp. | reverse complement strand
CACTTCAGCGCGACGGTGTATGGGCTCGGGGCGGGCTTGTTCTTCGTCGGCTATGCGCTCTGCGAGGTGCCGTCGAATCTGCTGCTGTTGCGTTTCGGGCCGAAGCGCTGGCTGGCTCGCATCATGCTGACATGGGGCTTGCTCGCCACCGCGATGATGTTCGTGCGCACGCCGCTTGAGTTCTACACGCTCCGATTACTCCTCGGCATCGCCGAAGCGGGTTTCTTTCCCGGAGTGATTTACTACCTCACGCTGTGGTTTCCGGCAAAGATGCGCGCCCGCGCGGTAAGCCGCTTTTACGTCGCGCTGCCGCTCAGCTCAGTAGTGATGGGTTCGCTGGCCGGATGGCTATTGGGCCTGCAAGGCAAGTTCGGCCTTGCAGGATGGCAATGGCTCTTTCTAATCGAGGGCCTGCCCGCCGCTTGCTTTAGCGTTGTGATCTTCGCGCTGCTGCCCGATGGTCCCGAACACGCGCAATGGCTCACTACCGAAGAGAAAGCGTGGCTGAAGAAACAACTCGCCTTAGACAGCGCGCAGGCGCATCTCGGCCATCAGGCCGGAGTAATGCAGGCGCTGCGCTCGCCCAAGGTCTGGCTTATCGGCTTGTTCTTTTTCAACGTGCTCCTCTGTAACTATGCCTATAACTTCTCGGCGCCGGCCATGCTCCAAGCCGCGACTGGATGGACCGTAGGGCAGGTAGGCGCGCTGATCGCGGCTTTTGGCGTTGCCGGCGCAATCTCGATGCTTCTGGGCGGCGCACACTCGGACCGCACTGGCGATCGCGCGCTCCATTGCATCGTCCCCTGCTGCGTGATGGCGGCGAGTTTCTTTGTCGCCAGTTACGGCAAGCCGGGATGGCTGGTTGTAACGGCGCTAGCGATCAGCTTCATCGCTACGAACGCTCTGCAGGCGCCGGCGCTCGCCGTGCCCACGCAGTTCATGGCGGGCCGCGCGGCGGCGGCGGGCATCGCAGCAATGAACACGATCACCATGTTCAGCGGTTTCGTCGGTCCTTATTGGATGGGCGTGATGAAGGACAGGACTGGCGCTTATTGGCTCGGCTTGCGCGGATTGATTTTGCCTAGTCTGCTAGCGGCTATGGCGATGCTTGTGCTGACGCGCAGCTTGGTGCGCAGCAAACCGGTGATTGCAAATCAGCCCGATCTTGCTGGTGAGATTGCCTAGTCAAGCGATCGATTTCTTCGAAGCGAATTATACGCCGGCCGTCGCCGGCAGAATCTCGTCCACATCGACCCATTGTGTAGGATAGTTGCCCGTGTAGCACGCAGTGCAATAGCCGTTGCCTTCGTGCCCATCGCAACTCTTCAACAAGCCATCGAGCGAAAGATACGCGAGAGAATCCGCTTCAATATATTGGCGAATCTCTTCGACGGACTTGTTGGCGGCAATCAGGTCGCGTTTGCTCGGCGTATCGACGCCATAAAAACAAGGCGAGATAGTCGGCGGACAACTGATACGCAGATGCACTTCCTTGGCCCCTGCGCCCCGCACCATGCGAACGATCTTGCGGCTGGTGGTTCCGCGAATGACCGAGTCATCGATAAGAACGACGCGCTTGCCTTCGAGCAGATTGCGAACAGGATTCAATTTGAGGCGCACGCCAAAATCGCGCACCCGCTGCTCCGGTTCGATGAAAGTGCGCCCCACGTAGTGATTGCGAATTAGACCGAGGCGAAACGGGACACCTGCCTGCTCGGCATAACCCAGCGCGGCCGTCACGCCCGAGTCCGGCACAGGCACAATGACGTCGGCCGGAACATGCGACTCGCGCGCAAGCTGGCGGCCCATCTGGTCGCGGCTCTCCTGCACCCAACGGCCGAAGATGCGCGAGTCGGGACGCGCAAAATAAACATGCTCGAAGATACAGCTCGACTGCGGCACGCCCGACGCGTACTGCCGGCTGGTGACGCCGTCTTCAGTCACCATGACCAGCTCGCCCGGCAGCACGTCGCGTTCATATTCAGCGCGCAACAGATCGAAAGCGCAGGTCTCGGAGGCGAAGACGATCGTGTCCGGGCCGTCAGAGTTCTTGATGCGCCCCATCGAAAGCGGCCGGAAGCCACGCGGATCGCGGGCGGCGAAGATGCGATCGCGCGTCATCATCACAATCGAAAATGCGCCTTCCACCTGCGAAAGCGAGTCGGCGATGCAGTCGACGAGCGTGTGCTTGCCGGAATGCGCGATCAACTGCACAATGATCTCGGAGTCCGACGTCGTCTGGAAGTACGCGCCGTCGCGTTCCAGCCGCGCGCGCACGTTGCCGAGATTCACCAGGTTGCCGTTGTGCGCAATGGCAATGAGGCCCTTCGTCGATTCCACGCGAATGGGCTGCGCGTTCAGCAGCGCCGAGTCGCCGGTCGTCGAATAGCGCGTGTGTCCAATGGCCATGACGCCGGGCAGCTTCTGCAACACATCGTCGGTGAAAATTTCGGAGACCAGCCCCATGCCCTTAATGTTGGCGAGATGCTGACCGTCCGCCGTGGCGATGCCGGCTGATTCCTGCCCGCGATGCTGCAACGCATAGAGGCCGAGATAGACTTGGCGCGCCGCATCCGGATGGCCGTGAATGGCGACGACGCCGCACTCCTCGCGGAGCTTGTCATCGCCAGCTACCGCACGAGGGATCAGGGAACAGGGATCAGGGATCAGAGAAACGGCGCTCAACTCATGCGTTTGATCGGAGACTCCAGCGACGCCTTGAAACAGCAACCGGCTCATGCGATCACCTCGTCATGCAACGCTGCTTCAAGAGATGTAGCCCAGGGTTTGCGCAGATCGGTCAGAGAAGCCGAAACCAGCGGCTGGTGATCGACCGAAATTTCCAGGCGGTCGCCGCCGGTGGTTCCGATACGGGCTACGAAGAAGTTATACTCGCCGGCCAGTTTCTCAATTGCTCCGATGTGGTCCTCCGCCGTCGTGAGAATGACTGTCGACGACGGTTCGGCGAACAGGCCGAAGAGCGGGTGCTCCATCAGCGATTGCTCTTGTTCCACTTTCGCGCCGACGCCGTGTGCGAATGCCGCCTGCGCCAACCCCGCGGCGATGCCGCCATCCGAAATGTCGCGCGCCGAGTGAATTAACTTGCGATCGGCGAGTCCCCGCAACAGCGTGTGCAAATCGGCCTCAGCATCGAGATCGAGATCGGGCGGCTTTCCCCAGAGCTTGCCCAGGACAGCCTTGGCAAACTCGGAACTGCCGAATGCAGCCAACTCTTCTGCCGGCGTTTCCACCGTATCCTGTTCTGCATCCGAAACCGGCGCAGCCAAAGGCTCGGCCACAGGAAATGCCGGATCGAGGCTCATCGCCGGAACAATATAAGGATTGATCGGAATCGGCTGGAAGGGGACTTCAAGATTTGGATTCGGCGCCTCAGCGCGCGGAACAGGCCAGAGCAATAAAATCGCATCGCCACTCCGCTGAAATGCCGCCGGCACAGCCTTAGTCACATCGTCGAGAATCCCCACGATGCCCAACACCGGCGTGGGATAGATCCCTTCGCCGCGCGTCTCGTTATATAAGGATACGTTCCCGCCCGTGATCGGCGCGCCCAACGCCGTACACGCTTCCGCAATGCCGTCGATGGCCGCCGAAAGCTGCGCCATGATCTCCGGCTTTTCAGGATTGCCGAAGTTCAGGCAGTTGGTCGCCGCGACAGGCATCGCGCCGGTACAGGCCACTTTGCGCGCGGCCTCTGCAACCGCATGCATCGCGCCAAGCTTGGGATCGAGATAGGCCCAGCGGCCATTGCCGTCGAGCGCCATCGCAAGCCCGCGCTCTCTGTTCTCTGATCCCTGTTCCCTGTTCCCTGTTCCCTTGATGCGCATCACGCCGGCTTCGCCGCCGGGGCCCTGCACGGTGTTGGTCTGCACCATGGTGTCGTACTGCTCATGCACCCAGCGTTTCGAGCTGACATTGGCGCTCGCCAGAAGCTTCTTCAAATCAGCCGTGTAATCGCGATCCTTCGATAGCGCAGCCAGCGCATCTTCCGGCGCATCGACGGGCACAGGAGCTCTCCATGCCCCCACAGGCCGGTGATACAGCGGCGCATCATCTGTCAAAGATTGATTGGGAATGTCCGCGACCAACTCGCCATGATGACGAATGCGAAGGCGCGGCTCCGGTTCGACGGTTCCCACGATCACCGCGTCGAGGCCCCACTTGGCGAAGACGCGCAGCACTTCATTCTCGCGGCCCTTTTC
Source organism: Occallatibacter sp. (assembly GCA_035486155.1). Taxonomy (GTDB): domain Bacteria; phylum Acidobacteriota; class Terriglobia; order Terriglobales; family Acidobacteriaceae; genus Telmatobacter. The sequence goes on along the minus strand of DATHNJ010000055.1, from coordinate 1,610 downwards.
GGCCACCAGCAACATGCGCTCCTGGCTTTCCGAAAGCATGATCTCGTAAGCGCTCATGCCGGTCTCGCGCTGCGGCACAAAGTCCAGTTCCACATCCAGGCCCACGCCGCCGCGCGCGCCCATCTCGCAGGTCGAGCAGGTCAGCCCTGCGGCGCCCATGTCCTGAATCCCGACGATCGCGCCCGTCTTCATCGCTTCAAGGCAGGCTTCAAGCAGCAGCTTCTCCATGAATGGATCGCCGACCTGCACGTTAGGCCGCTTCTGCTCCGATCCTTCCTTGAACTCTTCGCTGGCCATCGTCGCGCCGTGAATTCCATCGCGTCCCGTCTTCGCGCCGACATAAATGACAGGATTGCCGGTCCCCGTAGCCTTCGCGTAAAAGATCTCATCCTTGCGCACCAGGCCAAGCGCAAACGCGTTCAACAGCGGATTGCCGCTGTAGCAAGGCTCAAACTTTGTCTCGCCGCCAAGGTTCGGCACCCCGAAGCAGTTGCCGTAGCCTGCAACGCCGCTCACTACTCCCTCGACGATGGAGTGGTTCTTGCGGACCAACTCGGGCTCGGCGCCTTCGCCTTCGCGAATGGGCCCAAAGCGCAGCGAATCCATCACCGCCAACGGCCGCGCGCCCATCGTGAAGATGTCGCGCAGAATGCCGCCGACGCCGGTAGCCGCGCCTTGATAAGGCTCGATATAGCTGGGATGATTATGGCTCTCGATCTTGAAAGCGCAGGCCCACCCATCGCCCACATCAATAATGCCGGCGTTTTCCCCCGGTCCCTGCACCACGCGCTCGCTTTTGGTGGGCAGGCGCTTCAAGTGCACGCGGCTCGACTTGTAGGAGCAGTGCTCGCTCCACATCACGCTGTAAATACCAAGTTCGGTGAGGGAAGGGACTCGCCCCAAGGCCGCCAGGATGCGGTCGTACTCCTCTGCGGTGATGCTGTGCTGCGCCAAGAGCTCCGGGGTGACAACGACCGGCTGAGGTACGACTGCGGAGGAGGCAGGAGTCATCGCGATTACCTTTATTGTCGCATGGTTCGCGCTTGCTCCAGTGCGTATGAGGTGTGTGGAAAGCGAGGCGGCTCCAAAGGCTAGGCTCTCGGAATGCGGAACATCGAGAGCGGACCCCTTCTGCGGACGGCCCGGGCGTTTTTGAATATCAGTCCAATCGTCCGGTGGCGTGCAGCGTAAGCCCTGTGCGATACTTACACTTACCTACCACCCGCGCCGGGATGGCGGAACTGGCAGACGCAGCGGACTCAAAATCCGCCGGCCCTTGCGGTCATGGGGGTTCGACCCCCCCTCCCGGCACCAAGAAAACAAAGAGATTAGATTGAATTGGCCTCTCTAAATCGGAGAGGCCAAAAACGTTTGGTGGCTGTTCTGATGGCTGTTGGTTGCGACAGTGGTCTCTTCAAACAACAAACCACGAAGAACAGGCTTTGTTGAAGTTCAACGAGTGAATGCTGCGCGCAATAGACCTTCGCGGAGCGATCAGTCGGTGTCCGAGTTCAACCCGGAAAACGGAGTTTCCAGTAACACGAGTTGCACTGCTAAGACATCGCGACAAGTAAGATGGTGACCGAGCCGGTATTAGCCGATAAAAGGCG
>DATHNJ010000054.1:0-5867 GCA_035486155.1 Occallatibacter sp. | reverse complement strand
TGCGGCCGGGGACGCTCTAGGTCTCAGTGGCGCGACAGGCCGCGTCACAGGCCCGCATCTGCACTGGGCCGTCCGCTGGCAAGGCGCCTATCTCGACCCCGCAAAGTTGCTCCGCCTTAATCTTCCCATCAATCCGTAATTCGCGCGCCGCTGCGATTACACTGCTCGATACAGATTGATCCGGTCCCTGGAGACACCTTCATGTTGAAACACTTCTTCGGTTATGTCGTCGCCGTGCTTCTCTGCACTTCCTTCGCCTCCGCTCAGAAATCCGGCAGCGTCTGGGACGCGAAGAAATCTGGCTGGCTACTTCTCACGCCCGATCAGCACACGCAGGTCTTCCGCTTCGCCGACGACTACAAAGGCTACATGGCCGTCGCGCGCACCGCCGAGCTCTCCACAAATGAAGTCACCCGCCAAGCCAAGGCTGCGGGCTTCGTCGAGTTCACCAGCCCCGCACAGGTCAAGCCCGGCGCCAAGCTCATCATCAACAATCGCGATCGCGCCGTCATTCTCGCCGTCATCGGCTCGGCGCCGCTCACCGAGAGCTCGCGCCTGATCGGCACACACCAGGACAGCCCGCATATCGATCTCAAGGCGCGCCCGATCTACCCCGCGGGCCAGACCGGCTTTGCGCTCTTCAAAACCCACTACTACGGCGGCATCGAAAAGTATCAGTGGGCCAACACGCCGCTTGCGCTAGTCGGCCGCATCGACACCGAAGATGGCCGCAAGATCGACGTCTCCATTGGGCTCAACCCATCGGATCCGATTTTTCTCATCCCCGCTAATGCGCCGCACTCCGATGCCGAGCTGCGCAATCGTACCTACACGGGAGTTCTCACAGGCGAAGAGCTTGATCCGGTCGCCGGTAGCGTACCCGCCGATGACGGCTCCGTCACCGAGCAGGTCACCAAGGCGCTCACGTCGAAGTTCAACATCAAGGAAGAAGATCTCGTCAGCGCCGAACTGGCGCTCGTTCCCGCCTTCGAGCCGCGCGATTTCGGCATCGACAGCGGCCTGGTCGCTGCGTGGGGCCAGGACGATAAGCTCTCGTCCTTTTGCGCCGCGCGCGCCGTCATCGAAACGCAGGGGACGCCGAAGTACACCACTCTGGCTTACCTCAGCAATTTTGAGGAAGTCGGCTCCGTCAACAACACTGGCGCCTCCTCGCAGTTCCTCACCGCGTCCTACTCGCGCCTCACTGCTGCCGAACGCGGCTCCAGCTATAACGATGTGGACCTGCGCAATGCGCTCCACAACGCCGAGGTCATCTCGTCGGACACCAACGACGGCGAGAACCCAATCTTTCAGGGCACGCAGGAGCCATCGAACGCGGCGCGTCTCAGCTACGGCGTCACCATCAAGGAGTATGGCGCGGGCTTCAACGCCAACTCCGAATTCATCGCGCGCATCCGCGCTCTGCTCGATAAGAACGAGATTCCCTGGCAGACGCAGACGCCCAAGGTCGATGTGGGCGGCGGCGGCACCATCGGCGGCTTCATGTCGCGCGAAGATATGGAGGTAATCGATATCGGCGTGCCGCTGCTCTCGATGCACGCCACCGTTGAAGGCTCATCCAAAGTGGATTTGTGGAATCTCTACCGGTTCTTCAAGGTGTTCTATCAGTCGCAGTGAGACACGTTCTATGACATGGTGATCGGCGTATCCGGGCCGAAGGGAAAGATCAGCTCCGCCTCGGTCGGCACAGGCTTGCCGTCTTTGGTCGCCGGCTGAAAATGCCACGTCTTCACCGTGTCGAGCACCACCTGATCGAGCTTGTTGCCAAGCCCCTTCACCAGAATCTCGCGCACCACCCCGCCAAGGGCGTCTACATCTACGTCCACTACAATCTTCTGTTCTTTCGCCGGAAGCAGCGCTCGATCGCTCACGGGCGGACGCGGCGAAAATGTCGGAAAAGACGGCGTCACATTCTCCGCATCGGCGCCGCTGCCTGTCTCCGCGCGACCCGTTCCATCGCCGGACCGTGGATTCATCGGCGCGCCCCCGTTGGGCTTCTTGGCGCGCTGTTCCTGTGGCCTGGGCGGCTCGACCTTCGGCCGCGTCTGCTCCGGCGCAACCTTGGGAACCACTCCCACATCCGACATGCGCGGCAGCGGAACTTTGGGCGCGCGCGGCCCGCCCGCTACCTCGAGTAGCGCCATCGTATTCTCAAGATGGTCGGGTACACGCTGATCCTTGATCCGCGCTCCAAGGTAAAGTACGAAGGCGAATACCGCTCCATGCAGCGTCAGCGAAACCGCGATTGAAGCTGAACCGCGCCTGGCCTTCCCAACATCAGATTGCATAGAAGTCTCCGATCGCGTCCTCTAGAGCGCTTCTTGAGATTCCTATTCAATCACAGCCCTGGGAAGGGGCGCTACTCAGCTCTGCCCCGTCCTGCCCTCTACCGTGTACGCCCAGATAGAAGAAATTTCACAAACTGCCGATAGACAGAATGCAGGCGAGGTGAGCGGGTGGAACACTCTTATCCAGTCAGTTGCGACGCCCACCCCGCAGCACAGCGCATCTCGTCGGCGCACACAGCGCCGCATGCGTCTCCGCAGGGCTCGCCCTGGGGCGGTGCGCAAACCGCCGCTGCATTCCCGAATCTTTTCGCCCAGATGGAGGAGTTGCTCGGAGCGCAGTCCGAGCCCGACTCCCAGTTCTTCGTCGAAAGCTGGACTCTTGGCGTTGAAGCTGCCACGCACCGCTTGCAGGAGCGCCGCGAAGCCGCCGCCCATCGCGACGTCGATACTCCGACGTTCCGGCCCTTTGATTTTTCCGCGCCTCTCAATTTTGTTCACGACGCATCGCACGACCAGCACGCCTTCTCATCGATGTCCTCAGGCTTTTCCGCCGCATGGAAGAATGCGTATGGAGTTCGCGGAGCGTCTTTCTCCCACAATTCGGATCGCGTGCACGATGAAACGAAAGTCGACGCGCGCGCTTCAGGCCAATCGTTAACGATTGAAGATGCATGCCGCATGCTCGGCGTGGCGGCAGACAGCACCCGCAAGCAGATCAAGGCAGCTTACCGTCAGTTAGTCTGGCGCTATCATCCCGACCGGCTCGTGCAAGGCAGTGAACAGGATCGTCGCATCGCGACGGACAAGATGACCTCGATCAACGAAGCCTACCACCTCCTTTGCGGAGCGGGACTCGCCGCGGCCTCCTGACGCCTGTCAGTCTAGCGAGTTCCGACTTCCTCTTCCGCGTTCTCGGTGTAGCTCATCACTGAATCGCCAGCCGCAGCCTTCTCTTCGCGGAGCTCTTTAAATGCGCGCCACACAAACGAGCCCAGATACCATCCGTCGATATATTTGTAAGGCGTCTCGCCCGTCGTGTAGTGTCCGCAGGGCAGCACGCGAGGCGTAAACTTCACGCCCGAGCTGCGAAATGCATCTACTACCTGCAGCGAATATTCGCGCGGAAATGTCAGGTCGTAGTCGGCATACACCAGCAGAATCTTCTTTGCCGCATCCGCGTTCGCCAGCGCGACAAATTTCTCGTAGTAGTTCACTGGACTGACCGCGCCCCACAACTGCTGCAGCCGCTGCTGCGTCAGCCCCGCATCTTCCAGACCCTGCCGGATGTGCCGCGTGCTTTGCCCCGCCCACACTACATCGCCGAACGCCGTCGATGCGTGGTTAAATGCGTTCACGCGGATCCGCGCATCGTGTGCGCTGGCCAAAAATGCGTAGCACGAGCCGAGGCTCGTCCCCAGTACGCCGAAGTGCTCGTAGCCCTGCTCCTCGAGCCAGTCGATGCAGCAGCGAATATCCACCACCGCCTGCCGGCACGCCGAGATCGTCCGCCCGATGTTCGCGCTCACCGCATAGTCGGAGCGCTCGAGTTCGCTGGGCCTGCGAATGTCGTGATACGGCTTGGACAGCCGCAGCGCCGATACGCCAAATTTGTTGAAGATCTTGCACAGCGCGTTGTGGCTGAAAGCGTCCGCATTCCACTGCGGCATCACAACGATCGCCTGCTTGGGCCGCTTGGGGTCTTTGTGCGCAGGCGCCGGATACCACCGCGCATTCACCATGTCATTTTCGGGATAGGGCGTGCGCTCCGGCGAAGTGAAGCGCAGAAACTGCGCCTTCTCCATCTTTCCGGACGCAGCCAGCTCACGCAGCTCCGCATCCTGCGCCATCGTCTCGGGCCGAACGTTGGTCGGAAACAGCATGGGGTGGCGTTCTTCCAGCCGGAAATCCGTGGGCCGCTCATACCCGAAGAACGCATCGCTGTTGCGAATGAGGAGCTGATTGATCCGCCGCATCGCCGTCTCAGCCGCGTCGCTGTCGCGCACGCTCTCAGGATCGGGCGCGTCGAATCCATGCGCCTCAAGAAACGGTTCGATCCACTCGAAGCCCCACTCAAGCGGTCGCACCACGCGATTCTCATCGCGCGTGGTCAGCCGCGTCTCCCACTCGTACATCCACCGCGCGTAGCGTTGCTTTAACATGCGTCGTCTTCAAGTTTATCAGCGCATGGATTCGGACCTTCCCGCCGTCCGTCAGACCCTGGCGGCGCCCGATGCGCGCTTTAATTGCAAGTACTCAACCGTGAACCAGCCCAGGCTGAGCAGCGCGATTGCAGCGACAATGGTTTGTGAGATGACGCAGTAGAAACACCAGACCTGCAGCACGTATTCTTCAAGGAAGGTGAGTCGAAGGGCGAAGCCCAGCCCCACCAGGGCGGCGAGCAGCAGGACAAAGCGGCGTCTGAACCAGGCAAGAATTCCTATGGCTAAATATCCCGCCATGCCGATCCCGGCCACCGGCACGTGGTCCAGTTCGGCGAAGGAGCTGTGGTTCACAATGCCGCAATCCCAATGCTCGTTGATAGAGCAGGGCTGCGTGTCGGTGGAGTAGTGGATGCGAAGAGCCAGCGTGGCGTCGATGATGCCGGCTAATGCGAGGATGACAAAGAGATAGCGCATGAGAAACAAGGACCTCTGTGAATTCTAAACACCAGCCCGCCGCTGAAGCTTCCCTGCAGCGCCCCGGGATCTTTGGCGGAAGCCGCGTAGCCTTTTTTGGGGGAAGTTTTGACCCGCCGCATCGCGGCCATCTCGCGATTGCGCATGCGGCCAAGGCCGCCCTTCAGCTTGATGGGGTTCTCTTCACGCCCGTGGGCGCGCAGCCGCTCAAGCCGCTGGGCTCCACAGCCAGCTTCGACGACCGCGTCGCCATGACGCGCCTGGCCATCGCCGACGAGCCGGGATTCGCCGTCTCGCTTGCCGATGCGCCCATCGAAGGCGGCGCCAACTACACCATCGATACGCTTACTGCGCTCAAGCGCGACCTGCCGCCGCAAAGTACGCTCTTCTGCCTGCTCGGCGCCGATTCGTTCCTTGATCTGCGCCGCTGGCGCCGCGGCGTCGACATTCCTTTCCTCGCGCCGCTCATCGTCGCCTCGCGTCCCGGCCAGAGTTTCGCCGATCTGGCCGCGGTGCTGCCCGAGGGGCTGGCTCTTGCCGAAGAGTGCGTGCCGGTCCCCGCCGCCGAATGCGTCGAGCTCCAGACGTGTACGATTCGCAATGCCGCGGGAGCGACGACGCCGTTCTACCTGCTTCCCGGCCTTCACATCGACATCAGCGCCACCGCCATCCGCGAAGAGGTGCACAGCGAGGTCGCACGCATTCCCGCCGGCGAAGGACACCACAGCGATCTGCCCGACGCTGTCTTTAACTACATTGCTGCTCACAGCTTGTATAGATAAGACAGTTCGTAGTCCCGAAGCGGAAGGAATCGGCAGGCAACCATCCACGTTGCATCATCCCTGTTCCCTGTGAACTAAGAACTACGAACTGTGAACTCCTCCTGCTACCATTTCTTTTGGAGACAGATTCCCTCGCATGA
>DATHNJ010000053.1:0-2670 GCA_035486155.1 Occallatibacter sp. | reverse complement strand
GCTTCCGGCGGCAATCCGGTGATGCGGATGCCGCCGTGGCCTTTGTGGCGAATGTTCAGGCCGACGAGCAGGGCGGTGATCTGCTCGAGGATGCGGGCGTTTTCGAGTTTGCCGCCGTCGATGGCGCGGACACCGGGAATCTTCGCGGCGAGCGCGCGCGTGAGTTGAGCTGCGTTGGTGTCGTCGCTGCAGACGATGACATCGCAATCCAGAGGATCGTCTCCGTTCAATAATTCAGCTGACAAATTGTGAAATGCTGCAGCGACACTCACCCCCTTGGGCACGAGTTCTGCGGCCTGCTGCGCCGACGAACCTTGCCAGACGCCCAGGGTGCGGGAGGCGCGTCCGCCAACGCTCGCAGCGAGTGCGACTGTGGCATCGATCAGAATGCTGCCGGGGCGGATCGCGGGCTTCAGTTGCTTGAGCAGAGTAGCTTGGCCCTCGAAGGGCACGGTGAGAACGAGGAGATCGGCGGCGGCGCAGGCGGCGGAATTTTCCATGCCAGAGACGCGACCTTGACCGCCGATTTTTTCGTTAATGTCGTTAGCGGATTCCTGTGCGCGACGCGCATCGCGCGAGCCGATGATTATGCTTTCGCCGACGCGCGCCCAGCGCAGGGCGACACCCATGCCTGCCGGACCGGTTCCACCCAGGATGGCGATGGGACGCGAGGCGTCGCTCATGCAAATTCGGGCTCCAGCGTTTCTTCCATAGTGAACTCTTCCAGGGGCACTTTGAGCTTGATGCGCGTGTAGGTGGTGTTGCGCTCAGCGGGGACGCGGCCCATTTCCAGAATCAGCGATTGAAAATCTTCCGGGCTGGTGTACTGGCCGGCGGTGGCTCCGGCTTCGCGCGAAATGTTTTCTTCCATCAGCGTGCCGCCGTAATCGTTGGCGCCGGCGTGCAGGCAGAGTTGCGACAGGCGACGGCTCAGCTTCACCCACGAGACCTGAATGTTGTTGATGGAACCGGCTAGCAGGAGGCGAGAAAGGGCGTGCACCTTCAAGTGCTCGGCCAGTGTGGGACCGGAGCGCGCGAGTCCTTGATGAAACAGCAGCGTGTTCTGATGCACGAAGCCTAGTGGAACGAACTCGGTAAAGCCTCCGGTCTCAGATTGGATCTCGCGCAGCAAGAGCATCTGGCGAACCCAGTGTTCGGGCGTTTCGGTGTGGCCATACATCATCGTCGAAGTGGAGCGGATGCCGTTGCGGTGGGCGGTGCGGATGACTTCGATCCACTGCGCGGTCGAGAGTTTGTTGGCCGAAAGAATGTGGCGGATCTCGTCGTCGAGAATTTCGGCGGCCGTGCCGGGCAGTGTGCCGAGACCGTTGTCGCGCAGCATCGAGAGATAATCGGCGAGCGGCATGCCGGTGAGGTCGACACCGTAGACGATTTCCATGGGCGAGAAGGCATGGATGTGCATCGCCGGTACGGCGATCTTGACCGCGCGCAGAATGTCGCGATAGTAGAACGGAGGCAGGCCGTGCGGCAGCCCTCCCTGGATGCAGACTTCGGTGGCGCCGAGTTGCCAGGCTTCGATGGCTTTTTGCGCGACCTGATCCGGATCGAGGAAATATGTATCAGCCTCGCGCGGGCCGCGGCTGAAGGCGCAGAACTTGCAGCCCACAAAGCAGATGTTGGTGAAGTTGATGTTGCGATTCACCACGTAAGTGACCAGGTTGCCGGAGAGTTCGGCACGCAGCAGGTTGGCGGCAGAGAGTAGTCCGAGCAGGTCGTCGCCTTCGGAATGGGCCAGCGTGAACGCGGCTTCCTGTGAGATGGAGGCGCCGTCTTGCGTTTCCAGAATTCTTTCCAGCGATGAGCGCACTTCGGGCGAAATTCGAGGCGCGACCTCGAACCAGTCGAGGGAGGGGAAACTTTCCAGTTCCGAAATCGAGAGTGGGCGGGTCACGGAGATCTCCAAACCTGTTGGTATTCCAAATTACTCCTATAGACTGCCCTTTGGCGAGAGCCTAGCGGAACAAGTCGTTGGCTGCGGGGCGCAGCAAGTCGCGGACGCGGCCGTCGGCAGGCGCGTAGGGGAATCCGCGAATGATACAGGCCGGCGTGCGGTTGAGTTTGCCGCAAACCAACCCGGCGGCGCAAGCCAGTTCGTCGGCGACGGCCTCAAGGCTGGCTTGCAAAGTGTAGCCGTGCGGATCGCTGCGGCCGCGATCGTCGCGCAGAGCTTTCATCCCGGCGATGCCGATGCAGAAGTCGACGAGGCCCTCGCGCCAGGGACGGCCGAATGTGTCGGTGATCAAGACAGGGATGGAGACCCCGGTGCGCTGCTTGAGTTCGCGATGGAGTTTGCGAGCGGAGCGGTCGGGATCGTCGGGTAGAAGCAGGGCGTGGCGTCCGCCATCGACGTTGGAGACGTCCACGCCACTGTTGGTGCAGATGAAGCCGTGGCTAGTCTCAGTGATGAGCACGCCGTTCTTCCGCCGGATGACGGCGCGGCTCTCGCGCACTGCAAGCTCGATGACGCGGGCATCCAGGTTGTATTTTTTCGCCCAGGCGATCGAATCAGCAGAGGGTTTGACGGTTGCAAGGTCGACGATGCGGCGCTCTGATTTGGAGACAATTTTGTGTTTTACGACGAGAATGTCGCCGGAGGCGAATGCGAGGCGGTTTTGCCGCAGAGCTTGGAGCAGTTTGTCAGGCAGAGAA
>DATHNJ010000052.1:0-4253 GCA_035486155.1 Occallatibacter sp. | reverse complement strand
CACAAGTACGTCGTCACGGACGTCCTCGACCACAAGGAACTGGACTCATCATCGGGCTCGCTCTCGCTGGATCGACCCGAGCATTCAGTGCATGTGCTCAAAATCGTCGATAGCACTCTGCCCGCTGCGGCGCCGGAGATTGACGTCCGATGCCCCGCGTCTTCGAACGCCGGCGCAGAGGCTACCTTCTCGGCGCAAGCCGACGCCGCCACCCCTGCTCTCGTTTATCGCTGGGATTTTGGCGATGGCGTGCAAGCCGACGGCGCTCAGGTTAAGCACACTTGGACCGAAGCGGGCGACTACGAAATTCACTTAACCGCCACTGGGCTGGATGATTTTCAGGCCGAGAAGAACTGCAGAGTCCATGTGACCGGACATCTGCCCACGGTCTTCACGCCGTCGGCGAAGAAACGCTACGAGTCGAAGTAGAACTAGCGTGTCGCGCTGGTTGTCTTAAGAAAAGATCGCGACACACTAGACGAGCACGACCTCGATATTCTGCGCGCGCAAAGCCTCTGCGGTCTCGTTAGGAAGATTGCGATCGGTGATCACGCAGTGGACGGCGGACGGCGGAACAATACGAGAGAGGCTGCGGCGGTTGAACTTTGTCGAATCGCACACCGCAACCACGCGGCGCGCCGCCTTGACCATAGCGCGATTCACGCGTGACTCAAGGAAATTCGGCGTGGTTAAACCCACTTCCGGATCGAAGCCATCGACGCCGAGAAATAGTATGTCGGCGTGCATCTCCTGAAGAACATCTTCGGCCAGCGGCCCCACCAGCGAAAACGAGTTCTTGCGCAGGCTGCCGCCCACGAGGATCACCTCGAGGTTGGTGCTGGCCAGTTCGGCGGCGATATTCACGGCGTTGGTGATCACCGTGAGCTGAGAAAATCTCCGCAGCTCATGGGCGATCGCGGTCGTCGTCGTGCCGGAGTCGAGCATCACGCATTGGCTCTCTTCCACCATCTTCGCGGCTGCTTCGGCGATTCTCTGCTTCTCCTGCGAATGCTGCTTCTGCTTCTCCTGCAGCGATGGGTCGAACAATGCGCTGGATTGGATGCGAAGCGCTCCGCCGTGCGTGCGCTGAACCAATCCCTTGGTCTGCAGATACTCAAGATCTTTCCGAATCGTGATCTGCGAGATGCCGAGATCGCGCGAAAGATCTCCGACTAGAACGCGCCCATGGTTCTGAATTAAGGAGAGAATATGCTGCCGCCGCTCTTCAATCAGGAGCTGGCCGGATTCAACCGGAGCTGTCTCGTGCGTTCGCGCCATTCTGTTTCGCCTGCTTTCCGTTGGCAGGTTACACCATAGCTCTGCGTAAGTCACGCAGCTTGCCGCATTTTTACGTGTAATCCACGGATTTTATTACGATTGCGAGACATTTTAGACTGATTTAAAACCGGATTGTCCGCAGATTGGTGCTTTCTTTTTATTTCGTATAGAATCCCTACAAAGCAATACGAAGGTCGCGATCTTGCGGAGCGGATTGCTCGTCCACGACGCCGGAAGCCAAGAGGGAGACCATGAGCAAACGCTTCGATGTAACCATCGCCGGCGAAACCAATCTGGATCTCATCCTCTACGGCCTGCCCGAACAGATGCCGGTCGAACGAGAGTTGCTTGCCGACGACTTTCGCATGACCCTCGGCAGCTCTTCGGCGATCCTCGCGCACAATCTGGCTGCCCTCGGAGTCTCCGTCGGATTTATCACACGTCTTGGAGACGATGCGCTCGGCAAGCTGGCGCTGGAGCGGCTCGCTGAGAAGCACGTCGATCTCAGCCGAGTGAAGCATGTCGCCGGCGCAACATCCACCGGCGTGACAATTCTGCTCCACCACGGCGCCACGCGTCACATTCTTACCTATCCCGGCGCCATGTTCGAGATGAGCGCTGCGGATCTAGACATGGACTATTTGGCGTCGGGTCGTCACTTCCATCTCTCGTCGCTGTTTCTCCACAAAGCTCTTCAGCCCGATCTTCCTGGTATCTTTCGTGAGTTGAAAGCAGCCGGCCTGACTCTCTCGCTCGACACAAACGACGACCCGGAAGATCGCTGGCAATCCGGCCTGGATGAGTTGCTGGGGCTCGTTGACATCTTTCTTCCTAATGAAGACGAAGCCCGACGCATCACCGGAGAGCCTGACGCAGAGAGAGCCGCAGCCACGCTCGCACGGCGCCTGCCTATGGTTGTCGTGAAGTGCGGAAAGCGCGGCGCGCTAGTTCGATCAGGCGATCAGCAATGTCTAGTCCCCACCGAACCTGTCACGCCCGTGGACACGATCGGCGCCGGCGACAGCTTCAATGCCGGTTTTTTGTCCGCCTATCTGCAGGGCGAATCTCTTGAGGCGTGCGCAGCTTTCGGCAATCGAACCGCCGCGCTCTCCACGCTGCGCTCCGGCGGAACCGAGTCGTTTCGCGATCCTGATCTGTTGGAGAGCCTTCACGCAGGCAAGCGCTGAGACAAACGCCGATCAACGCGGATCACTTCCCTGCCGGCAAGAAAACCGGCGTCTCTTCTGACGGACAGCTTAGAGCGTCCGCGCTTTGCAGGCGTCGGCATAAACCCGCAGCACCTGTCGGATGCGATACTTCACCAACGACTCGGCATCGGGCTGCAACGCGCCTTCACGCACGGCGCGATACTCGTCAGAAAGAAATGTGCCCAGCATTGTCTCTGGAATTTTGGTTTGGCGCAGATTCTGAATCAGCGTGTTGACGGCTTGTTTGGCTTGAGGATCATTCCAGTAGTAGCGCACACGGTCGCTGTAGCTGTAGCGGCGGAGTAACCGCTGGGCCTTCTCGTCACCGGAGTAATGATGCTCCCAGTTGCTGCGATCCTTGAGCATCACCTGCTCCATCACTTCCATCAGCCGCGATTGTTTCTCCGGCGGCGTAAGCTCCGACTCGATCAGCGATAGCGCTTCAAGAGCCTCGCGCATCGCAAACGTGAGCGCCGGGCCGACCTTGAGAATCGCAAAACCATCGCGCACCAGCGCTCGATATGCTTCGGGCCGCTGATAGTCGGTAGAATGCGCCTCGAACACCAGCCCCTTTGTGTCATCAAGCAGTGCAGTCAGTTGGGTAGCGCGCGCAGGCGCATAGTCCACGACGCTGTCGTGGTTGAACTCCACCCCCGGCTGCACCACCAGCGCAATCACTCTGGGCCACGCCGCAGCGAGTCCGGCCTCCTCAAAGATGCGCCGGTGGATCTCCAACGTCTCGGCGGCGTCGGCCCGCGTGGTGGGGGTCAATTCCTTCAGGCTCTCGGTTGCTCCGCCCGGCACAGGAACCTCGGTGCCGATCACATACACCGGCTTGCGCAAACCAGTCGCCTTCTGATCAGCCGCTTTTTCGGCCGCGGCGCACAAGGTCGCCGCGCGCCTGGCCACAGTCTCTCCCGGCAGCGGATGCGGATCGCCCGCGCACGACATGCTGGCATCGAGGTGAATCTTCTCGAATCCCGCGCGCACGTACGCCTGCACCATCTTCTCGGCTTCCGCCATCGCTGTTTCCGCGGGCTGTTTCTGCCACGGGTTCGGTCCCAGATGATCGCCGCCGAGGATGATCCGGTCCTCATCGAGCCCCTTGCGCTTGGCAATGTCCAGGACGAGCTTGCGAAAGTCTTCCGGCTGCATTCCCGTGTAGCCGCCATGATGATTGACCTGATTCGAAGTCGCCTCGATCAGGAGCTCCGAACCATCCTCTATTGCCTGCTCGATCGCCGCTTCCAGAACCCACGGATGTGCAGAACACACCGAATAGATTCCCTTAGGGTTTTTCATTTGACGCGACACGGCGAGTTGTTGAAGGGCTTTCGACAAGGAGGTCAGCTCCTGGAATGGTTGTTAAACAGGTTTTGATTCATTGCGGATATTCAACGAGATCAAGTCTACACCATAAGAAACAAAACGAAATAACCTAAGTTGATTAGAAATCGTCTCTTCCGCCATCGTCTGTAAGCTTGCTCAAGTGGTGATGTCAGCCTGGAAAACTCAGAATTCTCGACAAGTTCTGCTGCTATGGCGCCAACGGCGCAGTGAGCTGCTGTCTGCCTGCTTCGATTTTGAGCCGGCTTGGCGCAACTTCTCACTTGACAATCGAGTGAGGAATACGGAGAAATAAGAAAGCATTCGGTACAGATTGAAACCGGCCCGCCGGGCCGCAATCTTCAGCCAACGTGCAGAGCCAGTCGCCCAAACGCCTTTTCCGCTGTCGCAATCCGTTCTTCCAATTCACCGCGAGGTCAC
>DATHNJ010000051.1:0-5434 GCA_035486155.1 Occallatibacter sp. | reverse complement strand
CGGTCAGAACGCGCCGCGCGCCTCGGGTGACCGCGCAACAAGGCCGCAACGCGCTCGCGCTGGCCCTCGAGATCCAGTCATCGATGGCGGCGCACGCCGTGCGGGCGGGCTTGCAGGATTTCTTCGAGCTTGCGGGTTAGCGAATAGCCCCGACGCGTGGGCGCCACCGGCTCACGTGACCGCAATACTCCGCATAATCCGGACCAAAGCTGCGCTGTTGCGTCGGCTCTTCGCGGGGGAGCTGATTCGGCATTCGAAAATCCAGCGTGGACATCGCTCGCCCTCTGCTCCAATTCATTCGGCTCACGAATGCTTGAACAAGGAAGCTTACATCGAAGCAGAAATTTCCTCGAGTGCAATCTGAGAAGCAGTTACTCGATTGCGGCAAAGAAGGAATGCGAAGAAAAGCGATAAAACGATTTTTTCAAGGCAATCTCGAGTTATCGCGCTTGACAGAGGTGTTTTGCGCCATTATGTTGGCTGCCGTAAGACGCGGGAGAACATTCTCGTCTTCAAAATCACAGGACAGCTTTGCCCTATCGGAGCGATGTGCGATGAAGAGCCTTGGAATGCGAATGGTTGTTGCAGGATTCTTGGGGTGCAGCCTGGTAAGCGCCGCGTTGGCGCAGGATTCACAGAAGCCGCCTTATCTTGATACAAGTCTGCCGGCCGAACAGCGCGCTGCCGATCTGGTGCATCGCATGACCCTGGAAGAGAAGGCCAGCCAGTTGGTAAATCAGGCGCGCGCGATTCCGCGGCTGAATATCCCGGCGTATGACTGGTGGAGCGAGGCGCTGCACGGAGTGGCCGTGAATGGGACAACAGAATTTCCCGAGCCGATCGGCCTCGGCGCCACGTTCGATCCGGCGGCTATTCATCAGATGGCCGTCTACGTCAGCACCGAGGGCCGCATCAAGCATGCGCAGGATGTCCGCGCGGGTCACAGTAACATTTTCGAAGGCCTGGATTTCTGGGCGCCGAACATCAACATCTTCCGCGATCCCCGCTGGGGACGCGGGCAAGAGACCTACGGCGAAGATCCATTCCTGACGGGACGCATGGGCGTCGCGTTTGTGACCGGCATGCAGGGCGACGATCCGAAGTACTATCGCGTGATCTCGACGCCGAAGCATTACGCGGTCCACAGCGGACCTGAGCCGTCGCGGCATTCGATCGACGTAACGACAAGCAAGCACGATGAGCTCGATACGTATCTGCCGGCGTTTCGCGCGGCCGTGACCGAGGGCAAGGCGGGCTCGGTGATGTGCGCCTACAACAGCATCAACGGGCAGCCGGCGTGCGCCAGCGATTTTCTGCTTGTGGACCAGTTGCGCGGCAAGTGGGGATTCAAGGGCTACGTCGTGTCGGACTGCGATGCGGTGACGGACATCTATCAAGGACATAACTACACGCCGGGGCAGCCGGAGGCTTCAGCGCTTTCACTGCTGCATGGCATGGACAACGAGTGCGCGGATTTCTTCGCCAAGCGCACCGACGATAAGGACTATCGGCCGTTTCTCGATGCGGTGAAACAGGGCTTGCTGAAAGAGAGCGACATCGACACGACAGTCATTCGGCTCTATACCGCGCGCATGAAGCTGGGCATGTTCGACCCGCCAGAGATGGTTCCGTACTCGAAGATCGATGAGAAGGATCTGGATAGTGCGGAGCATCGCGACTATGCGCGCAAGCTGGCCGACGAGACGATGACGCTGTTGAAGAACGATGGCGTGCTGCCGCTGAAGACCTCGGGCGTCAAGATCGCGCTGGTCGGGCCGCTGGCCGAGCAGACGCGGTTTCTGCTGGGCAACTACAACGGCATTCCCACGCACACGACGTCGATTCTTGACGGCATGAAGAAGGAGTTCGGCAACGCCACGATCAATTACGTCGAGGGGACGCAGTTCCTGAGCCAGCGGGCTTCGGCGGTTCCAGCGAGCGTGTTGTCGATTGATGGCAAGCCGGGCGTGAGAGCGAGCTACCTTCAGGTACATGGCATGGAGTTGAGCCCGAATGTGAAGCCTGATGTTCTTACCACGCGCCTCGAGGGGAATATCGATCCTGCTGCGCAGCCGTTGCCTTCCGAAGCTGTAGGCAAAGATCAGATCGCGATTCATTGGGAGGCGGACATCACTGCGCTTGAGACGGCCGATTACAACCTCGGCCTGAAGACGCAGGGCTTCTTCCGCCTTACGCTCGATGGGAAAGACGTGACCTCCGGTTGGAGTCCGACCGAGCCGACAATCAAGATGGGACGCGTTCATCTGGTGAAGAACACGCCGGCTCGGCTTGTTGTTGAATACCTGCCCGGCGAGCATGCCAAGCCAGATGCGTCGCTTGTCTGGACGAAGTATGATCCGGCGCCGCAACCTGAGGCGATCGCTGCGGCCAAGAAAGCGGACGTGATTGTCGCTGTGGTCGGCATCACGAGTGAACTCGAAGGCGAAGAGATGCAGGTGAGCGAGCCGGGCTTCAAGGGCGGCGATCGCACCAGCATCGATCTGCCCAAGCCGGAAGAGGATCTGCTGAAGGCTCTGAGTGAGACGGGCAAGCCGCTGGTGGTGGTGCTGACCAACGGCAGCGCGCTGGCGGTGAACTGGGCCAAGGAGCATGCGAACGCAATTCTCGAAGCGTGGTATCCGGGCGAAGAAGGCGGCGCCGCAGTCGCGGAGACGCTTTCAGGCCGCAACAATCCGGCAGGCCGTCTGCCGGTGACCTTCTACACGGGAGTCGATCAGCTTCCCCCGTTCGAGAATTACTTCATGCGCGGGCGCACCTATCGCTACTTCGAAGGCGCGCCGCTCTATCCGTTCGGCTACGGGCTAAGTTATACGACGTTCTCGTACAGCGACCTGAAGGTGCCAGGCGAGGCCGTGAATGCCGGCGACCCGGCAAAGGTGGAAGTGACCGTGACCAACACGGGCAAGGTTGCCGGCGACGAAGTGGCCGAGCTCTATCTCAGCTTCCCGAACGAGCCGGGCGCGCCGCTGCGGGCGCTGCGTGGATTCAAGCGTGTGCACTTGGAGCCAGGCGCGTCGCAACAGGTGGAGTTCGAGCTGAAGCCCCGCGATCTGAGCATGGTTTCGGCGGCAGGCGAGCCGGAGATCGTCGAAGGCGACTACACCGTTTCGGTAGGCGGCGGACAGCCGGGCACAACGGCGCCGGGGGTCACAAAGAAGTTCCACATGGATGGAATGCAAGTGTTGCCAGAGTAAGTAGCGGATCGTTGAGTTAGTAAGTTAGAGTAAATACAGGGCGCATCGGTCGATGCGCCCTGTATTTTTTTGCCGAAGAATGTCTGACGTGTCACGCTGCCCCTCACGGCAGAAGGATGCCCGGGGGATGCTATGACCATTGCCTGCTTTGCTCACACTTATTTTCCCAGCCGCTCACAAAAAAAGTCCGCCATGATGTGGTTGGCTTCGGTCCCCTCAGGCAGCCGCGGATCACGGCAGAGCCGTCTATTTGCACGCCGTATCGCGTCATCAATACAAAAAGATTCCTGATGCCACAGGCGCCCCGAAAGCGGTAAAGTGAGAGTCCCATGGCTACTCTTGCTTCCCCCGCAATTCGCAACTTTGTCGGCGGCGCCTGGCAGGCGTCCGCAAGCCAACCCGGCCTCGATCTCACCAATCCCGCTACCGGCGAATCCCTCGGCCAGTCGCCCTCCGGCTCCGCGGCAGAAGTCAACGCCGCCGTTAGCGCCGCCCACGCCGCATTCCCCGCCTGGCGCGCTACGCCGCCCGGCGATCGCATTCAGTTTCTCTTCAAGCTCAAGGCGCTGCTCGAAACCCACATCGATGAGCTCGCCGCCATCATCACCACAGAAAACGGCAAGACACTGAGCGAAGCAAAAGCAGAACTGCGCCGCGGAATCGAAAACGTCGAAGTCGCCTGCGGCATTCCTGTCCTCATGCAAGGCTACTCGCTCGAAGACATCGCGCCCGGCATCGACGAGATCATGGTCCGCCAGCCCCTCGGCGTCTGCGCCGTCATCACGCCATTCAATTTTCCGTTGATGATTCCGCTCTGGTTCCTGCCCTACGCCATCGCCACCGGCAACACCGTCGTGCTCAAGCCCAGCGATCGCGTTCCTTTCTCCGCCGCGCGCCTCGTCGAGCTGATCCACGAAACCGGTATTCCCTCCGGCGTCGTCAATCTCGTCAATGGCGGCAAACCCTCCGTCGATGCGCTGCTCGATCATCCGCTGGTCCGCGCCGTCAGCTTCGTCGGCTCCACGCCCGTCGCCCAACACGTCTACACACGCGGTTCGGCCAGCGGCAAACGCGTACAGTGCCAGGGCGGGGCCAAGAATCACGTAGTCGTTCTGCCCGACGCCGATCCCGAAACAACCACCAAGATCATCGCCGACTCAGCATTCGGCTGCGCCGGCCAGCGTTGCCTCGCCGTCAGCGTCACCGTGGCCATCGGCGACGCGCAAAACTGGTTCCGCGAATCCATCTCCGCCGCCGCTTCTTCACTCAAAGTCGGCAACGGCCTCGACCCAGCCAGCCAGATGGGTCCGGTCATCACCAAAGCCAGTCGCGATCGCGTCGCGACCCTCATCAGCCAGGGCGCCAACGAAGGCGCAAAAGCCATCGTCGATGGCCGCGACTTCTCAAGTGGCGGCGGCTCGTTCGTCGGCCCCACCGTCCTCGACGGTCTGCCCGCTACCAGTCCGCTCATGGAAACCGAAATCTTCGGCCCCGTTCTCTCCGTCGTTCACGCCAAATCCGTCGAAGAAGCCGTCGAGATGATCGAGCGCTCGCCCTACGGCAACGCCAGCTCCATCTTCACGTCCTCCGGCGCATCCGCACGAAAGTTTCGCAACATCGTCTCCACCGGCAACGTCGGCGTTAACATCGGCGTGCCCGCGCCCATGGCCTACTTCCCGTTCTCCGGCTGGAAAGGCAGCTTCTTCGGCGTGATGCACGCGCAAGGCCGCGACGCCATCGAGTTCTACACCGACAAGAAAGTCATCGTCGAGCGCTGGCCTCGCGAGTGGTCCCGCAAATTCTAAAGCGCGATCGAAAGCGTCAGGAGAAGCGCCGGTTCGCACGAACATGGGTCCCCAGGTCTCGACTCTGAGACCTGGGAAAGCATGAAGTGTCAGGGAAAGCGGAGAGCTTTAGCCCCCGCTGATTGGAAACTGGTTTTGTTCGCGTGCGAAAAGGGCGCGATTCCCGCACCCCTCGCCTTTCTCATCCCACTCCTCTACATCTCCGGAATCACCAGCACCCCGCTGTTCATCAATAACTCCGTCAACCGATCCAGCGCCGCCGGAAACTTGTACGTCACCGCCCGCGGGCTCATCCCCAATAACGCCGCGGCCTCGGCCTGCGTGTACTCCTGCAAGACAATCCTGCTCAGCATCGCCCGATCCAGCGCGCCCAGCCGCTCCAGGCACTTCTCCACGTCCAGCACAAAGATCACC
>DATHNJ010000050.1:0-2889 GCA_035486155.1 Occallatibacter sp. | reverse complement strand
CTAAAAAAAACATTCTCAAACCGCATCGCAGGCAGCAATGGGTGATCCCGCCGGACGCCAGCGCGGCCTTTGTCGCCAACATGGAAGACGTGTTGGAGGTCTATCAGAGGCCGCACGATCCGCAGCGTCCGCTCGTGTGCCTCGACGAAACCTCGAAGCAGTTGATCATCGAGACGCGCGCGGCGATCCCTGCGAAGCCGGGGCGCAAGGCGCGTCACGATTACGAATACGAACGCAATGGCGTCGCCAATCTGTTCATGGTGTTCGCGCCGCTGGAAGGGTGGCGGCTTGTGAAAGTGACCGACCATCACACCGCCATCGATTATGCTCATACGCTCAGGGATTTGTCGGACCTGCATTTTGCCGACGCGGCGAAGATCGTGCTGGTGCAGGACAATCTCAACACCCACAAGCCCGCCTCGCTCTACGAAGCCTTCCCCGCCCCCGAGGCGCGCCGGCTCGTCGAGCGTTTCGAATGGCACTACACGCCCAAGCACGGCAGTTGGCTCAACATGGCCGAATCCGAACTCGGCGTGCTCGCGTCGCAGTGTCTGAATCGCCGCATCGCCGACAAGCAAATCCTCGCCCACGAAGTCAACGCATGGCAGGACTACCGCAACAAGCACCACGCCAAGGCCAACTGGCAATTCAAAACCGCCGACGCCCGCGTCAAGCTGAAGCGACTGTACCCTCAGTTCGGATGACTCGCGCGCCTAGCTACTTTCCGGCGCAAAATTGATGTTTTTGGACGCACGGTCAATGGCTTCGGCCGAGCAAAGACCGCCGGGCTGCCGGCGGTCTTTTTTGAAGGGCTTCGGTAGTGAACGCGCTACGTGTGTGACTGCTTTTCCATGGCGTGGCCAATATTGATGAGGTTGTCGGCGATGACGCCAAGCCCGACCCAGCGCTTCATTCCGGCATCGCCCTTATAGCGGCAGCGGCTGAGCCCGTGTCGCCGTTTGATCACGCTGATGCGTCCCTCGCATCCGGTCCGCCATTTCTGGCCGTTGCGGAACCAGCGCTTCTTCTGTTCGCGTTTGCGCTCTGGGCTTTTGGTGGAGCGATTGGGAATACAGACGCGCTTGACGCCCTTTGCCTTCACCGCCACCTCGTTCTTGGCGGAGTAGAATGCGGCATCTGCCGCCACCAAGCGCGGAGTGCGACCGAGCCTTGCCTGATGGGCTTCGACGGCTCCGATCAGCAGGTCCGAATCGCTGGGACGCCGATCGTAGACTTCGTAGTCGGTCACAATCTGATTTTCGGCCTCCTGCAGTTTCACCATTTTGCCGAATTCGTTTGGCTTGCCGGCTTTTCCTTTGCGGATGACTTCCGTCGCGGGCTCGAACAGGCTGAGAATCTTGCCGTCGGCGCGCGTGTCGCCGCGCAAGATGCGCGCTCTGGTCTGCTTCATAACCTGCCGGACGAGCGGCACCATCGCATCGATCTGGCAGCGCAGGTTCTCCAACGCCAGTTGTTGCAGGACGTCGGTCGATCGTTTCACGCCGGTGGCGACCTCGGTGGAAAAACGCTTTGCCTGCCCCACTACTCGACTGGTTGAATTCAGCAATTGGCCGTAGGCCCGCTTGAGTTTCTCCTGGCTCTGCTTGGCCTTGGAGCGCGCCGCCCGCGCAATGTCCAGCACCCTCAGCTTCACGCTGCGGCTGCGGTCGCGCAATTTGGCGCCAACCTTGCCGGCGATCTCGGTGATCTTCTTCATGGTGCGGGTCAGCACTCGCACGCCATCGCCCAACAAGCTGGAGTCGGTCGGATAATGGACGTTGGTCTCCACCACGGTGGTATCCACGCGCATTCTATGCCCGTCCGCTACTCCCTTGTCCTGCGCTATTTTCACCATTCTTTCGTGAATCTGCTTGATCACCTGCGGCCCGAGAGCCACGCCCCAGCGGCCGATGGTTTTGGCGTCGGGCATCTTGGCGCCGCCCACCCGGCTGAAGTTGCGGTACACCAGGTTGGCACGCACTTCGCGCTCCAGCACCTGATAGCTCCAATTGCGGATGTGCTTGAGGATCAACAGGCGCAAAACCACCTCCGCCGGGGTGCCCTGCCGGCCACGACTGCGGCTCTTGGGACGCCGCTTCGCCAAAGCGTCGTACACCGCCGCCACCAGCAGTTCATCCGCCAAAACCTGATCGGCGTGCTTCATCCAATCTTCGCAAAGATCGCCCACCTCGGCGGCGATCAATCCGTCGCCGAAGCTCAGTTGCGCGCGCCGCATCTTAATCACGGGGCTTGCCCCGGCGCTTCGACGGGGCCTGTTCCGGACGCAGCAGCTCGTGGTTGATCTCGCAAATAACCTCGATCGCCTCCTTCAGCTTCTGATAGTTGCGCAGCCAGCGGCGCACCTCGGCCACCCGTTCGCGGCGCAAGCTGAACTGGCGCGTGCGTCCACCGGGGTAGCTCACAGTGAGAACCGAGAGCGGGTGACCTTCGCCGCTCGCGCATTTCGCGCATCCGGTGGCATGGTTGCGAATCGTCCGCTTGAGCAGCGAGCCGCGCAGGATCTCGCCGGTCACGGGGAGCCGATCGAGCAACTTCTGGCGCGCTGCCAAAGCTCGATGATGTCTCATTCTTACGAATGAGACTGACTCGCGGCCACCCGTCAACAACTTTCTCAATAAATTTCTCAGGCAAGCCCGGGCAGCCGACGCCCCGTTGGCGTCAGAACCAAAGTCGTCCCCTCTTGCAGCTCCCGCAATCGGCAGCCACTCAATCCAAAGGGACAGGCTCTCTATTTTTGCGCCGGAAAGTAGCTAGCGGCGCGCGCAGAAGAGACCCTCGGGCATCCGCGGTCAATGTAACGTGCTCAGGCGTAAAGTTGCGCAAGGCAACAGGCCGAAATCTTCGTATCAGGCTGCGGCCCGCTTGGCC
>DATHNJ010000049.1:0-14294 GCA_035486155.1 Occallatibacter sp. | reverse complement strand
ATGGCGCCCCCACCCCCCCTCTTTTATTTGCAGTTTTCCACCGCGCTTTTGCGAAGCATTTCCCAAATCGATGAGTGTGCCCGAGCAGAGCGGATGTGACACCCCACTCCCCACCCCCAAAGAGCTGCCCCTCTGTCCGTGGAACTGTGATCCTGTGAAGCTGTGGAGCGTGTAATTTTTCGCAAATTACCGCGAGCACATGTTGCGACACGCACAAATTTTCTACGGGTAGCATTCTCGGAGTGTGATTCAGTCGCGGTGAGTCAGGTAGTTCAGTCGAGCCACGCGGAGCTTCCGCCCGGACGGCCGAGTCCTACTGGCCGACTACGAGCACGAGGAGCAGCACGATCCACGCCAGCCCCATCGCGTGCCAGTACCACGCCGTTGCGTCCACGGCGATCTGTCGCAGTTCAACCCGCTTGAACAGATTGACCGAAGCAAGACAGACGATCAGCGCCACCAGGCCCACGATGAGATGGGCCGCGTGCAGCCCGGTGATGATGTAGAAGAAATAGCTTGCCGGCGTGGACCAGCGGTCGAAGGTAAATCCCTGCGCGGTAAGCTGCCGCCACGCAGTCCATTGTCCAGCCAGAAACAGCATGCCGAGAGCGAGCGTTCCAGCGACCCAGGGCAGCGTGCGGCGCAGAGCGGGACGGCCCAGGCCAAGCCACTCCTCGAGCACGTCGATCTCACGGAAGATGTTGTGCCGGGCAAACTCCATGGCGAGGCTGCTGAGGATCAGCACAGCGGAGTTGAGGAAGATAATCGGCGGCAGAAGAATTGGATGCCAGTCGCCGACCTGTTCGTGGGAGCGCGGATCCATATGGGCGCCTGCCTGACGTGCGAAAAACAGCACGACAAGCATGGCGAAGAACATCATGTCGCCGGCCAGGCCGAAGAAAACAAAAAAACGTATGCGATGAAGAAGTTCGCGTGGCCCGCGTCGCTCATGCTTCCAGTCGTCGTCGCCGCCTCCGCCGCCTCCCGTTGGACGCCGGTCAACAGGCGGTTTGCCGCCAATTCCTGGTTCCTTCCGTTCCGTTTCCGCGGGGGAATGCGTAAAGGTGGCAGGCATGCGCAAGCCTCTGTGAAGAAGAGCATACTCTCACTTTGGTTTGGACGCATGTTGAAAGAGAGGGTTGTGCAGCACGTTGGGAAAAGGAATCTCTTATTTTGGAACAGCGGCCCGAACGCTTTCGAGAAATGCCTCATGAACGCGGCGATCTGTCGACAGCTCCGGGTGGAACGTGGCCGCCATCAGGGTTCCTTGCCGCACGAGCGTGGGGAACCCATCGCGCTCGGCGAGCACTTCCACATCGGAATCGACGCGGGCAATCCGCGGCGCGCGGATGAAAACCATTTCCAGCGGACCGCCGGGCAGGGAAGTCTCCGACTGCAGAATCGCCGAATCGATCTGCCGGCCATAAGCATTGCGCTCGACCACTGCGTGCAGCAGACCAAGAGACCTCTGTGGCGGGTGAAGAACCTCGCGCGCCAGCAGGATCGCGCCGGCGCAGGTGCCGAAAACCGGTTTCATGCCACAGAACTCGCGCAGCGTCTCGAAGAAGTTGTGTTGCTCCAGAAATTTGAGTACGGTGGTGGATTCGCCGCCGGGCAGAATCAAGCCGTCAATGGACTGGCCGTCCAGGCGGAGTTCTTCAGGCTTCTTCACCAGCAAAGGTTCTGCGCAGGCTTCTAAAAGCGCTTCGGCGTGGGCGGCATAATCGCCTTGGATTGCCAGTACGCCCACGCGCGGGCGGGTTGAGTCGGTCAAAACGAACGTTCTCCTGAGAACGGCGACAACTAAGCAGTCGCCTTGGCGCCAAGCTCATCGAAAGCGCGCACAAGTTCGCCGGCGATCTGCTGCGCGGTGGCTTGTTCGATGACAAAGCGCTGCATGAGGTAGACGAGTTTGCCGTCGCGCAGGATGGCGATGGCAGGCGAGGTCGGCGGATTGCCCTCGAAGTAGCTCCGCGCGCGCTCAGTGGCTTCGCGATCCTGGCCAGCGAAGACGGTGATGCTCTGGTCGGGCTTGTTGGCGGTATTCGCCAGCGCCAAACGCACGCCGGGGCGCATCTTGCCGGCAGCGCAACCACAGATGGAGTTCACGACAAGCATCGTCGTGCCGGGCTGAGCCAATGCCGCGTCGACGTCTTCGGCGCTGCGCGTTTCCTTAATGCCTGCGCGCACCAGCTCTTCGCGCATGGGAATCACCATCAGTTCTGGATACATGAATGCCTCCGGCGAGGAGAGTCGCCTGCGTCCATTTTAACCGCAAATGGAGACGCGTGCAGCCCAGGCGCAGCCTTGGCCCGATGTAGGCTTGAAACAATGCTGCTCGAACAGAACAAGCCATTGGCGCCGCTAACCACGCTCGGCGTGGGCGGCCCGGCGCGCTGGTTTATGCAAGCCGCCAGCGAAGCGGAAATTGTCGAGGCCGTGGCATGGGCGCATGATAAGAACGTGCCGTTGTTCGTGCTGGGCGGCGGAAGCAATCTGCTTGTGTCGGATGCCGGTTTTAAAGGCCTGGCGATGCGCGTTGGCCTGAAGGGAATCGAGCGGCGCGACGAAGGGGATTGCGCCGTCTATCGGATTGCGGCGGGAGAAGATTGGGATCGCTTCGTCCATCGAGCGGTGAATGACGGATGCGCTGGAGTTGAGTGCCTGGCGGGAATCCCAGGAACAGTGGGCGGCACGCCGGTGCAGAATGTTGGCGCCTACGGGCAGGAGGTCTCCAACTGCATCGATAAGGTCCGAGCCTATGATCTGAGCGCTTTCATCTTTGTGGAGTTCTCCGCCGCCGAGTGCCGATTTGCGTATCGCCGCAGCCGCTTCAATACGGTAGATCGCGGGCGCTACGTGGTCACGCGAGTCGACTATCGGCTTAAGCTTGGCGCAGCGCCGACCATCGCCTATCGGGATCTGCAGCGAGAGTTTACGGGGAAGTCTAATCCCAGCCTGCTGGAAGTGGCGGATGCGGTGCGACGGATTCGGCGATCGAAGGGCATGCTGCTGACCGAAGGAGATCCCGATAACCGCAGCGCGGGAAGTTTCTTCAAGAATCCGATCGTCAGCGAAGAGCAGGCGCAGGCGATCGGCAGAACGGCGGGACAAGAGCCGCCCAAGTTTCCAGCCGGAGATGGCTCGCGCCGAGTGAAGCTCGCCGCAGCATGGTTGATCGAACAGGCCGGCTTTTCCAAAGGCTATGTGCGAGGCGCTGCGGGCATCTCGTCGCGGCATACGCTGGCGCTGGTCAATCGCGGCAGCGCGACAGCAGCGGAGATTTTGACGCTCGCGAACGAGATTGCGTCCAAAGTGGAAGAGCGATTTGGCGTACGGCTGGAGCGGGAGCCGGTGTTGCTGGGGTTCGAAGACGAACCGGCTTAGCTTTTACCGAGACGGGCGAGGATTCTCTGGCGCTCGGCTTCTAACACCACTGCGGCGGGACCTGTCGCTGTAATTTTTCCTTCCTGCATGAGAGCGACTTCGGCGTTCGATGCATAGGCGTCTGTGGCGTCGTGCGTGACAAGGATGGTTTGCACGCGATGTGCGTTGAGCCAGGCATGCAGGCGAACCACGAGCGCATCCGTTGCGGCGCCATCAAGAGCGGAGAACGGTTCATCGAGCAAAAGCAGGCGAGGCAGCGGCGCCAGTGCGCGCGCCAGGGCGATGCGCTGAGCTTCGCCGCCGGATAGAGTGCGCACGCGGCGGCCCGCAAGGTCGGATGCATCGACCAGCGTCAGCATCTCTGCGATGCGTTGCGGCCGCTCGCTTCGCGTGAGCGAGAAGAGGCCGTAACCGACGTTGGCTTCCACGCTCATGTGGGGAAATAGCGCAGGCTGCTGGGCCACCATGGCGATATTTCTTTGGCCCGGCTTGCGATGAATGCGGCGGGCAGCATCATATAGCGCCTCGCCGTTGTATGCGATGTGGCCGCGATCGGGTTGGTGAAGGCCTGCGATCAAACGCAGCAGGGTGCTTTTGCCTGCGCCGGACGGACCGAAGATGACGGTCCACTCGGACGTGAACTGGGCCTGCGCGTGAAGATGGAAGCCGCCGCGGCGCGACTGCAGAGCAAACTCAAGCACGGCGGCCTCCGCGGGAACGGCTGCCGATGTAGATGGCGGCGAGGGCGACGACGCTGAGACTGAGAAGAACTGCCGCGGTGCGGCCGGCGGCTGCGTAATCGAAGTTCTCAACCTGGTTGTAGAGCAGGATCGACAGGGTGCGCGTGGCGCCGGGAATGTCGCCGCCGAGCATGAGGACTACCCCGAATTCGCCGACGGTATGCAGAAAGCTGAGAATCGCCGCAGCAAGCAGGGAGCGGCCCGCCAATGGGACGAACAACGTGAGCACGATGCGTAAGGGGCCTGCGCCGAGCAGTCGCGCCGCATCGACCATCGCGCGATCAACGGCGCCGAAACCGGCCACCAGCGGCTGAACTGCGAAAGGCAAACTGTACACGACTGATCCGACGACCAAGCCTGAAAAAGAAAATGCGAGCGGATGACCGAGCAGTTGTGTGATAGCTCTGCCGAACGCGGTTCGCGGGCCGAGAAGAACAAGCAGGAAGAAGCCAAGAACGGTGGGCGGCAACACCAAGGGCAACGTCGCGACAGCTTCGAGAAGCGCAAGCCATCGGCCTCGGCCAAGCACCAGCGTGGCGGCCAGGGGCACAGCGATAAGAAGAAGAATTGCGGTAGTGAGGGTGGCCAGCCGGAACGTGAGCGCGAATGCCTGCCAGTCCATCGGCTACTTGACCGGCGTGAGACCGCTTTTCGCCAGTTGCGCCTGCACTTCGGACGAGAGCAGATAGTCAAGAAATTTGTGCGCCGCGGCGCGCTGTGAGGTCTTACTGATGATCACGACGCCTTGAGCGATGGGCGGGTAGAGATCGCGGGGAATTACGAAATACGACCCGCTCGAGGCAAGACGCGGCGTCAGAGCCGAGGTCAGCGAGATCAGGCCGGCGTCGGCGTTGCCGGTATCGACGAACTGGGCGGTCTGGGAGATGTTCTCGGCGGTCACGATGCGGGGCTTGAGTTCGTCGTACAGCTTGAGGCTTGTCAGCGCGGCAACGGCGGCGCGGCCATACGGGGCGCGATCAGGGTTGGCGACCGCGAGACGTTTCAGCGCCGGGTTGCGCAGCAGATCGAGCGATGGCGGCGGAAGATGAGAGTCTTTGCGCGTCCAAAGGACCAGTGTCCCCTTGGCGTACGTGATGGGCGTCGAAGAGTCGGGCGAGCCTGCGGCGTCTGCCAGGCCTGCGTCGACAAGGCGCTTGGGGTAACTGAGGTCGGCGGACAGAAAGAGATCGAACGGCGCGCCATTTTGAATCTGTGCGGTCAGCGCTGCCGACGCTTGATAGGTCGCCTCGGCGTGAATGCCGGTGGTCTGCTCGAACTGTTGCAGAATCGGCGGCAACACGGGCTCGAGGTCTGCCGCGGCCGCAATGCGCAGTGGAGTCTGCGCCAAGAGTGGGTATGCGGCGAGGATGCTGACGCAGAGTATGAAAGTCCGGCGAAGCATTGCTTTGGTTCTCTCCAAGAAGCCCCTCACGCTGGTAGGCTAACACCTAAGGATGAGCGATAACCTACATCAGTTACGCTGCTTCGGATGCGGAGACAGAATCTCCGGCGCCGAGGCGCAACCGGATTTTCGCTGCGCGCATTGCGGCGATTTGTTTGAGGTCGAGTATGCAGGATGGGCATTGCGCGGCGGCCCAAATCGGCCGAACGCCGGCGCCTTGAAGTGGCTTTGGCGCGAGCGGCGCTCGTCCGCCCAATGGTTGGATCAGTCGGGAGTGTGGCGCTTCCGCGAGCTGCTGCCGGTTCTTGAAAGCTTCGGGAACGCCGTGACGCTGCGGGAAGGAAATACCCCGCTGTACCCATTGACGCAGGCAGGCAGGCGACTGGGCATCGACCAGCTCTTCGCCAAGCACCAGGGAATGAATCCCACCGGATCGTTTAAAGATACCGGAATGACTTCGGCGTTGAGCGTCGCCAAAGAACGCGGCTTCGAGTGGGTGGCCTGCGCGTCGACAGGCAACACATCTGCGGCAATGGCCGCTTATGCTGCTCGCGCAGGATTGCGCAGTCTGGTTCTGATCCCCGAAGGAAAGATCGCCTGGGGCAAGCTTGCACAGGCGATGGACTACGGCGCGGTGACCTGCCAGTTGAAAACGGATTTCGACGGCTGCGTGAAGGTGCTGGGGGAGATCGTGCGGCAGGAGAAGATCTATCTCCTGAACTCGGTGAATCCGTATCGCCTCGAAGGCCAGAAGACGCCGGCCTTCGAGATCGCCGAAGCGTTGGAATGGACCGTGCCTGACCACCTGATTGTCCCGGGAGGCAATCTGGCCAACAGTTCGGCGCTGGGCAAGGGCTTCAAAGAACTGCGCGAGCTGGGGCTGGTGGCGCGGATGCCGCGCATCTCCGTCATCCAGGCCGAAGGCGCCAATCCGCTCGTGCGCAGTTTTGCCGCGAACCATGGCAGGGAACTGGAACCGGTGCAAGCGGACACGCGGGCTACGGCTATTCGTATCGGCAATCCGGCTTCGTGGCGCAAGGCGGTGCGCGTCATCCAGGACACGGACGGCTGGTGCCTCGATGTCTCCGAAGCCGAGATTGCGATCGCGAAGGCGGAACTTGGCGCCGAGGGTCTGGGCTGTGAGCCGGCTTCCGCCGTGACTCTCGCCGGCCTGAAGAAGCTGCGTGCCGAGGGAAAGATCGGCGGAGGCGAGACGGTTGTTCTCCTGCTGACCGGGCACACCCTCAAGGACGCCGACTACACGATCGATTTTCATCGCAGGACATTGCTGCGGAACGAGGAGATTGGCGGCTACGCGGCGGAGATCGAAGCGTTGCGGCGCAATGCTGTCGCAGTCGATGCGAATCCAGCCGCCGTCCTCAATGCAATGAAGGGCGGAGCGCATCGATGAGCCGGTCCACGGGCCATCCGCCTGCTCTGCGATTGAGACTGCCCGCGACGTCCGCTAATCTCGGTCCGGGCTTTGACGCGGCCGCAGTCGCGTTGAATTTTTATCTCGAGATCGAGGCCTCTGCCGCGGCGGAGTTCTCGATCCGGGCCACAGGCCGCGATGCCGTGCACTGCGCGCGCTTGAAAGACAACCTGATCCTCGATAACTATCGCAGGATTCTGACGGAGAACGACAAACCTGAAACGCCGCTTGCGCTGCAGATGGCCAACGGCATTCCTCTCGGCATGGGGTGCGGATCGTCGGCCGCCGGCCGGTTGGCGGCCATCGCGCTCGCGGTTCACTTCGGTGCATTGGATTGGGACTCCCAGCGCATTCTTGAGGAAGCCACGGCGCTGGAAGGTCACCCGGACAACGCTGCGGCCTGCTGGCTGGGAGGATTTGTCGCTGCCGGTTGCGAAGGACCGCGCGTGCGCGTGGCTAGAGTCGCTCCTCCATCCGACTGGCGCGTCCTCGTTGTTCTGCCTAAAAAACCGCTTTCGACTTCCAAGGCGCGCGCGATGCTTCCCGAGTCATACAGCCGGCGCGACGTCGTCGCGAATCTTCAAGCCGTATCAATGCTGGGATTGGCCTTCGCTCAGGGGCGTGGCGATCTGCTCGGCATTGCGATGAGCGACAGACTGCATCAGCCCTATCGCGCGCCGAGCTGTCCGCTGCTTCCTCCACTCTTGCCGCTTGCGGGAAAGCACGGCGTTCTTGGGGTCGCGCTGAGCGGCGCGGGGCCGGCGGTTCTGCTTGTCATTGAAAAAGAAGAATGCCTCGAAACAGCTCTCTTGGCGGTCCGCGCAGAGATCGGCGATGCCGAAGCGGAGCTGTTGACTTGCGCCTTCGAGCCTGTGGGCGCCAGCGAGGCGCTGATTCACGTCAAAGGTCGATGAGACATCTCTTAGGTTGATTGCGGGCAGTTACAGGATCGCAAAATCAGTTGTAACTCACGTTATCTTTCTAGCTAATCACCAGTCGGTGATTACTTGTTGCATTACCTAAGTTTACTTGATCTCAAGCCTCTGAAGCCACTACATTCGCTGCGTGGGCAGTTCTGGGGGAGGGCTGCTCTAGCGCCCGTGATCCTTACTGGGATCCGGGCGCTTCTATTTGCGCCCACGATCTTTAGTGAGCCAATCGAAGCTCTGGCCGTCTTCCGGATAAAACCTGCACAAGCCAGGCTGCGGCGCCCGCTGGAGCGTCCAATCCTTACCGCTGGACCGCGAGCGACCAACGACGTTTGCGACGTTTGCAGCGATGCTGCATCTCATTTAAGTGCACGAAGTCGATTAGACTAGTGGGAAGATGGGGTGCAAGGAGGGTCATGGCAGCGTTGGGAATTATGGAAGTAAGTGATGCGACATTCGATCAGGAGGTGCTCCGCAGCGAGCAGCCAGTTCTGGTTGATTTTTGGGCCGTTTGGTGCGGGCCTTGTCGAGCGATTGCACCCATGGTCGATAGCGTCGCAACGGCTTTCACAGGCAAGCTCAAAGTGGCGAAGATGAATGTCGATGAGAATGGAGCCACGCCGTCTCGGTACGGAATCCGCGGCATCCCGACTTTGCTCTTCTTCAAAGGCGGCAAGGTGGCCGACCAGGTCGTTGGCTATGTGCCGCAGAACGTCATCGAGGAAAAGATTCAGAAACTGCTGACGTAGAAGACTAGATTCGGTTGAATTCGAGAGCCCGGCGCCAAGCCGGGCTCTCTGCTTTTGGAAAGTTATCTGTACTTGCGCAGCACGCCGAGGACGCGGCCTTGAATCGCGACCTGAGCCGCAGGAACATAGATCGGCTCCATTTCAACGTTGGCCGGCTGCAGACGTATGACGTGCCCCTCGGAGTAGAAGCGCTTGAGCGTGGTTTCGGCCCCCCGCACCAGCGCCACGACAATCTCGCCCTGACGCGCGGTGCGCGTGCGTTCCACAAGCACATAGTCTCCGTTGATGATGTGCTCGTCGCGCATCGAGTCGCCGCGAACTTCCAGCGCGAACACGTCGCGATTGCCAACTACATCGTGGAGCGAGATGCTCTCGGAGGTTTCAGCCGTTTCCACCGGCAGACCGGCGGCGATTCTGCCCACCAGCGGAAGACGATCCGTCGAGCGCGTGCGCGTTCCGGGGGCCAGCACATCGATCGACCGGCTGCGGTTGTGCACGCGATCCAGCAATCCCTTCTTTTCGAGATTGGTGATGTGCTTGTGAACCGTAGCCAGGCTCTTCAATCCCATGCCGCGCGCGATCTCTTCAAAAGAAGGCGAATAGCCGTTGCGGGTAACAAAGGATTCGAGAAAGTCGAGGATTTCTTTTTGCCTGCGAGTGACAGCCATGGGCGCATTATAGCGAACAAAAAGCGAATCGAAACGCATTTTCCATCAAAGAGCTTGAAGAGAACCAAAAGACCAACCCACACGGTCTGATCTCTGCGTTGGCCGTCGCCTAAACGCGATAGAGCCTGGGCCGGCGAACGGCCTGTTCCTCGGCTTGATTCGGACGCGATCCGGACCCAAGTGAGCGTGATGGGCGCGAACTGAGCCGTTTTAAAACATGTCCTCTCCATCAGTTCCGATTCGGAAATCGCCGCGCATTTTTTCTCCGATCGTTCTTGAGTTCGTTCCGCGACCGTCGCAATGTGGAGGCAACACATCGTTGACGCAAGCCAACCGGTTGGAAACAGGAAGCGTGGAGCGTGAAGGCGACGCCGCTTCAAAGGAAGGGCTATGAGACTACTGATCGCCGAAGACGACAAAGCGCTGGGACGTTTTCTGCAACGCGGCCTGGAGGCCGACGGCTATCGCGTTCGTCTGGCGACGGATGGGCTGTCGGCGATCGAAGCCTTTCGCGAAGAGAACCCCGATCTCACCGTCCTCGATCTCAACATGCCGGTCAAGGATGGCGAGCAGGTTCTGGGAGAAATTCGCGCGCTCGATTGTGATCTGCCTGTGCTGGTGTTGACCGCCCGGCACGAAGTGGAGACGCGGGTGCGGTGTCTCGATCACGGCGCCGACGATTTGATGCTGAAGCCTTTCAGCCTCTACGAACTGCGCGCGCGCGTGCGGGCCCTGTTGCGGCGCAAGCGCGAGACGCGCCTGGTGCTGCGGGCCGGCGATGTGGAGGTCAGCCGCCTGGATCACTCGGTGAGCAGGGCGGGGCATCCGATCGGCCTGACGAACAAGGAATTTGCGCTGCTGGAATATTTGTTGCTCAATCGTGGCCACTGCGTGTCGCGGGTCGAGCTTCTGGACTCGGTCTGGAAGATGGAGCCGGCGCAGACCACCAACATCGTCGATGTGTACATCAACTATCTGCGCCGCAAGCTGGACGATCCGGCGCCAGGGCGGATCATCCGCACGGTGCGGGGGCAAGGCTACATGGCGCCTCTGCAGCCGGAGAGCTCGTTGGCCACGCTCCACGCCGCCGCCCTGGACGTCGCTTCGCTGCCGTCGGCAATCGACGGAATAGACGCGCTGGAATCGAGAGACGCAGCTCCTTGATCGGCGCATTAGATCAAGAATCGCCGCTTTTTCCAGAGATCAATCGAGGAGAACCGAGATGCAGCCTAGCCTTCCTTCCAACGCTTCCAGAACGCCGCGCATGACGCCGCGCACGGCTTTGGTCGCCAGCGCGGACGACAGCTTCCGGCAACGGTTGAACGAGATTTTGACGGGCCTGCGCTGGCAGGTGCGCGAGGCGACCGGAGGCGCCGAGGCCTGGACTGCAGCAGAAACTGCGCTCCCCGAGGCGTTCATCGTCGATTCATGGCTTCCTGATCTCAGTTCGAGCGAACTTCTTCGCGATTTCAAGACGTGTTTTCCCGAAGTGGCCCTGCTCAGCTCCGATGGGTGCGTATTTGAAGGCAGCTCGCAAAAGCCGCACCGTCAGGAGCTGCTGTATGCTCTGCGGCGCAGCCAGGAGACTGACTGTGCGGCGTGGAATGTTGCTCCTGTGCTGCTCGAACCCGCTGCCGCCAGGCAACTGCCCCCAATCGAGGCGACGGCCGCCGCGCCGCCCGAATGCCGGTCTGGGTTGGAGCGAGCAGTCTCTCCGATCGTCGAAGAGAGGTTGCCGGAGTTTATCGGTGAATCGGCCTCGATGCTCGAGGTCTGCCGCCGTATTCGCCTCGTCGCGCCGCGAGCGACCCCGGTGCTGATCGAAGGGCCGACAGGATCGGGGAAGGAGCTTGTGGCGCAGGCGCTGCACCGGCTCTCCAAACGAAGCCGCAAACCGTTTGTGGCGATCAACTGCGCGGCGATCCCGGAGGCGCTTCTCGAGGCCGAGTTGTTCGGCCACACCCGCGGCGCCTTCACGGGCGCGGTGCAGGGCAGGGTCGGCCGCATTGAGTCGGCCGATGGCGGGACCCTGTTTCTTGACGAGATCGGAGAGATGCCGCTCGCGCTCCAGGCCAAGCTGCTGCGCTTTGTCGAAAGCGGCGAACTGCAGCGCATTGGCGACAATGAAACGCTGAAGGTGGACGTGCGCATCCTGGCGGCGACCCACCGGCCTCTGGCGCAGCATGCGCAGACGGGGGCGTTTCGCGCCGATCTTTACTATCGGCTCGCGGTGTTCCTGATTCGGACGCCGGCTTTGAACGATCACCTGGAGGATCTGCCGCAGCTGGTCGCGCACTTTCTCTCCCAGATGGGCCGCGAGACTCCCGTGAAGACGATCGAGGCCAGCGCGCTGAGCAAGCTGAAAGGGCATAGCTGGCCAGGCAATGTACGCGAGCTCGAACATGTGCTGGAGCGCGCCGCCATCCTGTCTGGAGACGAGCCGGTAATGACGTGCCAGGAGATCGACTTCGGCCTGGCGGTGTGAGGCGACCGGCGCCGGCGCAGCAACGCCGATGCGCGAAGTCTCCTGGGCGGGCCAATGTTGGCGAGCGTTTGAGGGTGAGAGAACCGCAGAAGAATGTTTTGGGGATTAGAGAGCCATGCAAATTGAGACGCGCTTGAGCGATGAGGTTGCGCGGTACCTGGATCTGGCCACAAGCCAGGCGAAGCTGACCGTGGCCAATATGGCCAATATCGATACGCCGGGCTATCGGGCCATGGGAATGGATTTCACCGCCGAGATGCGCGCGGCAATGAAGGCCGTGGACAGTGGCGTGGCGCCGGCGGCGGTGCGAACCACGGAGGTCGATGGCCTGGTCGCCCGCCCCGACGGAAACGACGTCTCGATGGATCGCGAGAGCCTGAATCTGGCCGACGCGCAATTGAAGTTCAAGACCGGCGTGGCTCTGCTGCGCGGGGAGTATCAGAGCGTCATGGACGCCATTCACGCCGACAACAAGTAAATCAGTTCCGACAGCAAGTAAATCGTAGTGAAGACCAACGTACGCCTGGAGGCGAGAAACGCGGGAGCGAACCAAGATGAACCTCTTTGGGATGATGCAGACCTCCGGATCGGCCATGCAGGCAGAGCGGATGCGGGCCGAAGTCGTTGCAACCAACATGGCCAATGCAGAGACAACGCGCACCGAGAGCGGCGGCCCCTATCGAAGACAGATGGTGGTGTTCGCCGCCAACCAAAGCCCGAAGAGTTTTCGCGATCTGTTGGGGGCCAATCCCTCCGCGTCAGAGGCCGGGGCTGAGGCGTCAGAAGAGGAGCCTGAAGGCATGAAACCTCGGTCGCAGATCTTCCCTGGGGTGCACATCGCAGCCGTGGTCGAAGATCCCGCGCCGCCGCTGAAGCGCTATGACCCCGCGCACCCGGACGCAGGGCCCGATGGCTACGTGTCGTATCCAGACATTAATCCCCTCACAGAGATGGTCGATCTGATGGGCGCCACTCGTGCTTATGGCATGAACGGGTCGGCGGTGCAGGCCGAGAAGAGCATGATTACCTCGGCGCTGGAGATCGCCAAGACATAGAGCAGTCGCCGCACTCGAAAGCAGAGGCCGGGTTATGAGCGCCATTGCAACCGTGAGTTCGATGAGTCCCATCAGTTCGACGAGTCCGATGGGTTGGACCAGTTCCATGAGCCCGACCAGTTCGGTCGCATCGAACGCCACCC
The DNA here is from genome assembly GCA_035486155.1 of Occallatibacter sp. GTDB lineage: Bacteria > Acidobacteriota > Terriglobia > Terriglobales > Acidobacteriaceae > Telmatobacter. Next base: position 1,304 of record DATHNJ010000049.1, on the reverse strand, counting down.
AGCTTCAGACAGGCCTGTCCTCCGCCGCGGCGCAGGGCGATGCCGGGACGCCCTTCTCCAACCTGTTCAGCGACGCCGTCGGACAGGTGAACGCGCTCGAGAGTCAGGCGCGCTCGGCGGCCACCGGCCTGATGACCGGCGCCGGCGTCGATGTACATCAGGCGATGATCGCCACCCAGAAGGCGCAGATGGCGTTTGAGCTGGCTCTGTCGGTGCGCAACAAAGCGGTGCAGGCGTATCAGAGCGTCATGGGAATGCAGTTTTAAACGCTGCGCACAGGATCGGAGATCATGGCGCAGACAGCCGCACAAATGGAGAGGACCCCCGCGACGTTGAGTCCGTCCGGGCCGTGGACGGCGCGCCTCTCGACTTTGGCGACATTGGCCAAAGTCCGTTGGGCGTCTCTTGATGCGACGCAGCGGCGATGGTCGCTGGTCAGCGCGGCTCTTCTGTTGAGCCTGCTCGGAGTCATGCTGTGGTATGGGCTGCGCACCGACTGGCGCACGCTGTACGCCGGCCTTGATCCGGAAGACCTGCGGCAAACCACGCTGACGTTGACGCAGGCGCAGATTCCGTTTGAGATTGCGCCCAATGGTTCAGCCATTCTGGTCCCCTCGACCCAGTTGGATAAAGCGAGACTGGCGACGGCCGCCAAGGGCGGCGTGAAGAGCGGACGGTTGGGCTTTGAGCTGTTCGACAAACCGAACTGGGTCGGCTCGGAGTTCGATGAGCAGGTCAACTATCAACGGGCTCTGGAGGGAGAGCTGGAGCATACGGTCGGCACGCTGACCGATGTGGAGTCGGCGCGGGTGCACCTGGTCCTGCCTCACGAGTCCCTCTTTCGCGAGCAGGAGAGGCCAGCCAAGGCGTCCGTCGTACTGAAGCTGCGCCATGCCAGCCTGGCGGACGGAGAGACGGATGCGATTCGCAATCTGGTGGCGTCGGCCGTAGATGGACTGAGCCCGGAACGCGTCGTCCTGGTCGACGCCGCCGGGCATCTTCCCCTCGGGCCGAAGACAGAGGAGGCGATGCTGCTCGGCGCCGAGCAATCTTTGGAGGAAAAGCTTGTCTCGACGCTCGAGCCTGTCACGGGGTCGGGCAATGTGCGCGCCTCGGTGACGCTGGACTACGATCAGGCGGCGACCGACGAGACGGCCGAGACCTACGACCCCAATCTAACGGCGACGTTGTCGATGCAACGCACCGAAGAGACCAGCGGCGGCCAGGCTCAGTCGGCAGGCGTGCCGGGAACCGCTTCCAACGCGCCGAACTCACAGGCGCTGCCCGTCTATCCCAAGCTGACC
>DATHNJ010000048.1:0-11780 GCA_035486155.1 Occallatibacter sp. | reverse complement strand
CCATCGCCTTCGTTGAGCGTCTGGCGCAGCGGAATGCCCGTGAAGGCGACGAGGTTGGGATAGACCGACGTCTTTATCAGCACCGGCGCGCCGGGTCTCGTCGCTAAAAGACCGCGCAGTATTGGCGGAATCTGCTGCTCGAGCGGGCGCCGCGCGTCGATGTTCTTCGTACCCTCGATATAGGTGAGCGGCTTCTCCGCCGTAACCTTCCATGCGTTCCAAACGGCGAGGCTGATCAGAAGACCCGCGGCGTACTTCACCCATCGCGGCTTGAAGTCGCGCACGCCAGCCAGAAAGAGATGCGCAACGAAACCCAGACTCAGCGCGAATGTCGGCAACATCTCCATACCGTAGCGCGTGTTGTACCACGAGTGCGGCCACCACTTTGGAATAAAGATTGGAACTGAACCATATGCCACCGAGTAGGCGTAAAAGGGAACCGGCAGCCACAGCAACAGGCTCCACAGGAATGCACGTCTGCGCGCAATGATACAGCCGATCGCGGCGCCCAGCACGCTGAGCACAAGCATGCGATTGCCCCACAGTTCAGCGGAAGCGTCGATCTCTGCCGTGCGCACAAAGAACAGCAGCGACACCCACGGATCATGCCAGCCCGGATGCGGCGGCCCCGAGCCAGGAGTCATCGTCCGCAGCTCAATCGCTTTCGCCGAATACGGGCCGCGCGCAAAGTCGAGCCAATCGCCAAAGACCGTTGAGTTGTAGACAAGCCACACAACCGGAGCAGCGATTACCAGCGCGCTGGCGATCCAAAACACCGTCGAGCCCAATCGTCCACGCCGCAGCAAGGTAACGCCGATCGATGTCCACGCGAGGAAAGTCAGCACCCAGCCGTCGTAGCGTGTGTAAACCGAAGCGATGAGTACGAGCGCGATCAACCACAGAAACCGGTTGCTGCGCTCTGGACCGTCATCGAGCGCGCGTCGCCACTCGACCAGCCAGACGGCTGTCCAGATCAATTCGCACAGAAACAGCGGCTCGGTCATCGCCGTCGTCTGCAAATAAAGCAGATTGGGATTGATCGCGAAAAAAGTCAGAGCAATCGCCCCAGCCCAAGGCGTCATCCATTGCCGCGCCAGCCGATAGACGCCCAGGCATCCGAAGATATAGGCCAACGCAGAGGGAATCAAACCGGCAATTCCGTCGGCCCACCAGCTGTAGATCGCGACGAAGGGAATCATCAGCAGGTGCGGCAGCGGCAGCCACACAGATCCGAGCTGCTTGAGTCCCGGATAGTGCGAGTCGATGACCCGGCGTGCGATGGCCAGATGCGCAACGGCGTCGCCGTAGTTCAGCAGTGCGTCGCGCCGCCAACTCCAGATCGCCGCGGCAAACGACAGCACCGCGCAGCAGGCCAAAACAACCAGACCCTCTGCGCGGCGCTGCGATGCCTCAGTCAAGGTGGGTCAGCTCGCGGAAGAGATTGAACCGCTCGTCGATCTCCTTGCGCGATAGCTCCTGCAGGCGATCGGTGCCGAAGCGCTCGCAGGCGAACGAGCCCATGACGGAACCGTAGAACATCGCGCGGCGGAATGCGCCCGGGGTGAGCTCCTTTTGCGATGCCAGATAGCCGAAGAATCCGCCGGCAAAGCTGTCGCCCGCTCCTGTCGGATCGATGACCTCTTCGAGCGGCATGGCAGGCGAGCGGAAGGTCGTTGCCCCGACATTTTTGGGCGACTTGCCGAAGAATGCGGTCGCGCCGTACTCGCCATGCTTCACCACAAGCATGCGCGGCCCCATGGCCAGCACGCCGCGCGCCGCCTGCACCAGGCTTGACTTGCCGGCCAGCATGCGCGCTTCGGTGTCGTTGATCAGCAGGATGTCGAGGCCCTTCAGCACTTCGAGCAGCGCCGGTTTGTGGTCCTTGATCCAGTAGTTCATCGTGTCGCCGGCGACAAGCTTCGCATTGGGCGTCGCCTCGCGCACGCGCCGCTGCAGCACGGGATCGATGTTGGCGAGAAAGAGAAACTCCGAGTTGCGATAGGCGTCGGGAATCTTCGGCTCGAATCCGGCGAAGACGTTCAGGTCGGTCTGCAGCGTCTTGGCTTCGTTGATGTTGTCCAGATACGATCCCTGCCAGAAGAAGCTTTTGCCCGGTGCCCGCTCGATGCCGCGCGTATCGACTTTGCGCGCGTCAAACACGGCCTGTTCGGCGGGGCCGAAATCTTCCCCAACGACAGCGATCACGCGCACGTCGGTGAAGAAGCTTGCGGAGAGCGAAAAGTAAGTGGCCGCGCCTGCCAGGCAGCGCTCCCGGCGTCCCGCCGGAGTTTCTACGGTGTCAAATGCAACGCTGCCTACAACAGTAATTGCCATGTATCTTTCCCTTTCGTATATCTCAAATGAATTGGCCCCAGCGAAGGTGGCTTACCAGTTGTGATACTTCCCGTACAGCAATTTCAGCCGCTCCTTCGCCGCCGCCGGAATCGCATCCGGCTGTGTGAGCACCGCGAACTTACCCGCTGTCGCGCACGCGCAAGTCCGTTCTTTCGGCAGCGCAGCCACGGCGGCCTTCACCACCTTGCAGGCGTTCTCGGCGTTCTGGTGTAGCACGGCGACGATCTCCTCAATCGTGACGGCATCGTGACCTTCACGCCAGGCATCGTAGTCGGTGACCATGGCGACGGTGGCGTAGCAGATCTCCGCCTCGCGCGCCAGCTTGGCCTCCTGCAGGTTGGTCATGCCGATCACATCGGCGCCCCAACTGCGATAGAGATTCGACTCCGCTTTGGTCGAGAACTGCGGGCCCTCCATGCACACATATGTGCCGCCGAGCTTGCCCACCACGCCCACAGCTCCGCAGGCATGCGAAGCAGCATTGGCTACAACCGCGCACACCGGATCGCCGAAGGCAACGTGTCCGACGATGCCGTCTCCGAAGAATGTCGCGATGCGATGGAACGTGCGATCGATGAACTGGTCGGGAATCACGAAGTCGGTGGGCTTGTGCTCTTCCTTCAGCGACCCGACTGCCGACACCGAAAGAATGCGCTCTACGCCAAGCTTTTTGAAAGCGTAGATATTGGCGCGGAAGTTCAGCTCCGAAGGCAGAATGCGATGGCCTTTTCCATGACGCGCCAAAAACGCCACCTTGCGGCCTTCCAACTCGCCCAGAACAAACGGGTCGGAGGGATCGCCGAACGGGGTTTCTACACGTACTTCATGCTGATTGGTGAAGCCGGGCATGGAGTAAAGTCCACTGCCGCCGATGACGCCGATTTCAGCCTGAGCCAAACCTTGCTCCTTACCCGCGCCTGAAAAGGGGCTCGGGCAGATGATGTCGCAAACATCTCAGTATAAAGGTTGGCTTCGCGAGGTCTTCGGCGGCGAGCAAACGTTGAAGGGAAGGGGCAAAAGTGGGAATTTTAAAAAATAGACGCGCCCGAGTAAGAACAGATATCTCGGGCGCGTTGCGTTCTAAAGATGTAAAAAGCGATCGGCGCCGTACACCAGCCCGAGGGTGAGGATGGCGATAAAGATTTCGCCGATGGCGCCGACAGCAAACGGACGCCAGCCCTGCTTGCCCAGTTCACGGAAGTTAGTGCGTAGGCCAACACCAGCGAAGGTCAGCAGAAACGCCCATCGCGACAGATTCGCAATCGAAGTTAATTGCCCTTTGGTGAAAAAGCCCACCGTGGCCAGCAGCGAGATCAGTAAAAATCCCAGGACAAATTTCGGAAACTTCCGCCAGAGGAACTCCGCCTTGTTGCCCACGGCCTGCGCCTGCCCGCGCGATGCCCAATAAATCGCATAGCCGAGCACGATAAAGCCGATGAGCGCGTTGCGCGTGGTCTTGGCCAGCACGGCTACTTTACCCGCTGCATCGGAGTAGAGAGCGCCGGCGGCTGTTGCTTCCGCGGTATTATCGACGGCAAGTCCAGCCCAGAGCCCGTAGGCTTTGTCGCTCAGATGCAGCGAATGGCCGATGAGCGGAAACGTGAAGAGCGACAGAGCGCCCAGCGCGAGAATCGCGGCGATCGCGTAGGAGGCGTCTTCGTCGTCAGCGTCAATCGCGGGCTTGGCCGCGATGATTGCCGAGACGCCGCAGATCGAGGACCCAACCGCCAGCAGCGACGTTAGCTTGGGTTTGAGCTTGAAGCTGCGCCCCAGCACATGCATGAACGTCAGCGATAGCGTAAGCGCGACGGCAACCAGCAGCAATGAGATTCCGCCGAGGCGCCAAATGTCGCCGAGCAGGAAGCGCGAGCCAAGCAGCACGATGCCCGCCTTGAGCCAGAACTCGTACGTCGCGACGCCGGCCTGAAACACGCGCGGCACGCCCAGAGTGTTCGCGATCAGCAGGCCGATGACGATAGCCCAGAGGACATACTCAATGTTAGGAAACGTGATGTGGTGCGACTTGGTGTAGAGAGCGATGGACTGCTCGATGAACTTGCCCGCATACCCGACGGCGGTGAGCAGCAGCAGGCCTGGGATCAGCGCCAGAATGCGGCGGCCGAGAGAAAGCGGCTCAGCGAGGCCCACGGGACGTGCAGTGTTGGCGGCGGTGGCCATAGGAAATCTCCTTACGAATTCGTGCGAGAGATCGGAGGGGGATAGGTCGCGCGGATTCCGATCGCGTGAGCGCGCGCCGTCTCACCATTTAACGGCGGGGATCAGGTTGAAGCGAACCAGCAGGGCAAGCGCTAGCGCCAGCACGACGGCATAGACGTCGAGTGAGACACTGCGCCGAGGCGCGGTGGGTTCAGACATACGATGCTCCGATTAGGTTGAGAATCAGGCTGTGATTTTGGCGCCGTCCGCTGAACACCGCTGGAAAGCAGCGGATTCCCGGATGGCCCAACCCGCCAGAAGCAGACTGGGCGCGGGAACCGGTTCGGCGTCGCCGAGAGCGGCGAGAGTGGTACATCGTATTTGCTGGTCGGGATGACCGGCGCGCGACACGATCGCGCAGGGGAAATCGGCAGGCAGGCCCTCGTTGAGCCACTCAAGCGCAAGCAGGCTCAAGTCGCGGCCCGGCATGTAGACCACGCGCGTAGCGTTCTCGCGCTCGGGCATCGCCGCCGAGTCGTGCGAAGCCGCATGATGTCCGGTCGAGAAAATCACGTTCGAAGCGGCGTCACGGCTGGTGAGCGAAACGCCGGCGGCCGCTGCAGCAGCCGACGCCGACGTGATGCCCGGAACAATCTCGAAGGCGATACTCGCAGCGTTCAATGCGGTCATCTCTTCGGCCGCGCGGCCAAAGAGCAGCGGGTCGCCGCTCTTGAGCCGAACCACGCTGCGTTCGGCGCGCGCATGTTCGATCATCAGCTCGTGAATCTCTTCCTGCGTGATGTTTTTCTTGCCGCAACGCTTGCCTACGTTGACAACCACTGCGTGGGGCGAGGCCGCGTCGAGAATTGCCGGGGTTACGAGATCGTCGTGCAGGATCACATCGGCTGTCTGAATGATGCGCAGCGCCTTTACCGTGAGCAGATCGGGATCGCCCGGCCCGGCGCCCACCAGAAAGACCTTGCCGCGCTGATTTTCGATCATGGCGCCAGCAAACTGCCGCGTTGAGCACGTTGGCGAATCGCAGATCGGCCGATGCGCCAGCTCATGCAGCAGCAGCTTGCGCTCTTCGCTGCGCGGATGCGTCGCCAGCACCTCGCGGCGCAACTCACCGAGTTCAGCGAGCCATGGCCCAATGTCCGTCGGAAGCTGCTCATCGATCTCGCGCCGCAGTCGCTGCGCAAAGGCGGGGCTCTCACCGCTCGTCGAGATGGCGATTTGCAGATCGCCGCGGTTCACCACGGAGCCAAAGAAGAAATCGCAGTTAGGAATGTCGTCAACCGAGTTGCACGGAACTCCTCGTTCCAATGCCGCCCGGTAGACGGCGTCATTAACATCCGGAATGTCGGTTGCTGCAATCACGATGAATGCGCCGTCAACGTCTGACGGCTCGAATGAACGTTCGAGCCATTCGAGCTTTCCCTCGGTTGCGAGCCGCCGAATCTCTTCGTGCGCCTCTGGCGCGACGACACGCAAACGAACGCCTGTCTTCAGCAGGCTGCCAATCTTATCCAGCGCAACGGCCCCGGCGCCGACCAGCAGGCTGGGGCGTCCGTCGAGCTTGAGAAAGATAGGCAGAAGACTCATTGTCAGTTCGCAGTTCCTAGTTCACAGTTATTAGTCAGCTACGCCGTGCGGAACGCGCCCGGTCGGCAGATCGCGCTCTACCGACGCCAAAACTTCGCCGGCCAAATGCGCGCGCAACTCATCGTTCGTATGACGCGCGAACCATTGGCGCAGATTCTCTTCCGGCTTGCGATCGCCGAGATACTGGCGCAACAAGCGCTCGATAGCCTCAGGCACCAGCGGGGCAGGGCAGCGATAGCCCACAGGCCGCGCCACGTTAGCGAACTGGCCCACCGCTCCGCCAAGGCAGAAGTAGTAAGCATCGGTCAGCTTGCCCTCGTGCTTGATCTTCTTGCCCTCGATGCCGATATCGGCGATCCAGTGCTGGCCGCAACTGTTGGGGCATCCGGTCACGTGCAGCCGCAACTGCTGATCGAACTGCGGCACGCGCTCCTCCATCTCACCCACCAGCCAGCGCGCGAAACCCTTGGTCTCGGTGATGGCCAGCTTGCAGAACTCCGTGCCGGTGCAGGCCACCGTGCCGCGCCAGAAGTTGGTCGCTTCCACGTGCAAGCCGATCTGGCCCAGCTCACGCACCAGTTCGCCAGCCTTTGCATTGGGCACATTGATGAAGATCAGATTTTGCGACACCGTCGCCCGCAACTCACCCGTGCCGAAGCGCTCGGACAGCTCCGCGGCAGCTTCCAACTGCTCGCCGGTCAGACGTCCGCGCAGTACCGTCGCGCCCACATAGCTCAAACCGGACTGGCGTTGCGGATGAACGCCCGCGTGATCGCGGAAGACATCGCTCGGGACCTGCTCTTCGCCGGCGGAAAGCAACGTGAAATCGAGCTTCGATTGCAACGCTTCCTGAAAGCGCTGCGGCGTCCAGCCTTCCTTCATGAACAGATACTTGAGACGCGCGCGATCCCGGCTTTCACGCAATCCCTGCTGCTCGCGGAAGATTTCCGTCACGGCCTTCACCGCGCGCACCGCCTGGTCGGGCCGCAGAAACACATCCAGACGGACTGCAAGGTGCGGCTCGTTCGAAAGCCCGCCGCCAATGCGCAGCGAATAGCCCACTTCGCCGTCGCGCTTCGCCGGCGTCAGCGCCACATCGTTGATCTCGGGATACGTGCACCACGACGGGCAGCCGGTCGCAGAGATCTTGAACTTGCGCGGCAGATTGTAGAACTCCGGATTCGCCGTCAACAGATGTGCAACCTCGGTTGCAATCGGCGAAGCGTCCAACACCTCATCGGCAGCGATGCCGGCCAGCGGGCATCCGGTCACGTTGCGCACCACGTCGCCGCAGGCGCCCTTGGGCGACAAGCCAATCGCGTCCAGAGCGTCCACAACCTCGGGCAGCGACTCGATTGTCAGCCAGTGGAGCTGGATATTCTGGCGAACAGTGATGTCGGCCAGATTGCGCGCGTACTTGCGGGTGATGCCGGCGATAATGCGCAACTGATGCGCCGTCAGGATCCCGTTGGGGATGCCGATGCGCATCATGAAGTAGTCGGACGCCAGGCCCTCGCCGCCCTTGCCGCCGGTGGCGCCAACGCCATCGCCCTGCGTGTACACACCCCACCACTTGAAGTAGAGCGAAGCCCACTCCGGCACAACGCTGGTGCGGCCTTCGCGCGCGAATTGGCGCACTTCGTCGAACGCTTCCCACGGGTTTTTTGCGAGCTTCAGTCGCTCGGAGCGCTGGGCTTTGGTTTCTTTCGGTGCAACAGCCTGATCCATTGGACCCCTTCGGTGATAAAGAAAGCCCGCGGCAGCGTGGGCTGGTTCGCGGGCTTTCAGAGACCTTGATTACGTCGGCAATTTCGGACCACGGTCACCTGCGCGCGCGAAACGACAGCATACAGCAGCGACAACAGGGGCGAAATTCCATACTCTTCAATCTTCGCAGCAGCCTAGGTAAATTGCAAGGAGGACTGGTGGTCCGGGCGCTAGGTTCTCACAAGGCCCGCAGCGCAGAGACAATCGGTAAGCGTGTCGTTGTCTATACTTCGCCCATGCGATGGTTGTGGGTTTTGGTGTCCTGCGTGTGCGCCGGCTTGTCCGTATCCGCACAGCAAAGCGGACCTTGGGAGAAGCAGCAATCGGGAACGGCCGCGGGGCTGCGTGGCATTGATTCTGTCGATGGAAAAACAGCATGGGCCAGCGGAACCGGCGGAACGGTGCTGAAGACCCTGGATGGCGGTTCCCACTGGGACAAGTGCGCGATTCCCGATGCCGCCTCCGACGGCGCGTCGCTCGATCTGCGCGGCGTGCAGGCCTTTGACGCGCGCACGGCCATTGTCATGGCCAGCGGCGCGGGCGCCAAGAGCCGCCTCTACAAGACCACCGACGGCTGCCGCACATGGACCCTCATGTTCGCTAATCCCGACGCGCCCAACGGCTTCTTCGACGCCTTCTGGTTCAACGGCGCGCGCGGCATCGTCGTCGGCGATCCGGTCAACGGCAGATTCGCCGTTTTTCTCACCGACAAGGACGGCAGGGAGTGGAAGCGCGATCCTCGCGCCGGCTTGGCGCTGGGCAAACGCGATCTGGGCGCCTTTGCAGCCAGCAACAGCGCGGTCGCCATCGGCAATGGCCTCTTCACGCGCGCCTTCGCTACCGGCGGCAAGAGCGGCTCGTTTTTCTTCAGCCGTCCTTTCACGGCCGAAGAAGACAAGGTGGGATTGCTCGAGAAAGCGCTGCGCAAACAACCGCCGTGGAGGTCGAGCCAGATTCCCATCGGCTCGGGAACAGGAAGCTCGGGAACATTTTCCGTCGCCTATCGCTATCCGGTCACCATCGGCATCTGCGCCGAATGCACGTTCAACGACAACTCGATCTTCATTGCGGTGGGCGGGGACTACACAAAGCCCAACGGTACGGACAGAACAGCGGCCTGGTCGGCCGACGGCGGCGCCACATGGATAGCGGCGACGAGTTCGCCTCACGGCTACCGCTCGGCAGTCCAATGGTCCGATCCCATGAAAGCCTGGATCGCCGTTGGGACCAATGGTTCAGACATCTCGCGCGACGACGGCAAAAACTGGCGGCCGTTGGATGATGGCAATTGGAATGCGCTGTCCTTGCCGTTTGCTGTGGGTACAGATGGCCGCATCGCTCGGCTGGACCCGGCAGCTATCCCTAAGAAATAATCCCTCTGGCGGAGGAGCAGCAGCGATTGGGAGGGAGCAGCGGCCTTCAGGGCGCTGAAGAGCCAAGCCAACAACCGGGCTTCAGCCTCGGACAAACCCAGCGCCACACATGACGTTTCGCACGTGACCATCGCGCCTATTTCGTACCCCCTTTTGCAGATTGACGAATACACCCGCGATAGAATGGATTTATCGGGATGAATCAGACCCTTCCAGCGGCTGCCAGCCAGGCTTCCCGCTCTGAGCGGGAACCGGATCTGCGAACGCCTCTGGTGCGCGTCGAAAACCTGGAAAAAACCTATCGAACCGCCCGCGGCGCCCTCACCCTCTTCCATGGATTGAACTTAGAAGTCTTTCCCAGCGAGTTGATCGCCGTCGTCGGGCAGTCCGGGGCAGGCAAAAGTACCCTGCTCCACATCCTCGGTGCTCTTGATCTTGCGACCACAGGAACGGTACACTGCGCGTCAATCAACGTAGCCAGTCTGAATGCACGGGAAGCTGCGGCGTTCCGCAACCGCGAAATCGGTTACGTTTGGCAGTTTCACTATTTACTGCCGGAGTTTACGGCGTTAGAAAACGTAGCTATGCCGCTGCTGGCCCGTGGGCAATCTCGACGAGAGGCGCTGGCTGCTGCATCTAATTGGCTTAGAGAGGTAGATCTGGAAGATCGCCGCGATCATCGGCCCGGAGAACTCTCTGGCGGCGAGCAGCAACGCGTCGCGCTGGCGCGCGCGTTGGTCGGCGGCCCAAGGCTGCTTCTGGCCGACGAGCCGACAGGCGATCTAGATGAAACGACAGCCGGCCGCATGTTCGATCTGTTGCAACGGCTGCATGTATCTCACGGGCTCACGTCCATCGTGGTAACCCATAACCTCGAACTGGCCGCGCGCTGTACGCGGACTCTGCGCCTGGAGAGCGGGCGTCTGCATTCTTTGGGACAGGCGTCCCAAACTGGACCCCATCCGGGAAATCCGCACGAGAGGTTGAACCGTCCGGATAGTTTGGGAGTCTGATAATAGATAGGCGGTTTTGCAGGGGGAAAAACAGCCTCCGCAAGCCGATGCATTTAGGATGGGAGTCTCTCGCTAGACGGGAACCAATGCCGCAAGAGAGACGAGCGAGTCGTTTGGAGATTCGGCACCATCCAAAAGAGCTGTTTCGGGGCGCGTAAGTAGTTTTCTGTAGCGTCTCCGGCGGCGAGTTTAAATGGGCGCGTGCGGGTTGGGTTGAAGCCGAAGCGAGGCATCTGACGACAGAGTTGGTCGCCGGGCGTAAACCGCGAGATCGGACAGCCACTCCTTCTCAAGAGCCTGCTGTAGGGGAGAAAAAATGTTCGAACGCTACACGGAAAAGGCAAGGCGCGTAATCTTTTTCGCGCGATATGAGGCCAGCCAGTTCGGTTCGCCCTATATCGAGACCGAGCACCTGCTGCTCGGCCTTCTGCGCGAAGATAAGGCGTTAACCAACCGTTTTCTGCGCTCGCACGCTTCGGTTGAATCGATTCGCAAGCAGATTGAGGCTCACACCACGATCCGCGAAAAAGTATCGACCAGCGTTGACCTGCCGCTTTCGAACGAGTGCAAACGGGTTCTTGCTTATGCGGCTGAAGAGGCCGAGCGGCTGGGCCACAAGCACATCGGAACAGAACACCTGCTGCTTGGTCTGCTGCGCGAAGAAAAATGCTTCGCCTCGGAGATTCTGCAGGAGCGCGGCCTGAAGCTGGCGCAGATTCGCGACGAGCTGGCCCGCGTGACGCAAGAAAAAGCGCCGCAACAGCAGCGCCAGCGCGAATCGAGCCTGTTGGCTGAGTTCTCTCGCGACCTGACGCAGGCCGCCATGGATGGTCAACTCGATCCGCTCGTAGGCCGCGACGGCGAACTCGAACGCGTCGTGCAAATTCTCTGCCGCCGCACCAAGAACAACCCGGTCCTCATCGGCGAGCCCGGCGTGGGCAAGACGGCGATCGTCGAAGGCCTCGCTCAGCGCATCGCCGACGGCGAAGTGCCGAGCTTCCTCGCCGACAAGCGCGTGCTTGCTCTCGATCTCTCGCTGATCGTCGCCGGAACCAAGTATCGCGGCCAGTTCGAAGAGCGCCTCAAAACCATCATGAAGGAGCTGATGGAGAATCAGAACTCCATCATCTTCATCGACGAGCTGCATACCCTCGTGGGCGCCGGATCGGCCGAAGGCTCGCTCGACGCCGCCAACATCCTCAAGCCGGCTCTGTCGCGCGGCGAGATTCAGTGCATCGGCGCCACCACGCCCGCTGAGTATCGCAAATCGATCGAGAAGGACCGCTCGCTTGAGCGCCGCTTCCAGGCCGTCAAGGTTCCGCCGCCCAACGAAACCGACGCGATCAAGATCATCAACGGCATCAAGGATCGTTACGAGAAGTTCCACGCCGTGAGCTACACCGACGACGCCATTGAGTTCGCCGTCTCGCACTCCAACCGCTATATTCCGGATCGTTTCCTTCCCGACAAGGCCATCGATCTCATCGATGAGGCCGGCGCGCGCGTCAAG
>DATHNJ010000047.1:0-8607 GCA_035486155.1 Occallatibacter sp. | reverse complement strand
CGGTCGCCACCTCCGCGATGTTTCTGACCTGGCCAGTAAGGTTGGAGGCCATGGAGTTGACCGAGTCGGTAAGGTCCTTCCACGTTCCTGCCACACCGGGCACTTGCGCCTGGCCCCCGAGTTTGCCATCGGTACCAACTTCGCGAGCAACGCGGGTGACTTCGCCGGCGAATGCATTGAGCTGGTCCACCATCGTGTTCAGCGTGTCTTTGAGTTCGAGAATCTCGCCTTTCACGTCCACGGTTATCTTGCGCGATAAGTCGCCGCGAGCGACGGCGGTGGCGACTTCGGCGATGTTACGGACTTGTCCTGTGAGGTTCGAGGCCATGAAATTGACGTTGTCTGTAAGATCTTTCCAGGTGCCAGCGACGCCAGATACCTGTGCCTGGCCGCCTAGCTTGCCGTCGGTGCCGACCTCGCGCGCCACGCGCGTCACTTCGCCGGCGAACGCGTTGAGCTGGTCCACCATCGTGTTCAGCGTGTCTTTGAGCTCGAGGATTTCGCCCTTCACGTCCACGGTGATCTTGCGCGACAAGTCGCCGCGGGCCACGGCCGTCGCCACTTCGGCGATGTTACGAACCTGGCCAGTCAGGTTCGAGGCCATGAAGTTGACGTTGTCGGTGAGATCCTTCCAGGTGCCCGCCACGCCGGAGACCTGCGCCTGACCGCCCAGTTTGCCGTCAGTTCCCACCTCGCGGGCTACACGCGTCACTTCGCCGGCGAACGCGTTCAACTGGTCCACCATCGTGTTGATGGTGTTCTTGAGCTCGAGAATTTCGCCCTTCACGTCCACGGTGATCTTGCGGGATAGATCGCCGCGAGCCACGGCGGTTGTCACTTCGGCGATGTTTCTGACCTGCGCCGTCAGGTTGCCGGCCATCGAGTTGACCGAATCGGTGAGATCCTTCCAGGTTCCGGCCACGCCGGGCACGTTCGCCTGACCGCCGAGTCTGCCTTCCGTTCCCACTTCGCGCGCCACGCGCGTCACTTCGCCGGCGAACCGGTTGAGCTGGTCCACCATCGTGTTCAGCGTTTCTTTGAGCTGAAGCATTTCGCCGCGGACATCGACGGTGATCTTGCGCGACAAATCGCCGCTGGCGATAGCCGTGGCGACTTCGGCGATGTTACGGACCTGACCGGTGAGGTTGCCGGCCATGAAGTTGACGTTATCGGTGAGATCCTTCCAGGTGCCGGCCACGCCCGGTACGTTCGCCTGGCCGCCGAGTTTGCCTTCGGTGCCGACTTCGCGCGCCACGCGCGTTACTTCGCCGGCGAAGGCGTTGAGCTGATCGACCATCGTGTTGATGGTGTCTTTCAGCTCGAGAATTTCACCCTTCACGTCCACGGTGATCTTGCGCGACAAGTCGCCGCGGGCCACGGCGGTGGTTACTTCGGCGATGTTACGAACCTGCGCGGTCAGATTGCCGGCCATGGCGTTGACCGAATCGGTCAGATCCTTCCACGTTCCGGCGACGCCGGGCACAACAGCCTGGCCGCCGAGCTTGCCGTCGGTGCCGACTTCGCGGGCTACGCGCGTCACTTCCGAGGCGAAGGAGCGTAGCTGGTCCACCATCGTGTTGATGGCTTCTTTGAGTTGGAGAATTTCGCCGCGAACGTCGACGGTGATCTTGCGCGACAAATCGCCACTGGCCACCGCAGTCGCCACCTCGGCCATGTTGCGGACCTGGCCGGTGAGGTTCGAGGCCATCGAGTTGACCGAGTCCGTCAGATCCTTCCAGGTGCCGGCGACGCCGGGCACAACAGCCTGGCCGCCGAGTTTGCCGTCGGTGCCGACTTCGCGCGCCACGCGCGTCACCTCAGCGGTGAAAACGCCGAGCTGTTGAATCATCGTATTGACGATGTTGGCGGAGCGAAGGAATTCGCCTTCCAGGGGCCGGCCGTCAACGTCAAGGCGAACGGTCTGGGTAAGATTGCCTTGCGCCACGGCGGCGATCGCGCGCGTAACTTCCGTGGTGGGGCGGAGCAGGTCTTCGGCCAGCGTATTGACCGAAGATTCCATCTCGTCCCAGGCGCCGCGATGACGTTCCAGGCGGATGCGCTCGCGGGTGCGGCCCTCTTTACCGACGGCCTGGCCAACGCGCTTGAGCTCGCGAGCCATTTGCTCGTTGGCGCTCACGATCTCGTTGAAGTTATCGGCGATCTTGCCGGGCAGGCCCGTCCATGAAACAGGCAGCCGCACGCTGAAATCGCCGTTCTTCATGGTCTGAAGGCTTTGCAGAATCTCCGCCATGAACTCGGAAGAGTTACGCTCGGAACCGTTCAGAGAGGCGCTGCTATGGGGATCTTCCTGCTCGGCAGCAGGCTGGGAAACGGCGGTTTCCATTGGCACGACCTTTATGCAAAATCTGTAACTAAAGATTCGCCGAGCGCACCCCCGAGGAGAAGAGTCTACCGCCGTCAACGGAAGAAGCCGACTCCATCTTGTACGCGCAGCTTTAAGAGGGATGCGTTTTCTAAATATGAGGTTGTCTAGGAGATAGGAAATCGCATGGATGAGAAATAGGTAAGTTACCTGAGTAATTAAGAGGCAAGGCCGAAGCAGTTAGCAACTAGCCATCGCGCCGTCTGCGCTGATGGGTCGAAGGAATATTCATATCCTCACGGTACTTTGCGACGGTGCGACGGGTAAGTTGGATGCCCTGCTGGTGCAGCATGAGAGCGAGCTGGTCGTCGGTCAGGGGACGCTTCGGATCTTCATCTTCGATAAGCTTGCGAACCTTGCGCTTGAGAACCAGAAGCGGCGTGTCCGCTCCTTCGGGGCCGCTCGATCCTTCAGAGAAAAAGAAGCGCAGCTCGATCACGCCCTGCGGCGTGTGGGCGTACTTATTGGCTACGGCGCGGCTGACGGTGGAAGGATGCACGCCGATCTCTTCAGCGACCTCCTTGATCATCATCGGCCGAAGCGCTTCGATGCCCTGATCGAGGAAGTCCTGCTGCCGGCGGACAATGATCTCGCAAGTACGGAGGATGGTGCTTTTGCGCTGGGCGATGTTGCGCATCAGCTGCAGCGCGGAGCGGAACCGCTCCTTCACATACTCCTTGACCTCTTTATCCGTGCCTTCGGAGACGAGCATGCGGCGATAGCGCTGGCTCAGGCGAAGACTGGGCATGTCGTCTTCGTTCATGTTGACGACCCATTCGGCGCCGCGCTTCACAAACACGACGTCGGGCTCGATCAGGCGGGTCTGCTCGCGGTTGTAGATGCGGCCGGGGCGCGGCTCAAGGGTGCGGATAAACTCGACTGCCGATTGCGCTTCGGCGGGTGTAACCTGCGCGGCGCGCGAGAGATCTTTCACGTCGCGTTTCTGCACCAGATGCAGATGCCGGTCGACGATCAGCGCCGCGACCTCCATGCAGCGCTTGCGCTCTTCGAGCTTAGCCTCGGCTTCGGCGCGGAAGCTCCCATGAAGTTCTTCGGCTTCGTCCTCGCCGTGGCGCGCATAGATCTGTTCGAACTCGTTCTGCCGGCCCGCTATCTGGATCATCAGGCACTCGCGCAGATCGCGCGCCGCTACGCCGGGAGGATCGAGATGCTGAACCAGATCGATGGCGCGGTGCACCAGATCCAGCGCCGTCTCATTGTCCAACTTCTCATTGCCGGGAAACTGCCGCAGCGCCTCGACCAGTTCGTCGTCAGTGACCGTCAGATATCCGTCTTCGTCAAGGTTGCCGATGATGAACTCAGCGACCCGCTCCACGCTCGCATCAACGGTTGAGGCGCCTAACTGCCAGGCGAGATGATCGGAGAGAGTGGTCGGCTGAGAAAGAAAATTTTCAAACGAGGGACGCTCGTTCTCTTCGTATTCGGGCTGGGTGCGGAAGCCGGGATCGAGATAGTCCTGAAAGTAAGAGCCGAAATCGATCTCATTGAATGGGTCGCTTTTCGAGGGCGGCGGTTCAGAGGGTCCAGGCTCAAGATGCTCCAGCCGTTCTTCGCGCTCTTTGCGCTCGAGGCGGCCGCCTATTTCGTCCAGAGTGGGGACGGTCTCGTCGATCTCCTCGAGAACCGGGTTTTCGACCATCTCCGCGTCGATCATCTCCTTGAGTTCGAGCTTGTTGAGCGCCAGCACGCTCACCATCTGCATGAGTCCAGGCGTGAGGACCTGACGCTGCGCCACCTTGAGATTCAATCTTGGCTGCAGAAGCGTCATACAAAGGCTCGATTCATTGTGCGAAGGATTAAAGAATAAGTGTAGTCGGACGCGCAATCCTTCAGAAGTTTGCGCGTCCTCCCGAGTCACCATTTTCCCAAATCGGGCTGATTCTTGTCACAAGACCAAACCCGAAATAGACGAGCAAAGTCAAGCGCATACGGCATTGACTCAGCCCTGTTCCCGGGACCAAATTGTGCAACAGGCAGATCCCCCAATGATCTGCTTCAGCTCAGCGAAAATCCTTCGCCGAGATAGACTCTCCTGACCTCGACATCGTTACCGAGTTCATGCGGCGTCCCGGTGCGGAAAATCTTGCCCTCGGCAATGATATAGGCCCGGTCGGTCACGCTCAACGTCTCGCGCACATTGTGGTCGGTGATGAGGATGCCGATGCCGCTCGATTTGAGGTCGAAGATGATCTTCTGCAACTCCAGCACGGCGATGGGGTCGATGCCGCTGAAGGGTTCGTCGAGCAGGATGAAGCTGGGCTGGATGCACAGCGAGCGGGCGATCTCGACGCGCCGACGCTCGCCGCCCGACAACGCATAGCCGCGCGTGGTGCGAATGTGGCCGAGATTAAGCTGCTGGATCAGCCGTTCGGTGCGGGAGCGGCGCTCGCGCGCGTCCAGCGGCTGCGCTTCGAGCACGGCAAGAATGTTTTCTTCCACGGTGAGCTTGCGAAAAACCGAGGGCTCCTGCGGCAGATAGCTGATGCCGAAGTTGCGGGCGCGCTGGTACATGGGAACCCGCGTGATCTCGATATCGTCGACCATGATGCGGCCGCTCTCGGGGGGCACCAGGCCGACGATCATATAAAAACTGGTCGTTTTCCCGGCGCCATTGGGGCCCAGGAGGCCGACGACCTCGCCACGCGAGATTTTGAGGCTGACGCCACGAACCACCTGGCGGCCCTTGTAGGTCTTGCCGATTGATTCGGCGATTAATGTGTCCATCCAGCTCTCTTACGCTTACTGTGGCGATCTCATCGTCGTTTCGGGGTTGTGGTCTCCGCCGCTGTCGCCCGCTCGCCGCCTTCGACATTGACGCTACCATCGCGACTACTGAAAATCAAAGACTCGCCGGTGACCGTGCCTCGGGTCGGATCGTTCATGCGCGGCGGCGCCGCGGCCGTCCCCGTAAGCACGTAGTTCCCGGTCTCATTCGAGTATTCGAGCTTGGCGCCGACGCCCGATCTGCCCTGGGAATCAATATGAACATCGCCCCGCGCCGTCATGCGATCGACCTGTGCCGCCGCGCCGTCTTTGCCTGCATGATTGCCGGGAGGCAGGAGCGTCAACTCTACCTCATTTGAACGGGTCGTGGCGTCTGCGGTTTCCGTCACCACGCTGCCCAATGCGCCGGCTTGCATGATGGCTTTGCGTTCCGCGTTGGAATATTTCAGATCGCCTCCGCGAACGCGAATGACCGAGGGAGAGCTGGTCTTGTTCGTTTGACCCGTCTGGCCAGTTTGGCTTGCCTTGCCCGGCCCCGCGCCACTTGCGCTCACCAGAACGACCTTCACCGGCTCAGCGACGCTGTTGGCGCGGGCTATTAACGTTTGTTTTGTCCGGTCGAGAACGATCACAGGCGCAGCGACGGAGTTGCTCTGTTGCCATAAACGCGCGTGACCGCGAAAAGTCGCTTCCCCGGTCGTCTGATGGAGCTGGGCTTCATCGGAAACGACATGGGTCGGCCCCTGGCCGCCGGCGCCGAGGCTGGGCAGCGCGCCGCCGGACGCCGTCTGCTTGCTGGCCGATGAGGCATCGTCGCCGAACCAACTGGCTTTCACGTCGCCATGGGCGAAGGCGTCGCCGGTGGTTCGGGCGACGTCGACCTTGTCGGCGTCCAGATCGAGCCCGCCGTCTTCGATGTGGGGCCGGCCCGTCAAGTGCAGAAGCTCACCGGCGCCTTCGTAGTCCGCTCGCTGCGCGGTGGCCCGCAACTGCGCAGGCCCAGGCGCAGATGCGGGCAAGCCGGATTTGGCCGCAGCCTGCTGGATGAGGACAACGTTGCCGGTCATCGTCGCAGTGTCGATCTGCGCCGCTCCCGTCGGGCCCGCGTTGGCCTTGGCGTCTGTCGCTTTGACGGATGTGAAATGCGCTTCGAGGCGGTCGCCGGTCGTCGTCTGGTGGGCGCCGATCGCGGTGAGTTGCTCGAGGCTCGCGTGCCCGATGCCTGTCAGCGTCTCCAAAGCAGAGTTGGGACCGAAGGTTCCCTTCAGGTCTTCGGACGCAAGGCGAGCGTGTGTGGCCGGCGCAGCGCCGCGCTGGCTCTCGCTGGTGACGACCACCCCGCCGACGCCATGCAACCTATCGAGTTCGACCTGCCCATTGCCGGCGTCGCGAAAATCGAGATCGGCGACCGGCGAGGTCCAGACGCGATGCCCATGCTGAGAAACGCCGGCGTTTTCGGACTGCTCATCGCTCGAGAAACTGACGTTGCGCTCGAGGTGTGCATGGCGGAGTTGACCCGCGGCGCTGAACTGAAGATCGGCGGAAGGCGCGGTTCCGTGCACTGTGCGGCCGTCGCGAACGGAATCGATGGTGACGCCGCCTTCGAGCTTGCCTGCCGAGGGCTGGTTATTTTGATTAAACTGCAACGAGCCAGTTTGCGCGGATAGTCGGCCTCCGGTCGCGGTCGTCAGCACGAAACCACTGGTCGCGTCGAGTTGCTGGGCCGTGCCGTCTTCGCGAAATTGAAGCACCGCTCGTTGCGCGTGCGCGTCGCCGCGGCGGTAGCGGGCTGTTGCGTCCACCAGATTGCAGAGGTTGTCGTCGCGATCGAACTCGGCGTGTTGCGCCAGGATCTTTACGAGATCGTGGCCGCGCTGCGTATTCAATTCGACGGCGCGATTGAGAATGAGCTTGCCGTTCTGCGAGTCATAGGACGCGCCCATGGCGCTCCCCGAACCCTGCGGCAGATTGAAGTCGACATGACTGCTGGAACTGGCGACGCCGCTGTTTTGATTGAAAACCAGGCCAACGGTCTTGACGTGAATCTGGTTGGCGTTCGGATCGGGAGGCAGAGCAGAAGCTTGTTTCTTCTTGTCCGGCACAGCCTCGGCCGCTTTCTTCTTCTGTGCAGCGGATTGCGGACGCTCGGGCCGGTCCAGCGTGATTTCTACAGGGCCCGCGGCAGTGGCGATGCCCGCATTCTGATCGTATTCAAACTCGGAACCCTCGATGCGGTCCGTACCGCCATTGAGACCACCATTGGAACGGTTGTGACCGCCGTCTTTGGGCCCACCGTCCTTCGGTCCGCCGTCATTGGGGTTGTACATCTCGATCTTGACCGTGTGCAGAAGATAGCGGTCGTTCTTCAACTGCTCGACCTTCGACGCTGTGATCTTGAAGACCGCGTGGCCGGCGTGAAACTCGGCGTGCGTGAAGCCGTTGGCTTCCTGCTGAATGTCGATGCCGAGCCGCTTGGGCAGATCGCGGCGATTGAATGGGCTCTTCCAGTGGCCGATGGCGAGAAATACGCCAAGCGTAGCGACGAGCAGGATTCCAGCGATCAGGACGATCGTGCGAATTCGTTCGATCGTGAAGCGCACCCGCTAGTTCCCCATGCCAAGCCGCGCGGCGAGACGCTGGGCAAGGCTTTCGCCCATTTCACTCCATAACAGACGCGCCGTCGCCCCCGAATTTTTCTCGATCGCGCCGGTCAGTTCGACTAATTGGCGCACGTTCTCTTCCACGTGGCGCGCCGCGGCGGCATTCAACTCGGCGTCTTCTTCGAGGAAAGAGGCGTCGTCGCCGAAGTCGATGCGCAGATGCCCTTCCTGCTCGTAGGTTCCTTCGTCGAACAGCGGGCCGAAGGCAGTCACCCGGACCAGACGCGCCTCGCGCACCCAACGCGGATCGAGGTGCTCCGGAGTATCGAGCTCCCACAGAGTCCAGGCGATCTGGAACTCGTAGGCATAGTCTTCGTGGAGCAGCTCGAGAGCTTCTTCGATGGCGAACTGGGGCTCCGCGCCGCGCTCGCCGTGTCCGTAGACCCGCTGAAAGACCGGCGCCTCGCTCCAGTTGACCGGCCATACTGTGACCGCGTAGACGCGCGCCTCGCCGCCGTGCGCGGCAAACGATCCCAGAACCGCGGCCAGTTTGTCAGGAAGCGCAGCAATGCGCAGATTGGGGTACCACAGGCTCAGATAAAGGCTGTCAGACATCTCTCTAATTTTAGACGTCTGGGGACAGCGCCAAGATGCGGCGAAACAACGTAAAGGCGCGTCATGCAGAAAGACCGCTCACGCCGAAAGGATGAGCTCATGATCGGGACACGCAAACCGTCTTGCGAAAAATATGCGCGCGTCAGCGCACAATAGTGACAAAGCATGGGGTCGGCAGGGTGGATTTGAGCGGCCTGAGACGGCAGGCGCCCCCCTCCCCCCCCTCTTTTATTTACGATTTTCCACAGCGTTTTTTCTGAAAAT
>DATHNJ010000046.1:0-6037 GCA_035486155.1 Occallatibacter sp. | reverse complement strand
CGGCGCGGTGAAGGCGGGCTTCGATTACGCCAAGGATAAGCTGCCCAAGCAGGATCCGTACTACATCGAGCGGATGAACCAGACCGCGGGCAAGATCATCATCGACGGCAACGCGGCCTGCGGTATGGGCGCTGTGTTCGCCGGCGTCACGGTGGTTGCGTGGTATCCGATTACGCCATCGACTTCGCTGATTGAAGCCACAGCCGATCTGCTCAAGAAGTTCCGCGTCACTCCCGAGGGCAAAGCCACCTTTGCTGTAGTGCAGGCTGAGGACGAACTGGCCGCGATCGGCATGGTGCTCGGCGCAGGCTGGGCGGGCGCTCGCTCGATGACATCGACTTCAGGCCCCGGCATCTCGCTGATGGCGGAGTTTGCGGGCCTGGGCTACTACGCCGAGATTCCCGGCGTGATCTTCGACGTGCAGCGCACGGGGCCTTCAACGGGCATGCCGACGCGCACCTCGCAGGCCGATTTGCTGTCCACGGCGTTTCTGTCGCACGGCGACACCAAGCATGTGGTTCTGCTGCCGGGCTCGGTGAAGGAGTGCTTCGAGTTCGCCTACGCAGCGTTTGACTTGACGGAGCGCCTGCAGACGCCGGTGTTCGTGCTGACCGATCTCGATCTGGGCATGAACAACTGGATGTCGGAGCCGTTTACTTATCCTGACAAGCCCTTCGATCGCGGCAAGGTTTTGACGGCCGATGATCTGAAGAAGCTGGGAAGCTTCGCGCGCTATCGCGATGTGGATGGCGATGCGGTTGGCTACCGGACATTGCCGGGAACGAAGCATCCGAAGGCCGCGTACTTCACGCGCGGCTCGGGACACAACGATGCGGCGGTGTACACCGAGAAGCCGGACGAATACCTGGTGGTGATGGAGCGGCTGTTGCGCAAGTTCGAGTCGGCGCGCAAGCTGGTTCCCGCGCCGGTGGCGGTGAAGGACAAGACGTCGAAGATCGGCTTTCTGGCCTACGGCACCACGGATTTTGCGCTGCGCGAGAGCATGGATCAGATCAAGAAGGAGCACAAGCTCGATGTGGATTATCTCCGCATTCGCGCTTATCCCTTCGCGCACGAGATTCACGACTTCGTCGCTGCGCATGAGCGCGTGTATGTGGTCGAGCAGGATCGCGATGCGCAACTGGCGAGCTTGTTGAAGCTCGATCTGCCTGCAGAGCAGGTGACGAAGCTGCGCAGCATTCTGCATTACAACGGGCTGCCGATCGACGCGCGCTCGATCACCGAAGAGTTTGTAACCAAGGAAGGTTTGTAAAGCAATGGCTACCGCAACGCAACCCCCGGCGCCCAAGGTCAATCACATCGGCCTTCCGGTCGTCGATTATCGCGGCGGCAAGTCGACGCTCTGCGCCGGCTGCGGCCACAACGCGATCTCCGAGCGCATCATCGACGCCATGTACGAGATGGGCGTCGAGCCGGAGCGCGTGATGAAGATGAGCGGCATCGGCTGCTCGTCCAAGAGTCCCGCATACTTCATGAGCCGCTCGCACAGCTTCAACAGCGTGCACGGGCGCATGCCGTCGGTCTCGACCGGCGCGATTCTTGCGCAGCATCAGAACATGCTGCTCGGCGTCTCCGGCGACGGCGACACGGCTTCGATCGGCATGGGGCAGTTTGTGCACCTGCTGCGCCGCAATCTGCCGATGATCTACATCATCGAAGACAACGGCGTGTATGGATTGACGAAGGGGCAGTTTTCGGCGACGGCGGATATTGGATCGAAGCTGAAGACCGGCGTGATCAACGACCTGCCGGCGATTGACACCTGCGCGCTGGCGATTCAACTGGGCGCGACGTTTGTGGGGCGGTCGTTCTCGGGCGACAAGAAGCAGTTGCTCGCGATGCTGAAGGCGGCGATTGCGCACAAGGGCACGGTGATGCTCGACGTGATCAGCCCCTGCGTGACGTTCAACGATCACGAGGGCTCGACCAAGAGCTACAAGTTCATGCAGGAGAACGACGAGCCGATCAACGATGTGGGCTTCGTCGCCAGCTTCGAAGACATCGCCATCGATTACCCCGCGGGCGAGGTCTACGACGTGGAGCTGCATGACGGCTCGAGCCTGCGCCTGCGCAAGCTGCATGAGGACTACGATCCGACCGACAGAGCGAAGGCTGTGCACGCGCTGATGGAAGCCGAAGAGAAGAACGAGGTGCTGACCGGCGTGTTCTACATCGACACGAAGAAGCCAACGTTCATCGATCTGCTGGGCATGGTGGATGAGCCGCTGGCGACGCTTCCGGAATCGTTGACGCGGCCGCCGAAGTCGGCGCTCGATGCGCTGATGACTAACCTTCAGTAGGTCTGGTTTAGCAGTGAAGTGAAAAGCCCCGCGCTAGCGGGGCTTTTCACTTTTGTTGAACGACACAATTGTCGAAGCGAAGCTCGTTAGAGCTCCAGAGAAAAGGTTCCGCTTGTCAGGTCCTTGCCGGACGCCAAGTACTCATCCAGTTTGGACTGAAGATGGGTGAGCACTTCGGGATGCTGGTCGGCCACGGTGGTGAGCTCGTCCGGATCTTTCTTGAGGTCGTAGAGCTGGGGCTTGTAGTCGCCTTTGTAGTGCGCCTTGTCCCACACCGCGGAGTAGTTCCACTCCGGCGTGCGGACTGCGGCGATGCCGCCGAATGAGTTGACGACGTACTCGCGCGGATTGGTCTTTTCGCCGGTCACGTAGGGCCAGAGATCTACGCCTGTAACGCGTGGGCCGGGCTTGAGGCCGAGGCGACCGAGCACGGTGGGGAAGACGTCGGGCGTTTGCGCGAAACCGGCGACGCGGCGTGCGGATGTGCCGGGCACATGCACGATCAGCGGGACATGCGTCACCTGCTTGCGAATCTTCTCGGCGCCTTTGACCCACTGCCCTTGCTCGTTGAGCATTGCGCCGTGATCGGAGAGAAAGACGATGACGGTGTTGTCGTAGAGGCCGAGGCTGCGAATGGTTTCGATAACCTGGCCGTACCAATAGTCGACGTTCGAGGCTTCGCCCGCGTAGTTGGCGCGCAAACGGCGCACGCCTTCTTCGGGAACTTTGACGTTGGCGTAGGGAGGCTCGAGCCAACTGTGCTTGGTGGGTTCCTTGAGATATTTCTCGAGGAAGTGCGTGGGCGGATCCCAGGGCTCGTGCGGATCGAAGACTTCGACGTGGAGATAGAACGGGCCTTGGTCGTGATTCTTCTTGAGCCACTCAATGCTGGTCTTAGCGGTGAGCTCGGCGATGGACTCGCCGGATTTTTTCCAGCGGCTGCGATTGGCTAAATATTGATTGAGGAATTTGCGAAGTGCGTCGCCGCCGCGTCCGGCGAGGTGAGCCTGATCGAGCGCTTGGAAATGCTCGTCGGGGTAGATGCCGCTGAAGTCCGGGTGCTTGCGCGGGGCCTGGGCGTAGAAGTCGATCTCCTGGCCACGA
Source organism: Occallatibacter sp. (assembly GCA_035486155.1). GTDB lineage: Bacteria > Acidobacteriota > Terriglobia > Terriglobales > Acidobacteriaceae > Telmatobacter. Next base: position 2,612 of record DATHNJ010000046.1, on the reverse strand, counting down.
ATCCATTCGAAGTCGTCGAAGCCGCGATTGAAGTTCAAGCCGGGCTTCATGATGTGGTAGACGTCTGCGATGAGCGCGGTGCGATAGTCGGCGGCGCGCAACGTTTCGGCGAGAGTGACGTCTTCGACGAAGAGAGGATGCCAGCCGTAGGCCTGATTGGTGGACTGCTGGAAGTAGGTGTGGACGGGAGCGATGCGCCGGCCGGTGTAGAGCTGGCGACGGATGGGCACGGTGGGCATGCCCTCGGGAGAGAACTGCTCGAAGACGATCGACTCTTTGGCGAAGCGATTGAGAGCGGGCGTATCGACCCACTGGCTGCCGTAGGCTTCGAGGTTGTCGGCGCGGAAGGTGTCGGAGACGAGGACGACGAGGTTGAAGTTGTTGCCGGATTGCTTCTGAGGCGGCTGCCATCCGGCGGATGGCGATGGGGTCTGCGCGTCGGCGATCGAAGCGGCGCCGGGTACGCCGGCGGCCAGGCCGGCGATGCCAGCGGCGAGTCCGCCTTTGAAGATTTCTCTGCGAGTGGGTTGCTTCACGATATTTGGTCCTCTGGCTGAAACAGGGCGCGGCCGCCGGAGCGGCGCGCGAGCTAAGAGATTTCGGTGGAGAACGTGCCGTTGGTGAGGCTGCGGCCCGACTCGAGATATTGATCGAGCTTGCTTTGCAAATCCGCGGTGACGTTGGAGTGAGCATCCGCGACGGTGCGCAGCTCGTCGGGATCATTCTTCAAGTCATAGAGCTGCGATTTGTAATTGCCTTTGAACTTCTCCTTGTTCCACACGGCGGAGTAGTTCCACTCGTGCGTGCGAACAGACGCGACGTAGCCGTAGGAGGAGACGATGGACTCGCGGTTGTTGGTCTTTTCGCCGGTGACATAGGGCCAGAGATCTTCGCCGGTGACGCGCTCGGATGGCTTGAGATTGAGACGGCCGAGGACGGTGGGAACGACGTCGGCGGTCTGTGCAAAGCCGGAGACGCGCTTGCCGGCGAGAGCCTTGTCGGGAACATGGATGAGCAGCGGGACGTGCGTGACCTGCTTGCGCAGTTTTTCCGGCCCTTTGACCCACTGGCCTTGCTCGTTGAGCAGGGCGCCGTGGTCAGACAGGAAGACGATGATGGAGTTGTCGTAGAGGCCGAGTTCCTTGATGGTCGCGAGAACTTTGCCGTACCAGTAGTCGACGTTCGAGGCTTCGCCGGCGTAGTTGGCTCGTAGACGCTCTACGCCTTCTTCAGGAACCTTGACGTCAAGATAGGGAGGTTCGGGCCAGGTGTGCGCGGTTTTCTTCTTGAGGTATTTGGCCAGGAATTCAGCGGGCGGATCCCATGGCTCGTGCGGGTCGAATGCTTCGATTTGTAAGTAGAAGGGCGCCTGATCGTGATTTTGCTTGAGCCAGTCGATGGCTGTTGTCGCTGTCGTTTCGACGATGGAGGGCGCGCGTTTGAGCCATTGCTTGCGATTGGCCTGGTACTGGTTGAGGAACTGCAGGAACGCGTCGCCGTTGCCGCCGAAGCCGCCGGCGCTGGCGAGTTGATGGAGATAGTCGTCGGGGTACAGGCTGGAGAAGTCGGGACGATTGCGCGGCGCCAGAGTGAAGAGATCGATCTCCTGACCACGTATCCACTCCCAGCTCGAGAAGCCGCGATGGAAGTTACGGCCGGGCTTGAAGAGATGCGGCAAGTCCGCAACTAGCGCGGTGGCGTAGCCGGCGGCCGAGAGAGTCTCGGCTAGCGTGACGTCTTCGAGAAAGAGCTCATGCCATCCGGGGAGCTTGACGGTGTCCTGTTGAAAGTAGAAATGGGTGGGGAAGATGCGGCGCCCAGTGTAGAGCTGACGGCGCAGCGGAATGGTGGGCAGGCCTTCGGGATAGAAGTCCTCGAAGAGGATCGACTCGCGAGCGAACTGGTTGAGGTAAGGGGTTTGCACCCACTGGCTGCCGTAGGCCTCGAGATTGTCGGCTCGAAAGGTGTCGGAGACGAGCACGATGAGGTTGAGGTTGTTGCCGGTCTGCTTCTGCGGAGCATCCCAGTGGCCCTGGCCTGCAGGCTGTGCGGAAGCGGATTGGGCAGGGGCTGCGCCCTTGTCCGTCTTGCAGCCTGCGAGGCCGGCGGCGCCAGCCAGCGCAGCTGTCTTCAATAAATCCCGACGCGTTGTATCGCTCATGTTTTTTCCTAGAAGTGGATTCGGGCGGCCAATTGAAGTTGCCGCTGTGGGTTGAGAACCGAAGAGATGACGCCCGTGGTGGATTGGCCCAGCGTGGCGTTGGGCAAACCGAATTGCGGCGTGTTGAAGAGGTTGAAGGCCTCGGCGCGAATCTCGAGGCTCGTGCGCTCGAAGAGGCTGATCTGGCGCGAGAGGCCGAAGTCGACGTTGTGGAAGCCGGGGCCGTTGAGGATGTCGCGTCCGGAGTTGCCGAAGGTATATTGCGCGGGCGTGGGAAAGGCCGTGGTATCGAACCAGTGCTTGATGGTGCGCTGGCTGCCGGACAGATTGCCGTTGGCGATGCGGTTGGGATGCTCGGTCGTGCCGGTGTTGCTGGCGTCGACGCTTTCTACGGGCGTGAACCACAGGCCGCTCTGCGCGGAGAAGATGCCGGAGAGCAGCCATCCGCCGG
>DATHNJ010000045.1:0-5609 GCA_035486155.1 Occallatibacter sp. | reverse complement strand
GGTCTCGCCATTTTCCCTATCTTGTAAACTAATGCGACTATTAGAGATAGGCCGCATGAGGATTTATAAAACTTCTAAAGATTGATCTAAACGCCCGCCATACCCAATACCACTTCTGTGCATTATCCCAAAGGATAGGTAACGTGGCCGGCGGGTCGAAATGAGGCTACAATCCGTCGGTTTTTCGGTCGCGGAACCGCTGGCGATGACGCGGCTGACGAGCGTATCAGCGCTAACCTTTGCCGCGCGAAAGCGATCGCCGAGCCTCGGCTCCATCCACACGAACGAAGACCTCTTCGAGGGAGCCCTATCGCTCGGGATGACAGCGTTGGTTGGGTTGGGGTTAGAATCGCGCTTTTGCGCGCGTTATTTGGCGGCGCTTTTGCGGCCGAGGGCGGGCTGGGGGCGTTCGCGCACCGGCGGCATCTTCTGCGGCTCTCGAATGATCGTGATAGCCGGCATCGATCGGCGATTCGCCTCGGAGGATCGGCTCGTGGGAGCGCCGCATGTATGGATTGCACGAAGAAGCCTCAAACAATACTGAAAGGTCTGATCGGCATCCTTCAGAGCAAGGTGAGGACTGCTCTCTTTGATTCTGGGATGGACCAGTTGACCGCGAATCTTGTGCAGGCGATCGAACTCGGCGTTTAAGAGGGCCGGCTCGGAGAGCGGCAGAAGAAACGCAAGCATCCTCAGCTTCAACTTGATGGGCAAACCTTTGATGGTGCGACCGCGCGCCCCCCAGGCGTCGATCTGGCAATCCAATCCGTCTTCAAGCGCGACCCAGCTCAACAGAATGCAGGTGCGGACGCACAGACGCAGGCGCGTCGATGCGCTGGGAATGGAAGGCAGACCTTTCGCCTCCATTAAAAAAGCATGGGCATCGTCAAACGTGCTGAATCCCATTCCGATAAGTGTCCGTTGGAAGAAAACCCAGTATATGCAAACAGCCCCATGGACCTGGGTCTCACCGCGGAAATACATAGTAATAACGAACACATACACACAGGTACTTTCCGGTAACCCTGCGAAGGCGAATTGTCAGACGGCCGCCTCAGCGGGCAGCGAGGTTGGCGCCGGCGACGAATTTGTGGGCGTGCTCGATCTCGGGCAGAGAGGAGTCGGCCGAGGGCCATGCTTTAAGGAACGCAGCGTAGCCTTCGCGGGCGCCGGCTGCATCACCTGAGATCTCGCGGACAAGGGCAAGACCATAAAGCGGGAAGCCGGAGTTAGGGCGCTCTTTGAGTGCGTCTTCGTAGGCAGCCTTGGCGCCGGCGTAGTCTCTGATGCGGATCAGGGCGAGGGCCTCGTTTTCACCTACGGGACGGATATAAAACGGCGGCTCGTGATAGCCGAGCTTCTTCTCCGCGTCGATGGCGCCGGCGAACTCCTTCTTGCCGCGATCGAGCTTGCCTTGGGCGATGAGTACGCCGGCGTGCAGTTCGAGGGAAGCGACGTTGAGCGCCTCGAGCAGCGGGCCGCTCATGGCATCGGGCGAAATGGGCAGCGCGGGCTGCGTGGATTTTGCGGCGGCCGCTTTCTTCGCCATGTCATTCGCTAGCTTCGCCGGATCGATGTTGTCCTCCGCTACGCGCTTGGCGCGCCACAGGCCTGCATCCAGGCGGTCAGAGGCGGCTTGCGCAGCGACGGCATCGTTGTTGTCGAGGGCTTTCATGCCTGTAGCGTAGTCGGTCAGCGCCTCGGCGAGAAAGCGCAGATGGGCGGTCTTGTCGGTTTCGGCGAGATTCGCCTGGGAAACAAGTGTGAGAACCGAGTCCCAGTCGGCAGTGCGCAGAGCCACGGGCAGACGGCGGCTGATGCGCGCCATCTGATCGCGAGCCGACCAGATGTAGAGAGTGGCCGAAAGCTGTCCGCGCGCGGCAGCGAGATGGTCGGAGAGCGCGTTGGCCTCGGCAAGCTTGCCCTGCTCCATGAGGTCGGCGATGGCGTACATCATGTTGTGCACGTAATTCCAATCATCGTCCACGGAGACGTGCTGCTCACGAAGGTAGGTTTCGTCGGCGGTGGTTGAAGCGGCGAACCAGTGCTCGGCTTGGGCGTAGTCGCCGACGCGGTAGTAGATGTGGCCGGGCATGTGAACCATGTGGCCCGATGCGGGCGCGAGGCTGGCGAGCAGCGCAGAGCTGGGGATGGCGCGTTCGGGATGATTGCTCGGCTCCATGGCGTGAATCCAGTAGTGATTGGCGGCGGAGTCGTTGGGCGATTCGCGCAGCACGCCCTCGAGGATGGAGATGCGCTCCTTCTGACCCGACTTGGGCTCGCCGTTTTCGTCATACCCGTCGCCGACAGCTTCGGCGAGAAAGATGCGGGCTTCGATGTCGTGCGGCGATTTTTTGACGAGCTTGCGAAAAATGGGAATGGCGGGGGATTTTCCACGCACGCTGTGCGCCTGGTCGGCGTTTGCGGCTTCGATGTAGAGTTTGTCGGTCCCGCTGGCGTGAGACTTGAGCCGCTCGGCTTCGTTGAGAGCACGCTCGGCGTAGGGCTTGACGGCTTCGTCCCCGCGCATGTTCAGGGCCTGCGCCAGTCCCCACCAGCACATGGCGCAGTTCGCATCGACGCGTATGGATTGCTCGAAGGCTTTGGCCGACTCGTAATCCCAGAAATCGTGAAGCAGGCTGAGGCCCTGATCGAACCAGGCCTGCGCTTCGGGCGTGGCCTTGATGGCGATATGGCTGTTGCCGATTCCCGTCATCTTGATGGGCGCCGGAAGCTGCTCGGGCGGCGGAACGGGCTGCATGTCGGCCATGTTCATGCCGGCCATCGATTGCGCGGATGCACAGGCTGCGTTGAGAGCCATGACGAACGCGAGGAAACTCAGGATAGGCGCGTGAGTGGATTGAATGCGCATGAAGGGATGGTAACGCTCACTCAATGCGATCGGCAGCGGAAATGTGGGACGCGCGCGGACCATGAGGCTGTGGCGGCGCCGGAGAGGCGGCCGAAATGACTGGACCGGCTTCGGCTAGTGCGCTGTCCTGGGAATCGATTTCCAATCCGCAAGGAGATCGCAATGGAGCTCACGAATATTCAGGGCGTTCCACTCGATGAGTTGCGCTTCGTCGACTGAGGGGATCGCTAGGCTCGCTTCAACCGCCGGCAATGGCGCCGAGGATCAGGAGGGGCTCGCGGCCTTCCGCAACAGCAGTCGGAAGCGGCATGTCCGGCGATTGAAGCGAGAGGTCTTCTTCGCAAGCGAAGAAGCGCAGGAAGGGTCGGCGCTGGCGGGTGTCATGGTCGCGGATGGTTCCGGCAAGCATGGGATAGCGAGCTTCGAGGGCGTCGAGAACCGAGGCGATTGTGAGGGGGGACGCGACGGCAAGCCAGACGTCGCCATCTATCCGGGCCAGGGTGCGCAGATGATAGGGGAGCTGAACGCGGATTTTTGGTTGAGTGGAGTCCATCTGGCTTCTTCGCGTCAAAGCGACCGTTACTCGAGGGTCTGGACTTCGACGCTGAGGACCGCGGGGAGGTCGTGGACGATAGCGGACCAGGAGTCTCCGGCATCCGCAGAGCAGTAGACCTGGCCGCCCGTGGTTCCGAAGTAGACGCCACAGTCGTCGAGGGTGTCGACCGCCATCGCGTCGCGCAGCACATTTACATAACAATTCTCCTGGGGCAGGCCTTTGGTGAGCGGCTCCCACTCATTGCCGCCGGTACGCGAACGGAAGACCTGCAGCTTGCCGTTGATGGGAAAGTGCTCGGAGTCGCTCTTGATGGGAACGACATAAATGGTGTCAGGCTGGTGAGAGTGGACATCGATAACGAAGCCAAAGTCGGTGGGAAGATTGCCGCTGATCTTGATCCAGTTGTCGCCGGCGTCGTCGGAGCGCATGACGTCCCAATGCTTCTGCATAAAAAGGACGCCGGGGCGCTTAGGGTTCATGGCGATGTGGTGCACGCAGTGGCCGGTTTCAGCGGCGGGGTTGGGAATGTACTTCGAGTACAGGCCTTTGTTGATGGGCTTCCAGGTTGCGCCGCCGTCGTCAGTGCGAAAGGCGCCCGCCGCGGAGATGGCTATGTAGATGCGATCAGGATTGCTAGGGTCCAGGATGACGGAGTGCAGGCACATGCCTCCCGCGCCGGGCTGCCATTGAGGACCGGAGCCGTGGCCGCGAAGGCCCGGCAATTCGTGCCAGCTAACGCCTGCATCCGTGGAGCGGAAGAGCGCTGCGTCTTCGACCCCTGCGTAGACCGTGTCAGGATCGGTGAGCGAGGGCTCCAGATGCCAGACACGCTTGAACTCCCACGGGTGCTGCGTGCCGTCATACCACTGATGCGTGGTGAGAGGCTTGCCGGTTTTGTCTGATGTGTCGTACGAGAAGCGATTGCTCTTGACCGGAGGCCACTGAGGCGTCGCGTCGTCGGGCTTGGCGCCGGGTTGATGCCAGGTTTGGCCGCCGTCATTGGAAGCCTGCAAGATCTGACCGAACCATCCGCTGGTTTGTGAGACATAGATGCGGTTGGGGTCTACGGGCGAGCCCTTCATGTGGTAAATCTCCCAACCGGCGAAATGCGGGCCCGAAACCTGCCAGTCTTTGCGTTTGCCGTCGGAGGCGAGGATGAATGCTCCTTTGCGGGTGCCCACCAAAACACGCACGCTGCTCATGCGGAAAAAAGCTCCTTATGCTGCGGAGCGATTCTTCCGAATTCGTTTGTGCTTTGCAAGTAAATTGTCACGAACTGGAGAGCGGTTCGATTTGGCGTCTGGAAACCAAAATGAGCCGCATTGAATCGAAGCCAGCCGGCGAGTTCCGATGTGCGCGGCGCCAGAAACCCGCATGAGGCATGGTGAGTGAGGAGAGCGAGGGTCTGCAGCGGAAAGAGGCGAAATGCGCCCACGCGTGGCCCAGCACAGAGCGATGACGCCGCCATTTAGACTGAATGCGGGATTATGCCGGAATTTATCAGCCTGTTTGGGAACCAGAACGCCGAGCCGGAGAAGCCTCAGGAGCCGGAGGAGAAGCGCGGATTTTTTGGCCGCATGCGCGATGCGGTAACGAAGACGCGCGAGAGCTTCTCGTCGCGCGTCAACGACATCATTGCCATGACGCGCGAGGTCGACGAGTCGGCCCTCGAGGACCTGGAGACGGCGCTGCTCACAAGCGATCTAGGCGTGCAGACGACGACGGAGATTCTGGATGCGCTGCGCGAACGGGCGAAGAAGCAGGCGATCGCAGGCGGCGCCGAACTGAAAGACTTATTAAAGGAACAGATTCGCGGAATTCTGGACAGCTCGGCGCGCCCGGTCGCCGCGCCGAAGACGCCTCCGAAGGTGACGTTCCTCGTCGGCGTCAACGGAACGGGCAAGACGACCACAAGCGGCAAGCTGGCAGCATGGCATAAAAGTCAGGGGCTCACTTCCCTGCTCTGCGCGGCAGACACGTTTCGCGCAGCAGCAATTGAACAGTTAGAAGTGTGGGCCAAGCGAAGCGGCGTAGAGATGATCAAGACGCGGCAAGGCGGCGATCCGGCGGCGGTGTTATATGACGCGGCAAGCGCGGCCAAGGCGCGCAACATCGACGAGCTGATTGTGGATACGGCGGGACGGCTGCATACAAAGTCGGGATTAATGGATGAGCTCGAGA
>DATHNJ010000044.1:0-5220 GCA_035486155.1 Occallatibacter sp. | reverse complement strand
ACCTGCGCCGCAATCGAACTGGATTTGGGGAGCGATCACAGCCACGGGCGAGAGTTTCCGCAACTTGAAGCTGCTGTGGGAAGCCCGGCATCGGGAAGACGAATTTCTCGGGATGCTGCTCAATGCCTACATCGACGCCGGCAACACAGTGCGCGGTCATCATGTGGGCGAGACTTACATTGACGTCGGCACGATGGAAGGATTTCACCGCGCCCAGGACTTCCTGCGCGGGCAAGTGCGTCCGCAGATGAGACGAATCCCGGCGGCCTGAGATCTCGGGATAAGACTTATCTGAGTTTGCGGGTAGAGCTGGGCTTCAGCCGACGACGCAGCAATCGCATCGACGACGCAGCAATCGCATTACGATTGTTGCGGCAGCGTGTGGGCGCCGCGCTGCTTCAAGATCCGAACCTGATCGGAACTTCTTATTTAGCTTTGGGCTCGCAGGATCTCGCGAATCTCGCGATTGACGCGGGCTGCATCCTGTGATGCCTTGTCGATCAGTTCCAGCCACTTCTTGTTGTTGTCGTCGAGCTTCGCCTGGGCAAGAAGATAAGAAGCCTGCATGATGGTTTCAATGTAGTTGCTCAGATCGTGCGACAAAGTGCGGAGCTTGGCGACCGTCTCGGGTGGTACTTTCTTCTCGTCCGTCGCGGGTTGAACCACGTTTTTCTCTCCTGGCATCAGGCCATTTATTGTCAATGGCTTGCGGTAGCCTTGGAGGTTAGACGCAAATTCCGGAGTTCACGTTGGCTGCAGCTCCGGAAATCGGCCTGATCGCAGATGCCGTCGAACACCTTACCACACTTGGCCATCCCGCATCATGCCGGCGTTCTCAGGCAAAACTGCGGCGTGTCGGCCCTGGGGTTGCGGTTTCCGCTATGAGTCGAAGGCTGTTATGATGCCGCCAACAGCCCGCGCAGCCGAGTTGACCCTCATGAGTCGAATGCGCCTCAAAACCAAGCTGGTACTCGCGATCAGTAGCATGGTCTTCGCCCTGGTTGCGATCTTCTGCTACCTGTACGTCTCGCACCTCGTTCGGCAACGCACGGCGGAGGCCTACGATAGCGCCGATTTCGTCGCCAAAGAGATCCGCGAAAGCGCGCGCGAAGCCTCGCAGATCGACCTGAGCACCGCCTTCGTCAACCAGAACGACCCCAAGCAGGTTGAGGACCTGCTCGACCAGGTGCTCAAGACGGACGCCGGGCTGAATACCCTGCTGCAATCGGTGGTCGGCTATTCGCCCACCATCTTCGACGCTGCCATCACCAACGTGAATGGCCGTGCCATCGTGCATACCGATACCAGTGCGATCGGCACCGTACTGCCGGGGCGCGAGGATTTCCAGAAGCTGCGCAATGGGTCGTTCCTGGAACAGCTCAAAGCGGTATTCGGCGAGCCGCGCGTATATGACGTCTATCTCCCGATCCAGCGCGAAGGCCAGCCCTTCGGTGACATCCGCGTCGGCATCTCCACTGTTCTGCTGAAGAGTGAAGTGGAGCCGCAACTGCGGCACGCGCTGATCTTCTCGGTCATCGCAATCCTGGTTTCGCTGGCATTGGCCGCCGTAGTGTCGAACATCGCTCTCCGGCCGCTTGAAGCGATTGGCCGGCGTCTCGACCAGATGACCGCCGGCGTGCCCGATCCTACCCCCGATCCCGATCCCCGTCGTACCGACGAATATGGGATGGTCAACACCAAGATCGATCGCCTGGGCCGGCAGATTCGCGACGTCAAGGAAGTCTTCAGCGCCCTGAAGGAAAACCTCGACCAGATCATGGGCACGTTGCAGGACGGCCTGGTGCTGTTCACGCGCGACACTCGCATCGTGCTGGTCAGCGCCTCGGCTGAGCGCTTCATCGGCCGCCCACGTGGCGAGATCCTCGGCAGCGTCGTGGAAGCCGTATTCACCGACGCCACCAAACTCGGCCGCATCGTGCTCGATGCCTTCGCGCTTCATCAGGGGATTCCGCAACGCGAAATCGAGTTGGAGAACGGACGCCGCATTCAGATTGCGCTCGATTTCATCGCCGAGCGCGGTGAACGTATCGGCGCGCTGCTCAGCATGAGGGACGCGGAGTCGGTCCGGCGAATCGAAAACGAGATCGAACTCTCCCGCCGCCTGGCGGCCATCGGACGGCTCACTTCAGGCGTGGCGCATGAGGTAAAGAATCCAATCAACGCCATCGTGGTGCACCTGGAGCTTCTGCGCGAAAAGATGCGCGAGGTCGATCCTGACACCGAGCGTCACCTCGACATCATCGGGCGCGAGATTCATCGCCTCGACCGCGTGGTGCAGATGCTGGTCGACTTCAACCGCCCGCTGGAGCTGCGGCTCAGCGATTTCGATTTGCGCAAAGTGGTGGAAGACGTCGCCTTGCTGGCATCGCCGGAGGCTGCCCGCCTGGGAGTGAAGCTCGAAACAAAGCTGTCGGCGACTCCGCTGCCGGTGCGCGCTGATGCCGACCTGATCAAGCAGGCGCTGCTCAATGTGGTTCTGAACGGCGTTCAAGCGATGGCCAATGGGGGCGTGCTCGACATTGCGGCGCGGCAGCAGGACGCGGCTGCCAGCATCGAGGTCCGCGATGAGGGCGAAGGTATCCCGCCGGAAGTGCGTGACAAGGTGTTCAACTTGTATTTCACCACCAAGCGAAGTGGCAGCGGCATCGGCCTGGCCATGAGCTATCGCGTTCTCCAATTACACAACGGAGCTATCGATTTCGTGACGGAGATTGGCCGAGGCACGACCTTCCGGCTAATCTTGCCGCTGGCTGGCACCAACGAGCGGGAACCCGCCGCGGTTAGCACACGAATGTGATGAGACGAAATGACAATGCGGTAAGAATGAGTTGCTCACCCTGATTTTTTCAGGACAAGTGTTTATGATAATTGCTAACTATTGCCGTCGCTTGCTCCGCCACTTGAGTTGCGAAAACAGTAAGCACATGGCAGGGTGGCAAACCTGCAAATGAATCATGGCCGCCAACTCGTTGTCTTCGGGCTTGCGTCCGTTCTCCTCGTCAGCACCGGTTGCGCGAAGAAGAAGTCGCAGCTGCCTGCGCAGGCCAAAGCGCCCGCCGAGCCGATTGCGATGCCCCTGCCCGACGAGATCTCGGAGACGACGCCTCCCCCTCCGCCTCCACAACCGCAGCCACAACCCCCCGCTCCGGAAGAAACTGTGGCGAAGCCGCCAAAGCGGCACGGCGGCAAGAAAAAGATCACTACTACTGCTCCCCCGGCGAGCCTGCAGGCAGCCAATCCTCCTGCTGCTGACGCCTCGAACAACAACACGGTTGCAATGGCTCATCCGCCGGAAATCACTTCCGATCCGGCAATTGCCGCCGACGTCAGCAACGCTCAATTGGCGCACCAGAAGCAGTCGACCGCGCAGTTACTCGATGAGACGGAAAAGACCATCAGCGGATTGAAAGGCCTTTCCCACGACCAGGAAGAGATGGTCACGCAGATCCGGTCTATCGTGAATCAATCGCGCAAGGCGACCTCCGACGGCGACTTCGAACGCGCTTACAATCTCGCCACCAAGGCCCACCTCCTGTCAGACGCCCTGGTCAAGAAATAACCCGGGACACTAACTGCTTAAGCTCAGATTGTGAGGCACGCCTCGACAGGCTGCTGAACGACTTGCGTGCAGGAGGTTTCGGGTAGAGCTGGCCTTCAGGCCAGCGTCTAAGCTCTTTATTTCATCCTCGGAGTCGGCTTCAGCCGACGGCACCCAGCTGCAACTTCGGCGGTCATTCGTAGCTTGCCGACTCTACTTCCCCGCTTTGCTCACCTTCGCCAGCATCTCTTTCGCCGGCGTCTGATACGGACCGTCGATCGCCGCTGCCTTCTGCAATGCCGCCATCGAGTCAGCCCTGCGATTCTGCTTCGCATACGCGTACCCCAGGCGGAAGAGCGCAGCCTGCTCTGCCTGCGGATCGCTTTGCAGTATGCTCGCGGCGGTCTTCAATTCGGCGACGGCGGACGGAAGCTTGTCCTGCTTCAAATAGGCATAGCCAAGTGTGGAGTGCGCCACGCCGGCCGCTAGCTTCTTCTTCGGATCGGTGCTGCTCTCCGTCAACGCGATCACCTTATTGGCATAAGCGACGGCTTTGCCAGCCTGCTTCGGATCCTCGGAGTAAGCGTTCGCCAGCATCAGCAGCGTAGGAACGCTTTCCGGATTCGCTGCCAGGGCCTTCTCACCATACGCCTCCAAACGTTGCGGCTGGTTCAACTGCTGCAGACTGTACAGCGCCATCTGCGAGATCTGATCATCGAAGATCGACTTAGGAAATGCGGGAGTGAATTTCTCGATCTCGCTCATGCGCTTCGCCGGATCCTGTTCGCTCGCGATGGCGTTGTACGCCGCCGTCTGGGCGTAGTCGTAGCCGGGGCGCGCCGACTCCTGCTCGTCGGCCACTTGTGTCTTCCAGTCTGCGCCGGAAACATCTGCCGGCTTCGGCTGCGTTGCAATAGAGTCGAAGATCGCCGCCCCTCGTACTGCATAGTCCACGACTTTGCCGCCGTCTTTCATGGCCTGCGCTATGTTGATTTGCGAGACGATGATGTCCAGATCGTTGGGGTACAACTCGAGCGCCTTGTCGCCATACTCGAGTGCCTTGGCCGTATCGCTCGCCACGTACTGCTGCGACAGTTGCCAGTCCGCGTATCCGGCCGCCGCCTTGTTGCTGTCGTACTTCTTGGCGAAGTCCTCATACATCGCGATGCGCTTCTGCGCATCGGGCTCGGCCGCGATGGCCGTGAGTTCCTTGTCCTCGGGCGTTCCGGCGGGAATGACGATCTTCACATTCTGCGACCACACAGCGAGGGAAGAGAGAATGAGAGCGAACTGAATCACGCAACGGGCGAGTCGCATAATACCTCCAGCAAACTGCAGTGGCGAACCCGCAAAGAGTCTCCGGAAGCGCCAGTCAGCATTCGCCCGGAATCGTAGCGCTTTTTACGCCATGATGCTATGGAGTTGTACATCCAAAAAGCTGGTGGCTGCGCTCGGGAAAACTATCACGAAGCGGCGGCGACGAAAGCCGTAATCAAAGGATGCCGCTTGCCACTCAGCGATGAACGTTCCGGCTGGAACAGAGTCGCGAGGAAGAAGCGACGCGTGGGCAAGTCCACGGCGCGAGCTTCGCCGTTCGGCCCCAGAACTCCGACGCACAGACCGCCCTGCACCAGTCGCGGAATGTAGTCGGGATTCAAGCC
>DATHNJ010000043.1:0-2403 GCA_035486155.1 Occallatibacter sp. | reverse complement strand
GATGCTGGGCACGCGCGCCGAGGACATCGACATCATCAACGCCGACACCGATCGCACGCCCTACGATACCGGCACCTTCGCGAGCACGGGGACTGTGGTCGGAGGCAAGGCGGTTCACTTGGCTGCCGAAGCCATGGCGGTCGACATCATCGGCTTCGCCAGTCGCCACTCCGGCGTGCCCGTCGACCAGTGTCGCCTCGACAATGACGGCGTGATCTGCGGCAATCAGCGGATTTCGCTGCGGGATCTCCATGCCGAAGGCGCCAAGATCGACCATCGCTTCTCGGTCAGCCGTCGGGCCTATCTCTCGCCGCGCACGATCGCCTTCAACGTGCAGGGGGTGCGGCTCGCGGTGCACCGCGTGACGGGCGAAATCCGTGTGCTGCACAGCGTGCATGCGGCCGATATCGGCCGGCCGATCAACCCGATGCAGTGCCGCGGCCAGCTCGATGGCGCCGTGGCGATGGGCTACGGCTGGGCTCTGGTCGAGAACATGGTGCACGACGACGAAGGGCACATGGTCAATCCGCAGCTGCGCAACTGCCGCATCCCCACCTTTGCCGACACGCCGCATACCGACATCTTCTTTGCGGACACGACCGACCTGATTGGGCCGCTCGGCGCGAAGTCCCAGGGCGAATGCGGCATAAATCCGGTGGCGCCCGCTGTCTCGAATGCGTTGGCCAATGCCACTGGCGTGCGATTCGCCCACCTGCCGTTTACGCCCGATCGTCTTTTCGCGAAACTCGCCGCCGCTAAATGAGCGATGCTGCCGCCAGCGTCAGCATCGTCACGCAAACCTGCGTTCGGCCGGAGTGCGCCGACGCGTTCGCACGATGGCAGGGCGAAACCAGCGCTGTGATCTCCAGCTTCCCTGGGTTCATCGAGCAGCGACTGATGCCGCCGAACCCGCCGCTGCAGGTCGATTGGGTGATCCTGCAGCGTTTCCTCTGCCTGGGAGACGCCAAGCGATGGCTGGGCTCGTCCGAACGGCAGTCCCGCATCGAAGGGGCGACTCCGATGCTGGTGGGGCGCGACGACGTTCACATAGTCCACGACGATTCCAGCGCCGCGCGCACAGCGCCGGTCTCCGTGGTGATGAGCACGCGGGTGAAGCCCGGGATGGAGGCTGAATACCGGAAATGGGAGCAGAAGGTCGCCGCGGCGCAGTCGAAGGCGCCGGGGTTGCAGGGCTATCGCTTCGAACCGTCCGTGCCGGGCGTGCAGGAGGACTTTGTCGCGATTCTGCGTTTCGACAGTGAGGCCAATCTGCGGGCCTGGCTCGAGTCGCCTGAGCGGCGGCAGTTGCTCGACGAAGCCGCGCCGCTGACGGCCGAGTTCCACGCGCGCACGGCGCAAAGCGGCTTCGAGCAATGGTTTCGCGACGTCACGCCGAAGGGCGCCCCGCCGCCGGCAGCGTGGAAGATGAACATGATCGTCCTTCTGACGCTCTATCCGGTCGTGTTCCTGTGGGGTCTGTTCGTGGGCACGCCCATTCTGACAAAAGCGCTGAACCTGGATTTCCCGCTCGCGCTCTTTATCGGTAACGCGTTCAGCGTCATCCTCACTTCGTATCTGGTGCCGTGGACCGCCAACCGGCTCAGCTGGTGGCTGACGCCAGCGAAGGATGGGCGAGACCTTATGGACCTGAAGGGCGCCGGTTTGTTGATCGCAGCCTATGCGATCATGATCTTGCTGTTCTGGAAAGTTTTATAGGTGGTTGTGCCGGCCCCCCGACCATTCCGAGAAAGTCTTAAAGCCGACCATGTCCGTGAAGAGCACGGTGACCTGTCGTCGTTCCGCTTCGACGCGCTGCCTCCGACTTTGAACCTGAAGAGCAGATAGCCTGCATCAGCGCCGACGCAATCGCAAATCAGCGCCCGAATGGGTTCCGAAACACTTTGCGAGGTCGTCCAGATCATGCGTTATCGAACGGCTTCAAAGGTGGTGAGCTGTCGCTCGCTAATAAATAGGGGCGGCGATTCCCAGGCTCCGATCTGCACGCCCGTTTGAATTGCGCCGTCCAAATTTGCTTGCGAAATCACGACTTTACAGGCCGCTCAAAACTCGCGTGTAGGCGAAGTTTTGAGAGGCGATTTCATGTGACTTGACGCCGATCCGCCCCCCACGCCGCCAGTCTCTCAAAATCCTTCCTTTTTGACACACAGCTGGCCTTGCGCTCCCCCATGTAGTCGCGCCGACTGCAACGCAATTGCCTGACGCGAGCGCGAACGAGCTACATTCGTTACGTTTCGGTGGATAGACTCTCTAGCCCGAAGTTTTCATTTTTTGATCACATAACCCATTGATCCGGATGCATTCTCCGGCCTGGTCGATTTCGATTACTGGACACGCGCGGGGTCGATCTCGAGCAGTTTGAAGGCGGTTTCCTGGATCGCGGTG
>DATHNJ010000042.1:0-20002 GCA_035486155.1 Occallatibacter sp. | reverse complement strand
GCGCTATTTTTGACGTTTGAAGGATTAAAGCCCCTCACATCGATGGGCTGTTCCCCCTGACACGGTGGCAACGCCGGCCGCGCACGACCATAACCCGGCCCAACAAAAGGACCAAAACATGAATCGCAAAGAGTTGCTGCGGCTCTTGCTCAACCAAGCTCAGTTTAATGGATTTGAGTTCCGCAACTGGTTCCAGGCCAACATGCAGGTCAGCTGGCCGGGTACGGAACAGGCCCTTAACCTATTGGCATCAGAAAGCCGTTATTATGCGCTGCTCTTCTCTCACGACTTTGCTCGGTCGTACTGGCGGACCGGCGCGCGGATCAGCTTCGTTGTGCCCTCGATTACCTATCCGCGGGTCAACCGGCGCGGAGAGGTAGTGCAAGTCACCAGAAAACCCTTCACACGGCGCACGATCAAGCCAGACGTGTGGAAGTATCACTTGCGACAGATGGCGGCAGCAGAAGATCCCATGACGTACCTGCGGCGGTTTCTTCCATCGCAGCAGGATCAACTGAGCGCAACGGTCGTTGTCGAGCAGGCAGCGAACTAGTGAATTCATAGCACGCAGGCTGGCGTTCGGCTAGCATCAGAGCATGGCCACGCCAGCGCAACCCAGCGTCTCAATTGCTCAACAGAACCTCTCTGTTTCCGGTCGGCGAGTTCACGCTCGCGAACGGCTCATTGTCGCTCTCGATGCGCCGTCCGCCGCTGCGGCCCTTGAACTCGTCAACCGCTTGGAGAACCTCTGCCAGTGGTTCAAAGTCGGGCTGGAGCTGTTTTCCGCTGCCGGTCCGTCGATCGTCGAAGAGCTGACACGGCGCGGGCACTCGATCTTTCTCGATCTGAAGTTTCACGACATTCCCAATACGGTGGCGGGCGCGGTGCGTTCGGCCGCAGGGTTGGGCGCGCGGATGATGACGGTGCACGCCCTGGGCGGCCCGGCGATGCTGGAAGCTGCTGGTGCAGCGCTGGCCGGGACGGTTGACCCGCCAACGCTGCTGGCGGTGACGGTTCTGACGAGCATGGATGCTGCCCAGTTGAGCGCGATTGGTCTGGAGCTTGCGCCGGCGGCCCACGTGGAGCGGTTAGCGCGCATGGGGCTGGCAGCCGGAATGCGGGGATTTGTCTGCTCGCCGCAGGAGGTCGGCGCTCTGCGAGCTC
The DNA here is from genome assembly GCA_035486155.1 of Occallatibacter sp. Classification (GTDB taxonomy): domain Bacteria; phylum Acidobacteriota; class Terriglobia; order Terriglobales; family Acidobacteriaceae; genus Telmatobacter. The sequence goes on along the minus strand of DATHNJ010000042.1, from coordinate 18,838 downwards.
TAGCTGGCCCCGAAACGACGCTGGTGATCCCTGGAATTCGTCCAGCGGGAGCGGCGGTCGGCGATCAGAAGCGGATCGCGACGCCGGCGGAAGCGCTAAGGCAAGGCGCCAGCTATCTGGTGGTGGGGCGGCCGATCACACAGGCGGAGAACCCAGCCGAGGCGGCGGAGCGGATACTGGACGAGATCGCTGAAGCGCTCTAAAGCAAAGAGGCCCGGCTGCGCGCCAGGCCTCGGGATCGCAAACTTTAACTACAGCTTAAAGTTTTTCGTAGAAGTCGCACGCTGAGCAGGAGATATAGACTCCGCCAGGCACGCCGCGCTCGCGGTCTTTGACACGCTTGACGATGCGCGTGGGTTTATTGCACTTGGGACAGTCGGTCGACTTCGTCGTGTCCATTACCTTCTTGCGATCACCTGTCTTCGCAATCTTCGCCATGGGTGAGGTGTTTCTCCTTCGTGAAGTGTCTCTGCTCGCACGCGCAAGGTGAATCTGCGCGCGGCTTCGACGGCGCGGTCAGGAACTCCTTTGGATGTCAGGAGGACGCGAGACTCGCTGGTTCCAGTTTACCCGAAGTTTCTCTTTATTGCGGCGGGCTGCTCCCCGTAGCCGGCTGCGAAGCTGGTTGCGGCTTTGACGTATCCGCCGGCGGCGACACGCTGGTTGGATTCTGCGCGCCGCCTGTGCCTGAGGGCGAAGAGTTCGTCGTAGACGCAGCAGGCGCCTGTGGTGGAGCGGCCGTCGGCGACGTGACGGTCGTATCGTTGGGATGCGCGTTCGGTTCGTCGTCTGGCGCCTGCTTCGGGAACTGAACCGGCCTCATCACGCCAACGCGCGCGTCTTTGCTGTTGTCGGTTGGCAGAGATTCGCCATCTTTGCGCAGACTGGGCGGCGGCGCGGCAGCCTGCTTATCCGGGTCGCGGTCAACATCGCCGACCTGGACAGTGCGGGCCGCGACCTCCGGATCGAGCGGCGTGCCGTCGGTACGCATCATGCCTTCGACTTCATCCTTGGTGAAGATCTCCGGCGTCTTGCCCACCTTGGCGATCTCAACGCGGATGACGCGGTTGCCGTTCACGCGGATGAATTCGATGTCGCTCGGCGCCTTGCCGTAGATCCACTCTTCGAACGGCATCTGACCGTCCATCTCGCGAATCTTGCTTTGCGGCTGCCCTTTGGCGAAGAGCACCATCTCCGTGCTCATGCCAACCAGTACATTGTGGTCGAGGATGGCCTCTTTCAGCTTGGGCGGCAGCGTGTCAGTAAATGCCTGGATGGGCGTCTTGACTTCAAAGGAAATCAGCGGCGCAAGAAGCGCTTCAACCTGTTTGCCTGTCAGTTCGGGGACGTGGTCTTTGAATGTGAGGGTAAGGCGTGAGCCCATCGGCTCCCCATCACCGCTGTCCTGCACGACCGGGCTCATCTCGGGCCCTGTGCCGATCTGCACGTGGCGCATAAACCGGTGCTTGGCGTCGGGGCCGCCGTTGATATCGAAAACCATCTTCGATTTATCGATCTTGACGTCGGTGAGGACGAGACGATCGCCCGGCTTGGCCGACAAGCCCGCGGAGGTGACCATGGCAAGATAGCCCTCGCCGGCAGGTTCGAGCTTGCCATTGGCCACAAGCGTCAGCCCCCTGTGTCCGCGCGGGAACGGGCGCATCGCAAAGCCCTGGTCGGACTCGAGAAAGCGCTCCAGTTCAATGCGCGCCTTGGGGTCGAGCTCGTTGTTGGGCAGGTCGATGTGCGTGGGCGTGATCTGGCTGTAGCGGCGATCTACGGTTACGCCATGGCTGGCCCCATTGTTGGTGATGTGCCCGCTTGTGTCGACAGTGACTACCTGGCAAACCGCTGGCGCCGCAAACAATACGCCAAAGGCCGCGCCTAAGGCGCAGGGGTAGAGGGCGCGGCGGGCGCGCATCGGAGAGGCGGCGTTTTGATGCAGCCGCGTTGTTCGGTCGGTGAGGGGGGATGATCCGTGCACGGGAACCTCCCATGGCTCTGCTTCGAGCATTGCGCAAAAGATAGTTCCATTCAAGTGCAATGGTCAAATTTTGTTGTGAGTCGGAGGATTTCTAAAGTTCGCGGGCGATGGAACCGACGACCGAATCGGAATCAGCGGAGGGTCATTAAGGAGCGTCGTCCGGGAGCTTCTCTGCCCCATTGGATGCCGCAGGCAGCGGGTCCGTAACGGCAGGAAGAATCTGCACCAAGCCGGAGTCTGCTCGGGGGGCGGAGGGTTCAGCCGGGCCCATCGCGGCTTCGTGCTGGCGCCGCGCCGACGCGTCCAGATCGACTGCGACGCCTGCAGGAACGATCAGGGGGGCGTTGTAGCGGTAGTCCAGATCGCGGGTGATTCGGTACACCACCGGAAACGCCGCCAGCAGCACAAAGAATGCGATCCAACTACCGTCGAGGCCGAAGCCGCCGCCGGTGAGCCAGAACGGCCCCATGGGATCGCCTTCGATCACCGAGGAGTGGCTGCTGACTCCGCTCACGGCAAGGCCAAAGAAAAGGGCGCGGCTGGCCTTCCAGCCGAAGTTCAGACCCCAACTCACCCACAGCGCGCGTGTGCGCAGATACGCCGTGGACATCAGAACGCTGAACAGGGCCGCGATCAAGATGCTGAGATAGCTCGAGCCGGGCAGCAGCGCCTGCAGAGCCGCGTAGAAGGCCGCGAATCCGAGCGTGGCGCCAAAGGGACCGATGGCGCCGATGAAGCGTTGAAACGCGTAACCGCGGAACGCAACCTCTTCAACCATTGCCGCAAGGGCGAAGAAGATGCCATCTACGACGAGCCAACCCCAGGCCGAGCGGTGCGTGGAGAGAACGATGGCTATGCCGCCGAAGAGGGTCAGCGGCAAGATGCAGACGACGGCGGCGGACCATCCAACCACAACGCCAAGGCCGGCTTCGCTTCGCCAACCGTGCCGGACGGGAAGACCTTGCTCGGCGATGGGATGCTTCTGATGGTCGAAGATGAGACCGAAGGCGGCGAAGCCGACCACCACCAGAAGCAGCAGGAAGCCCTGCTCCGCCAGCGTGGCCCACGCATCGCTGGCGACACCGGATACGCTGCGATGCGCCATGACGCGGGCGAGAAAGTAAAAGAGGACGGCTGCGACGAACTCCAGATAGGCGCGCATTTTTCCTGAAACGATGGGGCGTGAAACGACGGGGCCCGAGACGATTGCGGTCATGGCCGAGTCTCCAGCCTGGGCCGCGTCGGATTCGAGCGAGCGGTCGAGAACAAGCGGCCAATCGCGTTGCCGGGGAGAAGAGGCGCCAACCTAACCTTCCGTATAGAACTGCGCGATCTTGCGGAACTTTTCTTGCCGCCTTGCGACCAGGTCGTCGATCGGAAGCGCTTTGAGCTCGGCCAGATGCTTTTGCAAAACGGACCCAAGCACGCCGGCGCCGGCTTCATGATCGGTATGCGCGCCGCCGGGCGGTTCGGAGATGATCTCGTCAACGCAACCTGCCGCGGCAACCTCAGGCGCGGAGATGCGCATGGCTTCGGCCGCGAGCTGCTTGTTGGCGGCGTCGCGCCACATGATGGCCGCGCAGGACTCCGGCGTAATGACGAAGTAGAGCGCGTTTTCGAGGATCAGCACACGATCGCTGACAGCCAGCGCCAATGCCCCGCCCGAGCCGCCTTCGCCGCTGATGACCGAGATGGTCGGAACGCGCAGGCGGGACATCTCGCGAATGTTCCGCGCGATGGCTTCGGCCTGGCCGCGCTCTTCGGCGCCGAGTCCTGGATACGCGCCGGGCAGGTCAATCAAACTAATCACGGGCCGGCCGAACTTCTCGGCGATTTTCATCGAGCGCAGAGCCTTCCGGTAGCCCTCGGGATGCGGCATGCCGAAGTTGCGGCGCACGCGCTCCTTGGTGGTGCCGCCCTTGCGGTTGCCGATGACGAGGACTTCTTCAGAACCGAGCCGAGCCATGCCGCAAGCGATGGCTTCGTCGTCGCCATAGGCGCGGTCCCCGTGAATCTCGCTGAAATCGGTGAAGATTCGTTCGATGAAGTCCATGGGATACGGCCGCTGGGGATGGCGCGCCTTCTCAATTCTGCTCCACGCAGGCGACGTCGCCTGCACTTCCCTGGAACTTGCGGATACGTGTTCGGTCATTTGCCGCCTGTGGCGCTTGCGTCGACCGAGTTGGTTCTATTCGAACCGATCAATCCGGCGAAGCACACAAGGTCGATTCTACGGGTCGAGGGGGCGGAGGACAAATCGAGAATCGGTGGTCAGTAGCCAGCCGTCAGTTGTCAGTGATCGGAGCCAGAGGGCGGGTCGGTTGAGCATCGGACTGTATATTTCCTCTATTGCTCTTCTGAATTTCTTCAACCTACTGTTTGGCCCGTGCTGAAAGGACGTATGACTACACGACGAGAGTTTGTTGCGCTTGGGACAAAAAGCATGCTGGCGGGAGGATTGCTCGCGAGCACTCTGCCCGCGCAGACGCCGGATACACAGAATCAGACGCCGGGCGCGCCGCCTGCGTTTGGAACGGCCCCGCCGGTCGGACCGGAGGTCTCCGCCGCCACGTTCAAGGAAGCCGGGAAGCTGGTGCAGGTCGAGATGACGCAGAAGGATCTCGACGAAGCTGCGGGCAACTGGCGCGAGCAGATGGCGCCCGTCTACGAGCGACGGGTGGGGCCGCGTAAGGTGGCGCTCGAAGACACGCTGGCGCCGGCGACGCAGTGGAATCCCTCGCTACCTGGGATCGTTTCCGGCATGCCGGCGGAAAATCGCTTCGTGCGCAGTGCGGATGCGCATGCGCCATTGCCAAGCGATGAAGAGGCGATCGCTTTCGCACCGGTCGCGCAGCTTTCGCGATGGATCGAGAGCCGCGCAATCACTTCGGAACGGCTGACGGAGATTTACATCCGGCGCCTCGAAAAATTCAATCCGCAGCTGAAGTGCGTGATCACGCTGCCGCGCGAACATGCGCTGGCGCAGGCGCGCAAGGCCGATGCTGAAATTGCGGCGGGACATTATCGTGGGCCGCTGCATGGGATTCCGTGGGGCGCGAAGGATCTTCTCGACACGGCGGGCATTGCGACGACGTACGGCGCCGAGCCGTTTCGCAATCGCGTGCCGGAGAAAAACGGCGCGGTGGCCGAACGCCTGGAACAGGCGGGCGCAGTGCTCGTCGCGAAGCTGAGCCTCGGCGCGCTGGCGCTGAACGATATCTGGTTCGGCGGGCAAACCGTCAACCCGTGGCTGCCGGAAGAAGGCGCCTCAGGATCGAGCGCCGGACCGGGCGCGGCGACGGCAGCGGGGCTGGTTGGTTTTTCGATCGGCAGCGAGACCGAAGGCAGCATCACCAGCCCGTCGATGCGCTGCGGCGTGACGGGACTGCGGCCGACGTTTGGGCGCGTGCCGCGTACTGGCGCGATGACGCTTTGCTGGTCACTCGACAAGCTGGGGCCGATGGCGCGCAGCGTGGAAGACACGATGCTGGTGCTGCAGGCCATCTCCGGACAGGATGCGGGCGATCTGGGCAGCGTGCCGAGCCGTCTTGCCTATGACGCGAGCACAAGCGTCTCGGGTCTGCGCGTCGGATATTTTCCCGCATGGATGAAGGAATCCCCGGCGACCGATGTGGATCGCGCGGCTTTAGAGACGGTAAAGAAACTCGGCATGCAGACGGTGGAAGTCTCGCTGCCGAACTGGCCTTTCGATTCACTGAACTTAATTTTGTTTGCTGAAGCGGGAGCTGCATTCGAGGAACTGACGCTCTCTCATCAAGTCGATCAGATCAAGATGCAGGTTCCTGATGCGTGGCCCAATGTGTTTCGGCAGTCGCGCTTTTTGTCGGCGGTGGACTTTGTGCAGACGGACCGTTTCCGGCGCAAGGTGGCGCTGGAGATGGCGCGGATCTTTGCCGATGTGGACCTGCTACTCGTTCCAGCGCTCCGCGATGAGATGCTGACCATCACGAACTTCACCGGACATCCATCGCTCACGTTGCGGGCAGGATTCGTGCATGTATCGGAGGCGCGCAGCGACTGGGCGCCGGACCCGAAGCATCCGCTGCCGAAGTTTTCGCCACCGCGGCGCGTGCCGCATGGCGTCACGCTGATCGGGCGACTGTTCGACGAAGGCACGGTAGCGCAGGCGGGTTTGGCGCTGGAGAAAGCGTTTGGCGTTGCGGGCGAGCAGCCGCCGGGATTTTGAAAGGCAGGCGTCAGTTGTCAGGGATCAGTTCTCAGTGCTTAGGCCGAGCGCTTGGCTTTTGGCTGGCTGATTTCTTTGCGGCGCCGTTGGATTTTCTGATTCCGATTTGCTCTATGCGGTCTTTGCGGGCTTGCGAGTAAGCCCGCCAAAAGCTCTCGGCGGCTTTAGGGCCGATGTCGGGAGTTTTCTCTACGCGATCTTTCTGGAAAATGTGTGTATAGATGACGGGGCCGAGCAGCAGTGAGATGGCGACCTCGATGTCCAGATCCTTTGGCAGCAGGCCGCGGTCGATGCCGTTGCGCAAAACATGTTGGATGGCTCGCCGCCCCGGTTCCATCACGCGGCGGCGCCAGGCCATGCCGAACTCCTGATGCACCGCGGAATAAGCGATCATCGCCGGCATGAGGCGGCGGCGCACTTCGTCGAACTCGTCAGGCGGCTTGCGCGTGAGAACGTAGGTCAGATCCCGGAGGATATCGCCGGTCTGGACGTCTTCCGGTTCACGGTTAAGGCCGTGGATCATCTCCATGACCTCCATGAGCAGCGCTTCTTTATCGGACCAGTGATTGTAGATGGTGGCTTTGCTGACGCCGGAGGCTTGCGTAATGGCGTCCATACTGGTGGCGTCGATGCCGCGCTCGGCGAAGAGGTCGAGCGCGGCTCGAAGCACTTTATCGTGGGCTTCAGAACTGCGGGGTCGGGCCATCGATTTTTAGAAGAACACCTCGACGCTACTCATTCTTCTTCTCCTTCAAAGGTTACGTTCAGTGTAAGGGCTGGCTCTTCGCCTCTGCGTTATTGGGCGAATCCGCTAATCAAGCATAGCGCTCGTTCGATCGCCGGCAACAGCAAGGCCATAGCGTGTTCGACAGCGATCATCGTGTTTGCAATCGATGGCAGGACCAAGCCCACAAACGCCAGGCACAGGGCCAGCCGCAGAATTCCCTCATCTCCGTCACGCCACGCGTCGAGCAGGCGCTCTGCCTCGCGCGGCGTAATTTGTCCTGTTGCGACCATCGACAAAATCGCACTGCGATCATTATGCATAGCACTCCTCACGGCATCGGAACAGTTCTTCAAATCTCGATCTTCGAGAAGCGGTGCGCTCCGATGATCAGCAGAATCACGCCAACGACGACGAGGACGGTAAGGTCGATCGTAGGGCCGAATGCCGGCTTAAAGAACGACGCGCTCAAGAGTACTGAGCGCATGCCGTCGATGCCGTACGACAGCGGGTCGAGGGCGGTGATGATTCTGAGAACATGGCCCTGGCTGGTTAACGGAAACATTGCGCCGGACAAAAAGTAGATAGGCAAAACAAGGAAGTTCATGATGAGCTGGAATCCCTGCATGTCCTGCAGGCTTGATCCAAAGATGACGCCCAAAGAAGCGAACAAGAGCGCGATGAGCACCATGAAACCCACTGCGATGGGAATGGCGATCAGGCTGGCCGGACGGAAGCCGGAGACGAGGCAGATGGTCAGGACCAGCAGACCTTGAATGACAGCCACTGTTGAGCCGCCCAGAGTGCGGCCGATCATGATTTGAATGCGCGGCACCGGCGCGACGAGCGTCTCCTTCAGGAAGCCAAACTGGCGATCCCACAAGAGGCCGAGGCCGGAGAAGATCGACGAGAACAACACCGACATGCCGATGACGCCGGGCGCGATGAACTGGAAGTAGCTGCCGTAGCCGGCGCGTTGAAAGACAGGGTTGAGGCCGAAGCCGAGCACCAGCAGATACAGCATGGGCTGGCCCAGGGATGCAATGATCTGCGCGCGCGAACGCGTGTAGCGCTTCAGCTCGCGCAGCCAGAGAATGTAGATCGCATTCATCGTTTACTCCACATCTTGGCGAACTGCCGCATCTGATCGGCGGAGTTTGCGCTTTCGTCGCGAATATTTGAGCCGGTCAGCTTGAGGAAGGCGTCTTCCAGGCTTTCCGATCCGGTTTGTTCCTTGATCTCTTTCGGCGTGCCCTGCGTGACAAGCTTGCCGTGATCGATGACGCCGATGCGATGCGCGACGCGATCGGCCTCGTCCATGTAATGCGTGGTGAGGAAGACGGTGACGCGCTCGGATTCATTGACGCGCTTGACGTGTGTCCAGAGCTGGTTGCGGCTCTGGGGATCGAGGCCGAGCGTGGGCTCGTCGAGGAACAGGATTTTGGGCGTGTGCAGAAAGCCGCGCGCGATCTCGAGGCGCCGCTTCATGCCGCCGGAGAATTTCTTGACCTGATCGTCGCGGCGATCCCAGAGCTCGAAGAGCTTGAGCAGTTCTTCGGAGCGTTGGCGGCGCACCTTGTTCGGCACATGGTAGAGCACGCCGTGAATCTCCATGTTCTCCCACGCCGTGAGATCGCCGTCGAGGCTCGGGTCCTGAAAGACGATGCCGAAGCTTTGGCGCGCCTGGTTCTGGTGTGTCTGCGGGTTGAGCCCGTCGAGCTGAATCTGCCCGCTCGATGGCTTGAGCAGCGTGGTGAGCATTTTGATGGTGGTCGTCTTCCCTGCTCCGTTGGGGCCGAGGAAGGCGAAGATCTCTCCTTCGGCGACGTCAAAGGAGACGTCGTTGACGGCGGTGAAGGCGCCGAAGGTTTTGACGAGGTTGCGGACCTGGATCATGGGTACTGGGATCACGGGTGAGTCCTCCCGATAAACAATACTGAACGGTTTAGTTCAGTTTGTCAATTACAGCAAAACTTTTTTCGTCACATTATTATTAATTTGGCCTGCGCTAACCGCGTATTTCGCGTTTCAATGGCACGAAATGGCGCGTTTTGGCGCCACAGAATCTGTGAGACTGTGAAACTGTGTTTGGAATGCATGTTGATGGCGCAGGGTTTGCGCCAGATTTCTCACAGCTTCACAGTTTCACAGGATTTTTCGCGTCAATCCTGCATAAAGCACGCCCGTGCACGTGAATGGGGCGCGTGAGTGGCGCGGTCGCTGAGACCGACGTTTTTCATAGGAGGCGTTTGCTGCGCGGTAGTGGAATAGCCGTGTAACTGAGCGAGGCTCAGGCCTGTCACAGTATGCGCCGCTGCGGCCAAATACTTTGCAACGGCGCAGATCGAGATTACTCGCGTTTCGCGCCGGTAGTCTCGAGCGACGACTCCTTGGTCTGCTTGTTTTCTGCGGTCGGCGTGGTTTCCGAGGGACTCAACTTCCCTGCCCCTTTCGCTGGGGTCTCCGGTTCGGCAGTCGTCTTTGCGGCTTCGGTTTTGGCGGCAACGGCGGTCTTGCGTCCGCGACGGTCGAAGGCGAGCAGCTTGTCGGGTTCGTAGCCTGAGGCTTCTACTGCGGCGATTGCGTCGGCGATGGCGCTCACGACAGCGGCTGCGGCAGGGCGGTCGGGCTTGGCGGTGAGCTTGAGCAATGCGGGGAGCTGCAGCCACCAGAGCAGCTCCTCGAATGGTTCCTTGACGAGGAAGTTGCGGCCGCCGGAATCGTGCACGCCCGTGAGCCAGCGCACGTCGGGATCGCTCCACAGAGACGCAGGAATGAGCGACCGGCGATCCCCGTTGCTCGGCTTGGACTGATCGCCGACTGTATTGGCAAGAAGCAGCGCTTTGACGCGCGACGCGGCGCGCCATGCATCTTCGCCCTCGATGCCGAGGGCGCGGAAGGCCTTGGCTAACGGCTCGCGCAGGCGCAGGTTGTCGAACAGTCCAAGCGCTGCACGATGCTGGTTGCGCAAATCGATGACGGCGGCCATGGAATCGATGGCGCACCAGGCGAAGGCTGGCCCCCACAGCGCGGTCGCGGTGTCGTGCGGGCTCTGGTTGGGCAGCACGCGACGAGCGGCCAATGGCCAAGGCTTGGAGAAGGCCGTCTCCAGATTCGGAATCTGCATCACCGAAGCCAGGCATTCGCGGAAGATCTTGCCCAGTTGTTCGGTATCGGGCGTCGAACTTTCGATGCCGGTGAGGCTGCGCGGAGCGTATTCGGCAGCGCGGAAGAAAGTCTCGAAGCGAGTCCAGACCTTCTCGATGAATTCCTTGTGTTCGCGCGTGGTCTTGCGATCCGCGGAGACGGTGAGCGGAGGCTGTTCGGCGAAGTCGGCGAGTTCGCGAATCAGATCGGGATCGAGCAACGCATGCAGAGCGGCGTGTACGGGTTCGAGTTCGAGCAGTACGAGAGCTTCTTCGAGATTGGAAACACCGCGACCGTTGAGCTGGTCGCAGAGCTTGTCCCATGGCTGGTCCGCGGTGGGGCGCAGCTCGCGCCAGTTGAGGAAGACGTACGACTGATAGGCGTGCAGTTCCAGCGTGAGGCCGCGCTCAGCCAGAACATTGGCGCGGCGCAGATACTCAAGACCGGTGAGTGAATCGCACCAGGCGAGAACAACGCCGGAGTCGCCGGTAACGCCGAGACCTTCGCGCAGGCGCTGCTGACGAAGCTGGCCGGCGCCTTTGTCGGCGTAGGCGGCGGAGTAGTCGATGGTCCCGTTGGCTGTGCCGTAGCGATTGTTGTAAACCACCACCGCGCGCTCGTCTCCGTTGCGGTTGGAGTAGGCGAAGACGTGTTCGTTGACCGAGCCGGAGGCTTCGAAGAAGTCGTAGAGCAGGAAGTTGCTGCTCTCGGCGAAGAGCCAACGCTTTTTCAAGAGCGGCGCGATCTCGCGTTCGTGGCGTTCGACGAGCCAGCGGTTGGGCGTCTCGTCGTAGCGCGGGCGCTGGTACTCCATGCCGTACTTTTCGGTGAAGCCTTCGATCTGGCCGTGGCCGAACATGGGCAAGCCGGGCAGCGTGGACATCAGAACCGCAACGCCGAAGCACTTGTCGCCGGAGCCGAACTGGTCGATGGCGGTGCGCTCGTCGGGATTGCTCATGAAGTTGACGTAGCGTTTCATGATGTCGGGATCGAACTCGAGCGTGTTCTTGATGACGGAGCGGTACTTGGCGTTTTCTTCGTCGCGCATCATGTTCATGAACGCGCTGTTGTAGACGCGATGCATGCCGAGGGTGCGGACGAAGTAGCCTTCCATGAGCCAGAAGGCCTCTGCGAGAAGCAATGTTCCTGGGACCTCTGCGGCGACGCGATCGACGACCTCGCGCCAGAACTCCTGAGGCACGATGCGATTGAATTCCTCGTCGCTCATCGCGTATTCGGCGCGCGAAGGAATCGCGCCCGAGGAGCCGGGACCGGGAAACCAGAGGCGATGAAAGTGGCGCTTGGCCAGCGTCATTGCGGCGTCAAAACGAATGACGGGAAACAGGCGCGCGACGTGAAGGATGGTCTGGATGACCTGCTCGCGGACCGCAGGATTGAGGTAGTCGAGCTGCGCGGTGTCGTTCCAGGGGAAGCTGGTGCCGTCGTTGCCGTGATAGATGAAGCGCGTCTCGCCCGAGGATTTGTCGCGGCGGCGGAAGACGACCGCAGCGTCGGTCTGCGTGAAGTAGTGGTCTTCGATTTTGATCTCGACGCGGCCGTCGTTAGAAAGATCGGGGCCTTCAAACGTATAGGCCGGATAGGGCGGATGCGGGCGCGCGATGAACCACTCGGGATGTTCGACGACCCAGGGCGAGTCGATGCCCATATGGTTGGGCACCATGTCGCTGGCGAGACGAATTCCCTTGCGGTAGGCGCGATCGCGAAGATTGATGTAGGCAGGTTCGCCGCCGATGTCTTCGGCGATGCGGTAGTCGTAGAGCGAATAAGCCGACGCAACGGCGTCGGAGTTGCCGCAGAGCAGCTTGATGGCTTTGGACGCGCGGCTGCGCTCCCAGACGCCGATGAGCCAGAGCGAATTGAGACCGCGGCGGGCGAGGGTTTCGAGCTCTTCGTCGGGAATTTCATCGAGGCGGCGGATGCTGCGGCCGTATTGCTTGCTGAGCTGCGCCAGCCAGACGTAGGTGCTCTTGGCGATGAGCACGGTGCTGGGCATCCATGCGGTGTCGGCGCTGAATTTTTCGTATTCGAACTGCGGATCGCCGAAGACCGGGACCTCAGACTTGCTGACGATTGACGGCCACTGCTGTTCGCCACGCTCGCGGCGTTGACGTGCGGCTTCTTCGGAGGCGGTGCGGACGCGGCCGGCGTCGGGGTTGAACTGCATCCAGATGGCGAGCTCTTCTTCGCGCAGAATTTCGCCGGCGATCATCAGGAGGCGATCGATGCTGTCGCCGAGCAGCGGCCGCCACAGTTTGCGAATGAGCGAAAGCTGCTCGCTAAGCGAGTGCGGCGCATTGGTTGCAGGGGCTCGCAGCAGATCGATCAAACTGACCTGGCCTGCGCCGCCGAGCGGAACGAGCGGGCGCGTCGCGAAGTACTGGGGCAATTGCTGCGTGACCTGGCGATAGACCGTCTTTTCTGCGAGCGCCTTTTCTTCGAAGAGCTCTCCGAAGGGCTTGAAGGCCTCGTTGCGATTGGCGGTCCATAGCAGCAGGAGTTCTTCGAGAGCGACGGCGCGATGCGACATGCCTTCGGTCGATCCGGCGAGCCATTTCTGCGGGGTTTGCTGTCCGCGCATCACGCTCTGGCCCGGAAAGTATTCCACAAAGGTGAGGAGCAGCTTGTCGACCTCTTGCGGGCCGACTTGCGCGCCGAACCAGTCGAGGGCCGCGTTCATGACTTCGGGGTCGAATTTCTTGCGGTATTGCTGCATGACGAGGTGGCTGACCTCGTCGATCAGGCCCATGGCGAACAATTGGCCGGCATGAATGGCGCGCTCAGGATGCTTGTGAGTCTCGCGCACCTGGTTCATTTTGAGTGCGAAGGCGCGGCAGGCTCCCAGATCGGCGAAGATGACGTTGCCGTTGAAGGAAAAAAGCGTGTCCTCGAATTGATAACGCTGTCGCGCCGCTCGCGAAATATGGAATTCCATCATGAGACCCCGCGTTCGAAGACTTTCGATGCCAGGAATAAAGGATATGCCGTACCGGATGAAAAACGGATCATTTCCCATGGACAAAGATATTGAAGTTCAAAACATTGAAGAATCCGGCGTCCTTCATCAATGAGCAGGAGGGGCAGGTTCGTCAAGCATTGCTTTCGGCGGAGCGAGTCATTGCGGGTTTCAGCCCATTGGACCATAGATTGCACGAATTCCTTATGCGCCATTCACATGGCGAACGGCCAGCGGCCATATTTAGGTTGGATGCGCGGCGCTGCGGCTGGCGCCAAAGAGAGTGCCTCTTGGGATGCGGCCAATGCCGAATTTTGTGCTTTACGGACTACAGCGCAACAGGTGTACCCTGTGCCTCACAATGTCCGCCCTCGGATCAATGGCGCCTGGAGCATCTCTTAAATTGGACGAGCCGTCACCTGGCAGGCTTTGCTATTTGAAAGAATGGACCCTCGCCCCGCTGCCGTTGCAGTGGGTCTCGGGATAGTGGAAAACCAGTTTCAGTGCCGCGTGATCTGGCTGGCGCCGCTTCTGGCCGTGATGTGCGTTTTGAAGTGGGAGGAGAGCCTCCCAGGTAGGTCATTGCGGGTTTCAGGCTCAGCCCATTCAACCAGAGATGGCGCGAGTTCTCGGGCGAGCCATGCCGTTTCAGAGCCAGACGGGTGGATCGGCGCTCTAGGACGAAAATAACTGCAGCAGATTTGTGACGCTTAACAGTTGCTTCACGCGAGGGGTGAGATTCCTCAACATTAGTACGCAAAGTCCTCTGCTTACCGCGGAGACTTTGAGACCTACAATCGCTCCCAGGCCGGCGCTGTCCAGATATTCGAGATTTGCGAAATCGAGCGCGATTCGGCCTCCGCGCAGAATCAACGGGTGTACAACCTTACGAATCTCATCGGCGCTTTCGCTGGTCAATCTGCCCTGGCACTTGACGACCGTGACGTTGAAATCATTCTCGTCCTTCTCTTGTTCGATTTCGTAGTGGAAGGCAGCGCCGGGTACGGTGGACATAGATCTCCTCGTTGGTTCGCGGCCAATTCTAACTTTCGCGTCGTGGAAACCCAGGTTAATTTCTGGTTACACAGATTCGTCCCTGGGACTTATCCGCGAGAGTTTTCCGGACCGCGGTAACGAACCACAAGAAGCGTAATGTCGTCGAACTGGTTGGCGCCTTCCGTAAACTTTCCGACTGCTCCAAAAACGCCTTGCATCAGGTCGCCCAGCGAGGAATTCTGATGCGATCGGATGGCGTCCATGAGCCGTTCCTCTCCAAACGGATTGTTGTCTCGGTCTTCGGCTTCGGTGACGCCGTCGGTGAACAGCACCAGCGTGTCCTGGGGTTCGAGCTGGATTCGATCGGAGGTGAATGTGGCTACGCTGATCAGGCCAACCGGGAATGATCCGCCGGTGTACAGCTCGCTGACCTGTCCATTCCTGAGCAGGAATGGGGAAGGATGGCCGGCCCGGACGAATTCGAGAATGCCGTCAGGACTCAGCAATCCGAAGAACATGGTCGCGTAACGGTGCACTGCATCGCGTTCGCAGAGAAATTTGTTCAGGTGATTGAAAACCTGTACCGGGTCGACGCCCAGCGTCATTCCTGAGAGCGCGCCCTGCAGCATGGTTGTCAGCAATGCCGCGCCCAGGCCCTTACCGGCAACATCCGCAATCAAGATCGCGACGCGTCCATCAGCCAGAGGACAGACATCGAAGTAGTCGCCGCCGACTTCATAGCAGGGGCGATGAAGTCCGGTGATCGAGAGATGAGGAAAGTCCTGCATCCCTTGCGGCACGAGGGCCTGTTGAATCTCGCGTGCGATGTTGAGTTCCTGCTCCAGGCGCTGGCGTTCGCGTTCTCGCTCGATCAGCCGTGAGTTATCGAGGATGCTTGCGGCTTGCGCGCCCAGAGCATCGAGGATTTTCCGGTCAAGCGCAGAAAAGGTGGAAGCTCGCCGGGAATCGAGATAGACCGCTCCCAGCAATTCGCGCCGCGCGGCGTCGCCCCCGCGGGAGCTGCCGAACAGCGGAATCACAACCGAAGAGCGCAGCAGTTGTGCGACAACACTGTGCGCGCCCTGAAGATTCAGATCGGCCAGGTTCAGATCTTCGTTGATTACGGCCGATCCAAGCTCGATGGCGCTCTTAAGCACAGACCGGCTGGGGTTCATCGATTCGGGAGCGAGATTCTCACCGCCCCGCCCACGCGCTACCTTGACCTGCATTACGCCCGATGCGTCCGGCTCAAGCAGCATTCCGCGATCGGCATGCGTGATGGAGATGGCATGATCGAGCATCGTACCCAGCACGGATTCCAGCGGAAGCTGTGAATGCAGCGTCGAACTGGCTTCGAGAAGCAGCTTGAGCCCCTTGAGTTCGTCGGCAGAATCGCCGCCGCCCCAGGAATCGAGAAGACTTCGGAGTTTGGTCGAGCCCTCTTCCTGAAGGCTGGCGTCGGAATGCAAACGAAAGACAAGCTGGTAAGCATCATTGCCGCCGAGGCTGATCCGGTCTCCATCGGCGAGCGTTCTTCCCATCGTGGGTCTGCCGTTGACGAAGATGCCATCGCGTTGTCCGCGATCCTCGATGAAGAATCCAGATACGCCAAGAGAGATGGCTGCGCATTTACGCGAGATGCGCATGTCGTCGAGTGACAGATGATTGCCACTTTCTCTTCCCCGTCCGATGAAGAACGGCAGTTCATGAATGGACACCACTCGAGAAGCGCGGTCTGAAGATGCAATCTCGATATAAGCTTTAGCGGCAGCGGTTGGTTGAGACATAGGATTCGAGTGAGTGAATTCTAGCAGTCGGCTAATTGCGCGCGACTTTCGAGTAACTAGAACGGTTTGCGCCCATTAGTGACCTCGCCTTGATTACGTCTGGTTCCTTGACAATGTTCATTCACTTCAATAATTTGAAATCGCATTCCCCGTTAAACGTTCCTCTCCCATTCGTTCCGAGCGATCTCGGTTCACGTGTGGGCTAACGAAGGTTCGGAACGGGGCGCCATTTCCCCGATGGCGGCATAAATTTCAAGTCGGCGCCTGCCCCTTAATTGACGGGGAAGAGACGTTAGCTTTTAATGCCTCAAATGCTTGAATTTAGATAGCTTAAACAGCCGCCACACACCCGTCTCACAGGAGAGCCATGACGCAGGCAACCATGCCTTGGAAGATTTCAGGTAACCGGAATTTGAGCTCTCCACTTGAAACTTCGCGTCGCAGTCTCGCGCGGATGCTTGGTCTTGTCGCGTGTGGGGCGGCGCTTCTGATGATGGCTGGAGCCATCGCTGCGCCTGCACAAGCGCCGACCCTGCTGCCTGATTGGACTCAGCAATCGCCGATCGCCAGTCCTCCCGTTCGCTACATTCACGCCATGACGTACGACGGGGCGGATGGCCAGACGGTCCTGTTTGGGGGATTCGGCGAGAACGGTTTTCTGAACGATACGTGGACATGGAATGGAACGACCTGGACCAATGTGACCCCCGCTAACGCTGCAGACAGTCCTGCGGTCCGCGGCGCGCACGCGATGGTTTACGACGCGACGCACAACCAGGTGGTCATGTTCGGAGGATTCAACTCCACGAGCCAACGCCTGGGCGATACGTGGGTCTGGAATGGAACGATCTGGACCAATGTGACTCCGGCAAGCCCCGCGAACAGCCCCTCTGCGCGTGACGCAGCCGTTATGGTATATGACGCGGCGCAAGGCAACGTGGTTCTGTTTGGAGGCAGCACACTCGGAAGCCCCTCGGCTGTTGGCGATACCTGGGTCTGGAATGGAACAACCTGGACCAATGTCACACCCGCAAGCGCTGCGAACAGCCCTTCTGCGCGCAGCGACTACTCCATGGTCTACGACGCGGCGCTCGGCCAGGTTGTGTTGTTCGGCGGAGAAGACGCCTCAGGAAACTATCTCAACGATACGTGGACATGGAACGGGACGACCTGGACTCAGGCAAACTCTGCTGGCCCCTCGGCGCGCTACGCCCAGGGAATGGCCTACGACCCGGTGCTGGGCGAGGTGGTCATGTGGGGCGGTGAAAACAGCAACGGCTATCTGAACGATACATGGGTGTGGAACGGGACGACCTGGACTGAGCAGAGCAGTTCTCCGACCGCTTTGTTTGCGCGCTCCATTCCAAATGGAATGACTTACGCTGTGGCCCAAGATCAGGTGATTTTATTCGGCGGGTTCAGCATGGATGGTCAGGCCACCACGGTCTTCGGCGACACGTGGGAGTGGAGCCCTCCGCAGAACTTCGGCAGCGTCAACGTTTGCCCGTCGGGACAGACCACTCCGGCGCCATGCAGCGAAACCGTGTCTTTGACGTACGGCGTTTCGGTGGACACCAATTTTGGCACGCCCCAGATCCTCACGCAGGGCGCAGCGGGGCTCGACTTCCACTTCCCGACCCCTGGCAACAATACCTGCAGCGGAACCGTTACCGCCGGCAGCACCTGCGTCTTCAATGTGACCTTTGCCCCGCTCGCGCCCGGATTACGCACCGGCGCGGTCGAACTCTTCAACAACGTTGGCGGCCTTTTGACCACTACGCCGATCTACGGCGTTGGACAAGGGGCACTGACTGCCTTCACCCCGTTTTCGACTACGGTTAAAAACACCGGGCCATTGACCGGGCCGAAAGGCGTCCTGGTTGATGCGGCGGGCGATCTTTTTGTTTCCGACTATGAGGGCCACAAGGTGGTCGAGGTCGGGCCGAATACGAGCAACCAGGTTGTGACCGTAGCCCAATCTCCACAGGTTTCGCTCCCCCAGGGACTGGCGATGGATGGAGCAGGCAATCTTTACGTCGCCGATACCGGCATTCCTGGGGTAGTGAAGATTCCGTGGGGATGCACCAGCTCGATCTGTCAACAAACTGTGCCGAACCCGCTGGGCCTGACAGGCCAGTTCGGGGTATCGGTCGATTCGCAGGGCGACCTTTTCGTCAGCTCTTATAACAGCAATGAGGTCGTCGAAGTTCCAGTCAACGGAGGCGCCCAGACCGTTGTGTACAGCGGCACTACGCCGATTGGTACGGCGGTGGATGCGACGGGCGATCTGTTCGTCGCCGATGCTGGCGGCCAGGCATTCGTGAAGGTCCCCGCAGGCTGCACCAACTCCGGTTGCTATGTAACGATTGGCAGCAATTGGTCTTCACCGGAAAGTGTGGCTCTGGATGCTGCGGGAGATCTCTACATGGTGGACGGCGGGCAGCACCAGGAAGTCGTGGAATTTCCTGTCGGCTGTACCAGCAACGCTTGCCAGATCACCATTGCCAACACTTCCTTGCCCTCATTGGGCAGCAGTTTCGCCCCGTATGACGCGGTGACAGACGGCCATGGCAATGTATACATAGCAGACTGGGGCAATAAACGGGTCGACGAGGTTCCACAGTCGCAGCCGCCGTCGTTGAGTTTTGGCGCAACGAATGTGGGCTTGACGAGCGCGGACAGTCCGCAATCCCTCACCATTCAGAACATCGGCAACCAGGACCTGAGCGCGGTCAGTCCAGGGTTGAGCTTCACCGATCCGGACTTCTATCAGGTTTCCGGCTCCGGCACACCGGCCGATTGCACGAGCGCCTTCTCGCTGGCGCCGGGCGCGACCTGCAATCTTAGCGTCGACTTCGGTCCGTTGAGCAACGGTTCTCTGAGCGGCTCGGCTGTCTTTACCGATAACGCCTTGAATGCCAATCCGAACGCTGCCCAGACGGTCACATTCAGCGGCTCGGGCACGGGCGGAATCAGCTATACGCTGACGGTAACGGACTCGGGCGCGGGCAGCGGCTCG
>DATHNJ010000041.1:0-4287 GCA_035486155.1 Occallatibacter sp. | reverse complement strand
AACTCATCGCCCTCGGCCTCGTCGAAAACAAGCAGGTCCGTTTCTTCGGCGCCCAGGCGACCGGCTGCTCTCCGATCGCCAAGGCCGTCAAGAACAACACCGAGCAAATTGACCCGCAGCGCCCAAACACCATCGCGCGCTCGCTGGCCATCGGCAATCCGGCCGATGGCGTCTATGCCGCGCGCGCCATCCGTGGCTCAGGTGGTTGGGCCGAAGATGTCTCCGACATCGAGATCGTCTCCGCTATTCAGGAGCTCGCCGAGACCGAGGGCATCTTCACCGAGACCGCAGGCGGTGTCACCACCGCCGTCACTGCGCGCCTCTACGCCCACGGCCGCATCCAGCCCGATGAATTAACGGTCGCCTGCATCACAGGCAACGGTCTCAAGACCACCGACGTTCTTCACGGCGCCTACGACCAGAGCCGCTCGATTCGTCCGCGTCTGAGCGACTTTGAAGCCTACGTCGAAGAGAACTCCGGCTCGAACCAGGAGTTGACCCTCACAGGAGCAAGCTATGCCCGTTAAAGTCATTTTGCCCAACGCATTCCAAAAGCACACCGACAATGTCCGCGAGATTGCAAGCTCTGCGGCCAACCTTCCCGAGTTAGTCATCGAGATTGAGGGCCGCTTTCCGGCCCTTCGCCCGCACCTGCGCAGCGACGACGGCCAGATTCGCCGCTTCATCAACTTCTACGTCAACGAAGAAGACATCCGCTTTCTCGGCAATGACAAATACGCCTTCAAAGAAGGCGATGAAGTCCTTGTAATTCCATCGATTGCAGGCGGCTCTAACTAACTTCTCATCGTCCAGAAGTAATAAATGCCCTCCTTCGCGGAGGGCATTTTGTTAAAGGCGAGTTACTGCGGGAACAAAGTATTTGCAGCGTATTTGCGCCAATTTCACCATCCTCTTACAATCTCCGGGGGATACTGCTCCCGTGATTACGCAAGCAGGGCATGGGTCTGCATTCGTTCAATCGCCTGATTCCACCCATCTGGTGGAAATCCCGCAACCCACTTTGTTCTTGCCCCTGCAGCTGCCTTCTGCAAAGCCTCGTGTCCACGCCGAGGTGGGTAAGTATCGCCTGAGGCTCGCCGAGTCGATAGAAGATCGCGACGCTGCCTGCCGCCTTCGCTTCAAGGTATTCAATATTGAAATGGGCGAGGGCCTCGAAAGCTCCTATCAAACAGGCTTAGATACCGATAAGTTCGACTTATTCTGCGAACACCTTCTTGTAGAAGACAAAACTACGCACCGCATCGTCGGTACTTACCGCATGCAGTCAGGCGAAATCGCCGCGCGCAATCTCGGTTACTACTCGGAGCAGGAGTTTCACTTCGCTCCTTATGAACCACTGCGCGCCGGCATCCTAGAGTTAGGCCGCGCCTCCATCGATCGCGAACATCGCACTCCGGAAGTCCTGACGCTTCTCTGGAGAGGTATCGCGCAGTATGCTACCGACATGGGATTGCGTTATCTGGTCGGCTGCTCTTCGCTGAACTCTCAAGACCCTTCCGAGGGCTGGCGGATGTATCGCCAGCTTGAGAACTATCGGGTTTCGCCTGAGTTCGCCACAGAGCCAACCGTCGCCTACGCGTGCCCCACCGAGCCGGAGGGCGCCGCGACACAGCCGTCGGACTCTCCTGTGCCAACGCCTCCCAAGGTTCCCAAGTTACTCAGAACCTATCTCGCCATCGGCGCGCGTATCTGCGCCGCTCCGGCGTGGGATCGCGAGTTTGGCACCATCGACTTTCTCACTCTGCTCGATCTCAAGATGATCTCGGCCTCCGCTCGAAATCACTTCCTGGCGCCGCTCGTTTCTTGAGTCTTCGTGCCGCCCGGCGCGCTGTGGCGCTGAGTTTTGCGCTGTTCCTCTGCATTGTTCGTTACTGGGCTCTGCGCATCCGCGGCCCGCTTTCGCTCGAAAAGCGCGCCGAGTGGCTGCAAGTCGCATGTCGCATCGTTGTAGCCAGCCTTGGCATTCACTGCCGAGTAGAAGGCAAGCCGCCATCCAGCGGAGTTGTCGTCTCGAATCATCTTAGCTATCTCGACATCGCCATCTTCTCCTCGGTGATGGAGTGCTTCTTCGTCTCTAAAGCTGAAGTAAGCAGGTGGCCCTATTTTGGCGAAGCCGCGCGCTCCGGCGGCACGTTGTTCATCGATCGTTCCAGTGTCGCCAGCGCCGAAGAGGTTTCCGCCGAGATCACGCGGCGTCTCTCGCTACCCGTGCCGATTCTCTTCTTTCCTGAAGGCACCAGCACCGACGGCTCATCGGTGCTTCGTTTTCACTCTCGCCTTTTTGAACCAGTCATCGTCGCGCAAGCGCCCATCACACCCGCGGCTATACGCTATGTTCTCTCCGATGGCACGCCTGAAAGAGAACTCTGCTGGTTCGGCGATGCAGGCTTTCTGCCCCATCTGTGGAAGACCCTCGGCACAGCCGGCTTCACGGCTGAGGTCCGCTTCGGCGACCGGCGCATCTACCCGCATCGCCGCGTGGCTGCAGACCAGACCTACGACGAAGTAGTCGCCATGCGTGCTGTCGACCTCGTCGCACAGGAACAAATCTGAGTTTGTTCATCTCCTACAAAAGCTTTTTCACAAACGGCTCCGGTACACTTCATCCACGAGAGGATTCCCCTTATGCCATTGCCTCAGGATGAACGAATCGTCGCCCTCGCCAACGATCTTTTGCAGCAGTTCGATCAGCTCTTCGGATTGCATCCAGGGTTCCGCGCAGCCCACGCTAAAGGCGTCTTGCTCACGGGAACCTTTACGCCTGCGCCCGGAGCGCAGAGCCTGACCAAAGCTCCGCATGCCGTGCATCCGTCCACGCCGGTCACCGTCCGTTTCTCCAACTCCACCGGCATTCCGCAGATCCCCGACAACGCGCCCGACGCCAATCCGCGCGGCTTCGCCATTCGCTTCAATCTCGCCGAGCACGTGCACACGGATATCGTCAGTCATTCTACGAATGCTTTTCCGGCCCGCGATGGATACGAATTTCTCGAGCTCCTCAAAGCCATCGCCGCCAGCGGCCCCGACGTTCCATCGCCCAAGCCCGTCGAAGTGTTTCTCGGATCGCATCCGGCAGCGCTGGCCTTTGTCCAAGCGCCCAAGCCGTTTCCGTCCAGCTTTGCGCGCGAGAGCTATTTCGGCGTGACCGCCTTCGCCTTCATCAACGCGGCAGGCCAAAAGCGCTTCGGCCGCTACCGCATCGTCCCCGAGCAGGGCAACGATTACCTCGGCGACGACGCCGTCGCCAAGCTTGCGCCCAACTACCACTTCGATGAGATCGTGCAGCATGTCAAGAAGCAGCCGGCTCGCTTCAAGATTCTGGTCCAGCTCGCGGGCGAAGGCGACATCGTCGATGACGCAACCAAACACTGGCCGGAATCGCGCGAACTGTTCAATCTGGGAACAATCGAATTAAACGCTCACGTTCCCGATGACATCGCCCAGCAGCAGCACATCATCTTCGATCCCATCCCGCGCGTCGACGGAATCGAGCCCTCAGCCGATCCGCTACTCGAACTGCGCGCCGCCATCTATTTGCTCAGCGGCAGGCGCAGGCGCGCAGCCAAGCTCGAAGCCGTCCCTGCCTGATCCATCCCCTCAGCCGCGTGCGAAACTTTTCTTCACCTCCGCACGCGGCTGATGCTATCGTCTATTTCAAACTCACAAAGAGTCTAACGACCGGGCCCCGCCAATCCTCTGGACAACTCATCCACCTTCGCCAGTCCAACGCGACGGATGGTTTTGCATCTATCTCTTAAGAGATCCAAGGCGCCAACGCCCGGCTTCTTGATTTGATCGCCACAGGATGGAGTGCACATGACTCAGTTTTCTGAAGAAACTGAAGCCGATCGTGTCTTGACCCTCGAAGACATCACAAGCCTTACTGAGGAAGGCGGCAAGCCTGCCGACACCCTCATGAACGTCGTCGCGCTGATCGCCACGCGTTTTGGCGCTGATGTCTGCTCCGCGTATCTGCTCGAGCCCGACCGCTCCAATCTGGTGCTCGCGGCCACCGTAGGCCTGCACCCGCGTAGCATCGGGATTCTGCGCATGCCCATCTCCGAAGGCCTCACCGGCCTCGTTGCCGAACTGGTCAAGCCAGTCGCCGTCAGCGATGCACCCAGTCATCCGCGCTTCAAATACTTCAAGGAGTCCGGCGAAGAAGCCTATCACTCCTTCCTCGGTGCGCCGCTCGTCGACCGTGGCGTTCTGCAAGGCGTCCTCATCGTGCAGACCAAAGACCAGCGCGTTTTCCGCGACGATGAG
>DATHNJ010000040.1:0-16793 GCA_035486155.1 Occallatibacter sp. | reverse complement strand
CGCCTCGACGACTACCTCCGCGAAATCCAGACAAAGGAACCCGAAAAATGATTGCCACCAAGAATGCCCCCGCCGCAGAGTTCACCTTCACCCGCACCTTCGACGCCTCGCGTTCCCAGGTCTGGGCCGCCTTCACCCAACCGGAACACCTCAAGCACTGGTGGGGACCGAAGGGCTGCTCGATCGACATCACCCAGTTCAACCTGACGCCCGGCGGCGTGTTCCTTTACAAGATGGAGATACCGGACCGAGGGTCCCTGTGGGGCCGCTTCGTCTATCGCGAAATCGCCGCGCCGGAGCGGCTGGTCTTCGTCAATTCCTTCTCCGACGAGAAGGGCGGCCTGACGCGCAGTCCCTGGAATCCCGCGTGGCCGCTCGAGACACTGACTACGATTGTCTTCACAGAAGAGAACGGCAAGACCACGCTGAAGCTTTCCAGCAGCCCAATCCACTGCACCGACGACGAGCGCAATCTCTATCTCGACAATCTTGACTCGATGCGGCAGGGCTTCACGGGCTCCTTCGAAGTGCTCGCCGACTACCTTCCGAAGGTCGAAGACACATCCAGCCGCGAGTTGCGCGCTCTTCGCGTCTTCGATGCACCGCGCGATCTCGTCTTTCGCATGTGGACCGAAGCCGAACACATCGTGAACTGGTGGGGACCGACCGGCTTCACCACGACCATCGAAAAGATGGACGTCCGCGTCGGCGGCGACTGGATTCTGACGCTGCACGGCCCCGATGGTCGTGACTATCCCAATCACAAACGCTACCTGGAGATCGACAGACCCAAGCGGCTGGTCTTTGAGCACGTCTCCGAGCCCCGGCACCGCATGATGGTCGACTTCCATGAACGCGGCGCAAAGACCGAAGTCGCCGTGCACATGGTCTTCGCATCCATCGACACTTATAACTTCGTGGTGCGCGAGTATCACGCCGATACCGGCCTCACCCAGACGCTGGATCGCCTGGCCGAGCTGCTGGCGCGGCGTTAATTGCCATCACGCTTCAACCGCGACGCGTCCAATATCCGGTCAGTTCTACCTGCGAACTGGCCGGAATCATTTCGGAATACCGCATCCTTCCACGCGTTCCGCACACGCCGGCGTTATGATTGAGTCGCACGATCTCGGCCATCTTAGGAGCGACTTTTATGAGCGATCCGCTTTCCGCCCGTCAGCAGGGCCGCCGCGATTTTCTGAAAACCGGCGGCGCTGTCACTGCTGCATTGCTTGCGCCTTCAGCAGCATTCGCCGACACGACGAATCGTACGCTGCCTTCCTTGCCTTCCAATCCGCGCACGCCTTCGGCGATGCCTACGCGCAATCTTGGCAAGACCGGCTACAAGGTCGGCGTCTTCTCGCTCGGCGGCCAGGCTGCGCTTGAAAAAGCCGACAACTTCGACGCCGCCGTGCCTATCATCGAGCGCGCGCTCGACCTCGGCGTCAACTACATCGACACATCATCGATCTACGGCGGGCCCGATCGCTGGAGCGAGCAGTACGTCGGAAAAGTGATGGCGCATCGCCGCACCGAAGCATTTCTCGCCACCAAGACCAAGGAGCGCACGCGCGAGGGTTCGCTGCGCATGATCGAGAAGTCGCTGCAGCTTCTCAACACCGATCACGTCGACCTTTGGCAGCTTCACGACATCGGCACCATGACCGATGTCAACCAGATCTTCGCCAAGGGCGGCGCCATGGAAGCGCTGCTCGAGATGCAAGACCAGAAGGTAGTGCGCTATCTCGGCATCACCGGCCACTATCGGCCCGACGCACTGATCGAATCCATCCATCGTCACGACTTCGATGCGATCCTGAT
This sequence comes from Occallatibacter sp., assembly GCA_035486155.1. Taxonomy (GTDB): domain Bacteria; phylum Acidobacteriota; class Terriglobia; order Terriglobales; family Acidobacteriaceae; genus Telmatobacter. The sequence continues at coordinate 14,972 of DATHNJ010000040.1, read as the reverse complement.
GGCGATGAACGCCGCCGACCCGCATCACTATAGCTTCAACGAAGAGCTGCTGCCGCTCGCCGTCGAAAAGCAGATGGGCATCATTGGCATGAAGATTCCCGGCCGCAGCCGCCTGCTCTCCAGCTGGACTCCGCCGCCGATCGAGCAGCAGAAGCACTCCTGGGAAGGCATGACTTTTCAGACCACGTCGCCCGGCACGCTCAAGATGCGCGAAGCCCTCTATTACACGCTCTCGCGCCCGGTCAGCACGGTCATCATCGGCTGCGACACCGTGGCTCAATTGGAAGAGAACGTGCAGCTCGCCCACGAGTTCACGCCGCTGACAGAAAAACAACAGTCAGAGCTCGTAGCCCGCGCCGAACCCTGCGCCAAACCATCGCTGTTCTTCCGCTTCTACGACCGTCCGTAACCACCTGCGGTGGGGCCAACCGCGCTTGCGCGCGAATGCATTGCGGTTGAGTTGGAACTTTGAAGGTACGGACTTAGGTATGGCCTTTGAAGGGTACGGGCTTTAGCCCGTGCATTGAAGCTGAAATCAGGATAGATCACTACCAAAGAATAAAGCCGGAGCGTGAACTCCGGCTTTATTCTTTGGTAGTGATCGCAAACAGCACGCTTACATGTGATTGATCAACGAAGCAATGCAAGCAGCGCCAAACCCATTATCGATATTCACCACCGACACATTCGGCGCGCACGTGTTCAGCATGCCCAGCAGCGCCGCGACGCCGCCAAACGAGGCGCCATACCCCACGCTCGTCGGCACGGCGATTACCGGCGCATTCACCAGACCAGCAACCACTGTTGGCAGCGCGCCCTCCATGCCCGCGCACACAATCAGCACACGCGCGGTTTGCAATGATTGCTTCTGCGCCAGCAGCCGATGAATGCCGGCAACGCCCACATCGGCGATCAGCTCCACCTTATTGCCCATCAAGCGCGCCGTGACCGCAGCCTCTTCGGCCACCGGCAGATCGCTCGTGCCCGCACACACAACAGCGACAGTTCCAATGCCCTGCTTCACCGGCGCTTGCTCCAGCGTGATGGCGCGCGCCGCCTCGTGATAGATCGCCGCCGACGCAACCACGGCAACAGCCTCGAACGCCTCTTTCGAAGCCCGCGTCGCCAGCACGTTTCCGCCCGCATGCGCCATGCGCTCAAAGATCGCCGCCACCTGAGCCGTCGTTTTTCCCGCGGAAAAAATCACCTCGGGCATGCCCGTGCGCAGCGCGCGATGATGATCGACTTTAGCAAAGCCGAGATCTTCGAACGGCAGGTCCTTCAACCGCTCCAGCGCGTCATGTACTTCAGTCCGGCCCTTGCTCACCTCTTGCAACAGCGCTTCAATCTGCAGTCGATTCACGCCCGCGTCTCCTTCGTTGAGCGATCGGCGTGGAAGACGCGCATCGCCTCCTGCATGACCTGCTTCAAAGGCACAGAGTGCTTCCGCGCCAGCGCCCGGCAGTCCTCATACTCCGGCGCGGCGTTGGCGATCTCGCCCGACGGCCACCGCGCAATCTTGATCCGCACCGGGCCCCACTGCGTCTGCGCCTCGGCAAACTCGCGCGCCAGCGACGCCTTCTGCTCGAAGCGCCAATGCAATCCAATCGTCGTGGTCTCGCGCAGAATCACGTCGCGCAATGCGGGCACAAGATCGGGTCGGCACAACGCCGTCAACTGCACGCCGGCGCGCCCCTTCTTCATCTGCACCGTGACGCGATACACATCCCACGCGCCCGCTTCGAGCAACAGCTCACTCACATAGGCAATCAACTGCGGACTCGAATCGTCGATCACCGTCTCGATGATGGCGATCGACTCCGTCGGCGTATCGGCTGCCGTCTCCTCGCCCACAAGCAGCCGGACAAGATTCGGGGACCCGGGCGTATCGCGCCCGCCGGCGCCATAGCCTGACGCAGTCACGCGCATCGCCGGCAGTGAACCGTACCGCACATCGAGCATGCGCAGAAGCGCTGCGCCTGTAGGCGTCACGCGCTCCATTGGCGGACCCGCCGCATACACCGGCGCATCGCCAAGCAGAGACAACGTAGCCGGCGCAGGAACGGGGAGAGTTCCATGCGCGCACTCAACCGTGCCGCTGCCGACGTTCAAAGGCGACGCAAGCCAGCGATCCACGCCAAGCGCTGCGCATCCGGCCGCCGCGCACACAATATCGACAATCGTGTCGACGGCGCCGACCTCATGAAAGTGCACACGCTCAATCGGAATCTGATGAATCGCAGCCTCAGCTTCGCCCAGCAGTTCAAACGCGCGGCTGGCGCGGGCTTTTACGTCCTCGGCCATCGGCGCCGCGCGAATGATCTCTAGAATCGTGGACAGCGAGCGGTGATGCTCCTGCGTGTGGCTGTGTTCGTGCGAATGCGAATGAGAGTGCTCGCCGGCGACCTCATGAGCATGTGCGTGCGGATGCTCATGGTCATGCGTATGGCTGTGCGCATGCGTATCGCCCTGGCCGTGGGAGTGTTCGTGAGCGTGTTCCGATCCGTGCGAGTGAGCGTGATGATGGGCATCTTCGCTCGTCACCACATCGACCTTGGTTCCGGCGATTCCGCCGCGGCTCACTTTGCGCATCTCGAGGCGCGCGCCTATATTCAGCGCCGCAGCCGTCTTAGCCAGAGTTTCAAAGGGAACGCCTGCATCGACAAGCGCGCCGAGCAGCATGTCGCCGCTGATGCCGGAGAAGCACTCCAGATATCCAATTCGCATGCGTCTTGAATTTTACGCGCCGCGCCGCGAGAGAATCTCGACAGGCAGAACCACGTTCATCGAGCCCGAACGAAAACCGGCCGTGTCGAGCGTGACGTACTGATAGCCCGCTTTACGGAGCTCAGCCGTGATCGCATCCAGCGTCTCCATCGTCAGCGCGCGCGGCAGCTCCGTCCGCGCAATCTCCACGCGCGCCAGCTCGCCGTGATGCCGTACGCGGAACTCGCGAAAGCCCAGCTGCCGCAGGCTCTCTTCGCCGCGCTCTACCTGTTCCAGCACCTCTCGCGTCACGGCACGGCCATACTCCACACGCGAACTGAGGCATGGCGCAGCCGGCCGATCCCACAGCGTGTACCCGGCAGCCTTCGCCAACGTACGGATTTCTTGTTTAGTCAGGCCAACATCAGCTAATGGGGCCAGCACCGCATGCTGCTGCGCGGCGCGCTGGCCGGGACGGAAATCGCGGGTATCGTCGGCGTTCATGCCGTAGGCGATGTGCGCGAAGCCCAACTCGGCGCCCAACGCCTCCATGCCGACGAACAGTTCTGTTTTGCAGTGAAAGCAACGGTTCGCGTCGTTGCGCTGATACTCGGGCTTGTCGAGCTCGCTGGTTTCAATCACGCGGAGTGGCATCGCAATTGATTGCGCAAAGGCGCGCGCCTGCTCCATGTCGCGTCGCGCCAGGCTCGGCGAATCGGCCAGCACCGCCAGCATGCGGTCGCCCAGCACGCGATGCGCCGTGGCCGCCAGAAACGCCGAATCCACGCCGCCCGAATACGCCACCATTACGCCGCCCAGCGCGCGCAGCCGCTCTTCGAGCGCGTGCAACTTCAACTCGGCTTGTTCGAGCTCTGGAGCAAGAGCCGCCATGGGGCCGATTATACGCCGCAGTCGCGTCTGTTTCGCTGCGCGATGCAGGCAACGCGCATGTATCGTCGCTGCGGCTCTACCTAACCTTGATAGACCCGATCTATGGCGGGATAGACTATATTGCGATCACAGTAGAGCTTTCTTTAAGGAACGTTCCATGAATATGCAAGGAATTCGCAGGCTCGCCGCTGTCGCGGCGTTTGCAATTGCCATCTTCGCATCGCCGCTTCGCGGCATGGCGCAGGGCGACACAGTTTTGAAGGCAGCGGATGCGCAAAAGCTTCTGCCTCCGGCCGTCTACTACAAAGGCCAGTCGGCCTCAACGCAGTTGCGCAACTCCGGCGGCGTCAAATTCTCCGATGGCGCGTATGTCCTCGCCACGCTTGTCGACACCAGCGGCTACTCGAGCGACGTGCAGGCCAAGTACCAGGCGTACTTCATCACGGAGACGCCGATCAAGATCGGAGGCCAGAGCTTGCCTACCGGCGTTTATGGCGTCGGATTCATTGCAAACGACAAGTTCATCGTGACCGACGTCGGCGCGCACGATCTGTTCACGGTCGGCTCGTCCAACGATCAGGAGATCAAGCGGCCGATGCCGCTGCACGTGACGACGGATCCAGCCGGAGGCTTCCGGCTCTATGAAGGCCGACGATATGTGACATTCAGCCGTTAAACGAAACTTGCCATTGAGGCAAAACTAAAGGCGGACCTTGCGGTCCGCCTTTAGTTATTTCGATTGCCGATTAACTTAAGCGTTCGCGCCCACCGGAACCTGCGCCGCAGCAGCCGCCGGATTCAGCCGCTCGCGCACCAGCTCGTGACCGCGCGCGAATAGCTCATCCTGCGAGATCTTGCCCGCTTCCACATCGGCAAGAATCGCCTTCTGGGCAAGATATTCCTTGTTCACGATGCCGGCCTTGGACTGCAGCATGCGCCACGCCTTGCGCCGCTCCACGCAGAACATCACCAGTTGGCGGGAGATGGCGCGGTACTCCATCTTGCCCTTCTCCTCGAACTGGATGTACACGCCGAAGTCCGGAATGTAGGCGCGGTGCGACGGGTTCACATAGCGCCGGTAGACCACATCCTGCTGCGTGATGCGCACTAGCATGTTGTCGAGCGGAATCAGTTTCGCCGCAACCTCGGGCTTGATCTTCTTGAGGTGGTTGCGGAAGCGCGCTTCCGTTGTGCACCAGTGAGCCACGGTGTAACGCAGCGTTTCGCCCGTCGCCTTGGACTTGGTCTCATACCAATCGAGATCGATCGCCGGGTTGCCCTTGACGTCGAGAGCTTCCTGGTAGGTCTCGCCCTTGCGCGGGTCGAACACGAACTCCGGCGCGCCGCGCGAGTCGCGTACGCGCTGCGCCTGGTGCAGAGCCATGTCGTCGGGCACGCCGTGCTCCGGCTGGCAGGTGGTGAACGCCTGCAGGAACATCGTGCCGCGATACTCGAGGCCATCGAGGATTGCACGGTAGAGCTTGGGCGCGTTGGCCATTGAGACCTGCGCGACGAACGGCGATCCGTGTCCGGCGAGGAACGTCTCGGCGACCGTCTTTTTCTCCGTGTTCTTGCCCTGCGTCGCGGAGCCGAAGACGTTCATGTCGTTGCCGCCCAACATCGGCGTCGAATCCGAGTTCTGCCCACCGGTGTTGGAGTAGACCTGCGTGTCCAGCATCAACGCCTTCACGTTGGGTCGGTTCTGCAGGATGACCTTCGACATGTTCTGGTAGCCGATGTCGCCCATGCCGCCGTCGCCGCCGACTACCCAAACCTTGGGCAGCTCGACGATCTCCTGGTCGGTCATCAGCGCGTCGGTGAAGTGCGTGAACTCGTAGTACTCGCGATCGCCGATGACGTTTTCATCGCGAGTCAGAATAAGGTCCGTGACGCGCTCCGGCAGCACCGAGCGGCGCGCGTGGTCGACGATGAAGCTCTCGCCCATCAGCCAGCCCACGGTGATGCCGTCCTGGAACAGCGAGTTCATCCACGGATACGGGTGCGGATTGTTCGGCGCGGTAGAACCGTACACGGTGTTGCAGCCCGTGTGCGCGGCCATCGCCATCACGCTCATGCCGTTCGCCAGGCGTCCATCCACCGGCTGCAGGCTCTTGTGGTTGAAGGCCTCAGTCAGCAACACCGCGGCGATGGCTTCGATCATCTGCGCATCGGTGATGGGGCCGTTCTTCTCTTCGTGGGCCTTGATGCGGGCCAGCGTGTCCTTGTCGTCCTCGCCGCCTAGGCCGAGGATCAGGTGCGCAATGGTTTGCCGCAGCAGCTTGTACTCGGACTCGCTGCGCTGCTTCAATGCTTCGAGACGCGCCACGCCGGTCTTCTCAAGCTGTCCGGCCTTGGCCACAAACCGATCGCTCTTGGCGTGGAAGACCGGACGCATATAGGCCTCGGTCACTGCAGCAATCGAGCGCAGGACGCTCTTCTCGCCGCAGCCGGCGCAGGCGCCGTCGCCCGATACCAGCGCGTCGTAGTTGGTGCGCACCATCAACATGTTGCGCAGCGTGGCCGTCTTTGAATCGGCGGGGTTCGCCGCGCTGAACAGGCCGAGATACTTCTGCGACGTGTCAGGCAGCAGGTTCAGGAAGGCGGTGCCGGACTCGTGTTCGGCGTTGACCTCCTCGGTCTCCTGCACCATCTTCAGAGCCTGATGATCGCCGCAAGCGGTGACGCAAGCCGCGCAGCCTTTGCAAAGATCCGACACGAAGATCGAGAAGACGCCGCCTGTGCCCGGCGCTTTACGCTCGGGCGAGGAAAAGATGGCGTTGGTCTTCTGATACGCCATCGGCACCTTATCGATGATGTTGTAGAACTCGGCCTTGGCCGCGGCGGAGAAACCGTCGACCGACTCCGTTACTTCGCGAATGATCTTCGGCAGTGGCGTTCCGCTCTTGAACTCCGCGAGCATGCGAGCGCGCGTCTGCTTCTCGATCTCCGGAATCTTGGCCAGCATCTTGGCGCGCTCGCCCTGATCGCCGACATAACGCGAGACGGCCATGGTGAGAACCGTGCTGAGATCCTGCGAGGTGTTGGGCAGCGCCGTATCCGGGCAAACCGAGATGCACTCCATGCACTGCGTGCAATTCTCTGCAATGTAGAGCGGCGTTTCGCGGCGGGCTACATACTTCGAAGCCGTATCGCCGGTGGCCGCGGCAATCACGCCCATCGCCGAGAGCGGCGTGGCCGGCTGATTATAGCCATAGTGCGAGCGAAACTCCGCGTCAAACGTGGAGATGGTGCTGATCGGCGTGCGCTCGCCTTGTCCCGGAGGAATCGGCGTCGAACGGCATCCGCCGACGGTGCAGGAGCCTGCTTCGGAGAGCGCAGCGCCCACTGGCTCGAGGATCGGCAGCAGCGCTACGCCGCGCAGCGAAGAGCGATCCGGCGCAGCCAGCTCGCCGATCTTGATCTCCTTCACCTGCTCGAAGCCCTGGATCATCACTTCCATGTTCGACTGGACAACCGCATCGCCCATCTTGCCGAACTTCTTCACATACTGCTTATGGACGACCTCACGATACTGCTCCTGCGTGATGCCGAACTCCTTCAGTAGCGTGCTCACCGCGAAGAATGCGCCCAGAAACGCGTTGCCCTGCATGCGCAACTGAAGATCGCCGCGGTCAGTTGCTTTGCGGGCGATGGCGAAACCGGGCAGCGTGAAGACGCGAATGTTCTTATCGATAATCTGCTTGCGCGCCCATGACGGCAGGTTCTCCCACGCGCGCTCGCCCTCGGCATCGGACTCCCACACCAGGCTTCCGCCTTCCTGAATGCCGTCCAGTGGATTGGTGTGCGTGAAGGCCTTGGGGTCGCAGCACAGCACCGTCGTCACGTGACGCAGATCGCAGTTCACGCGAATGCGATCCTTGGCCGCGACCATGAAGTAGCTGGTCGGCGCGCCCTTTTTCTCCGATCCATACTTCGGATTGGCGGAGACGTGAATCACTTCCTTGGGATTGCCCTTGTCGTCAACCTGGCCATCGCGCTCGAAGAGCAGGTCGTTCAAGTCGCCGAGAATTGCGCCCAGATTCTTTCCGGTCGTGATCGCGCCCCATCCGCCGATCGAGTGGAAGCGCACCGCAACCGCGCCCTCCGGCAGCAGCGACGGCTCCTCATCGCCGACCACACTATAAGGATGGTCGATGCCCAGCACGATGAAGCTCACGCCGTCGGCAGCGGTCTTGCCGTCCTTGCGCGCCCGGCCCGCAGTGGCGAACTCGTATGCGCCAATGATGTGCTCCGGACGGAAGTCGCGCGAGCCCAAACCATAAGTGCCCGAATAGATGTGCGGCACTTCGTCCATCGCCAGCGCCGGCAAGCCCTCGGCCACCGGATGCCCCGCATACCGGATCGCCTTCGACAACGCCGTACGAATGTCGCGGCCCAGCGGATTGTCGCCCGACAGCGCCTCATCGGTGCGCTCAAGAATGATGACGTTCTTCTTGCCCTTCAATGCTTCGACGATCGCCGCTTCGGGGAAGGGACGAATCACGTTGACGTGAATCGAACCCACCGTGACGCCGCGCGTCGCGCGCAGATAATCGACTGCGGCCTCGATATTCTCCGCCGCTGAACCCAGCGAGACAAAAACCGTGTCCGTATCGTCGGTCTTGTACTTGCTGATAAGCCCGTAGCGCCGGCCCGTCAACTCGGCGAACTTCTCGTAGGCCTCTTCGAGGAACTGGAGAATGGGCTCGGCGAAGTTGTTGCGCCGCGCCACCACACCGTTCATGTAGTGTTCCTGGTTCTGCACCGGCCCCAGCAAAATCGGGTTGGTCAGATCCATCATCTTGGGCACGCGACGGCGCGTGGGTCCAAACAGCACCCGCTGCGCCTCTGTCGGACAATCAATAACGTCGTCGGGCGCGCCAAGGTACTCGCGGATCAGCTCCGACTCGTGTTTATAGAAGGTGCGCTCCAGGTGGCTGGTCAAAAAGCCATCCATGATGTTCATGCCCGGGGTCAGGCTCAGCTCGGTCACGCGGCGCAGAATCAACGACTGGTCGGCGGCCTGCTGCGCGTCCTTGCCGAAGATCATGATCCAGCCCGTATCGAGAGCGCCATAGATATCATCGTGGCCGCAATGGACATTCAGCGCGTGCTTGGTCAAGGCGCGGGCGCCCACTTCCAGCACCATCGTCGAACCCTTGCCCGGCGCGTGATAGTACTGCTCCACGCCGTAGACCACGCCCTGTCCTGAGGTGAAGTTCACCACGCGCTTGCCGCACACAGAGTGCGCAATGGCGCCGCCCTGGGCCGCGTGTTCGCCTTCGGTCTCAATGGCGATCGTGTTCCCGCCGAAGACATTCAGATGTCCCTCGGCATAGGCCTGTTGGAAGAGCTCGCCGCCCTCCGTCGAAGGCGTGATTGGATAAAAGACTCCGGCATCGGCGATGCGCGTCTCGGTGTGGTACGAGACCAACTGATTGCCATTCGCCGTGACCCGGATTCCGGGATAACGAACACCTTCCGCCATATCTCCCCCTGTGCTTATCTCTAGTCTTTCCATCGGCCCGAATGGGCTCATCGCTGAGTTGGTTGGCGCGTGCACACACATTTTGCAATCCGTGTCGGCACGAACGCTGCTTCCCGTGTACTTTGTTCTTTTTACTGGCCAAGCCGCAGCTGGGCCGGACGTGATGCTCAAAGGATTGCTGGCTCAATCCAAATTTTTCTTCAAAATCAATGCCCTGCAAGTCTAATCGCCGAACGGGACAACCGGGAAGCGTACTGGTCTTCGACGCACTAACAGTATTGCGCTTTTCACGTTTAGGACGGAGACGCCGTACCGCATTACGGCATCTGTCCCGCCTTGGGATGTAAACAATTTCGGCGTATCTAAACCACACCGGCTCTATACTTGCTGCGACGCCGCTCGCTATGACCGCTGATCCCGCCGCGCCACAACCCAATTCGCAATTCGCCATCTACCCCAGCCTGCGGGGTCGGGCAGTACTCGTTACCGGGGGCGCTACCGGCATCGGCGAATCGATCGTCAGGCAATTCGCCCGTCAGGGCGCCCGCGTTGCATTTGTAGACATCCAGCAGGAGCCCGGGCATCGGCTCGTCGAGTCCGTCGCCCAGGACGGCCATGCGCCTCCCTTGTTCGTTCACTGCGACCTGACCGACATCCCCAAACTGCAGGCCGCCGTCGAACAGGTGCTCGCCGAGTTCGGCGCCGTCGATGTGCTGGTCAACAACGCAGCCAACGACCAGCGCCACTCAGCCGATGAAGTCACGCCGGAATACTGGGACCGATCCATGCAGCAGAACCTGCGCCACTATTTCTTCTGCATCCAGGCTGTGCTGCCCTCGATGCGCGCTACCCAGCGCGGATCAATTATCAATATGAGTTCGATCTCCTGGCTGATCCCATCCACCGATGTTCCGCTCTACGTCACAGCCAAAGCCGCCATCGTCGGCCTCACCCGCACCATGGCGCACGAGCTCGGCCCCGACAACATCCGCGTCAACGCCGTTCTTCCCGGCGCCATCGCCACGGAAAAGCAGAAGCGCCTGGTGTACACGCCCGAGTACAAGGCTGAAATCATGGAGAGCCAGGCCCTCAAACGCGACCTTCTCCCCGACGATGTCGCGCGTCTCATACTCTTTCTGGCCGCCGATGACTCCAGCGCCATCACCAACCAGAGCTACATCATCGACGGCGGCTGGGTATAAGCCTTCTCTCAGATGGTTTCGCGCAGCAATGGAATCGTTACCATTTCCCTTTCACATGCCGTAAGATGCTCCGGGGAGTAATTTCACAATGATCGTCGCCGCAAAATCAGGCCGTCTCTGTCTGAGCCTGAGCACAGCTCTTGCATGCTTTGGAATCGCCTGTGGAGCATCGCTCCTCACAACCGGCGCTCACGGGCAATCGGCCGAAGAAACAGCCAAGATCGTCGCCGACCTCAAGCCCGAGTCGCAGACGGTCATCTTACGGCTCTCCAAGCTCTCCAATCTGCCCGATGGCAAGTGGAAGATGCACTCCGGCGATCTGGCCCACGGCGAAGCCGCCAATCTCAACGACAGCTCCTGGCAGTCGGCGCCCTCTGACAACGAGGCGCCCAACGACGCCGTCTGGTTCCGCCAGACCTACGTCGTTCCCGAGACGCTCAGCGGGTACGATCTCACCGGCGCGCGCATCTGGTTCCAGTTCCACGCCTACGCCAACGGCCCCATGCCCGAGATTCTCTACTTCAATGGCCGCCGCGTTGCGCTTGGCGACGATCTTGAGCCCGTCGTCCTGTTTGATGACGCCAAGCCCGGCGACAAGGTCGTCGTCGCCATCAAGCTGCTGCACACCGTCGACAAAAAGACGCTTCGCGGCGCGACACTGAAGATCGACTTCCCCGAGAGCCGTCCCAATCCCGAAGACCTGCGCCTGGAATTTCTGTCTGCGGCCCTATTGGTTCCTTCGCTCGCGCCCGGCGATGCGAGCCAGATGGCCACACTGAACGACGCCATCGGCGCCGTCGATCTTTCCGCGCTCGATGCGGCCTCTGTACCCCAGACCCGCGAGCAGTCGCAGACAAAGTTCGACGCCAGCCTTCGCGCCTCGCACCAGAAGCTCGACGCGCTTAAACCGCTGCTCGAGCGCACGACATTTCATCTCACCGGCAACTCGCACATAGACGCCGCATGGCTCTGGCCCTGGACCGAGACCGTCGACGTGGTCAAGCGCACCTTCGGCACCGCGCTGCAATTGATGTACGAGTATCCGCAGTACACCTACACGCAGTCGGCCGCGGCCTACAACGAGTGGATGGCCGAGAAGTATCCCGACATGAACGCCGAGATCGCCAAACGCATCAAGGAAGGCCGCTGGGAGATCGTGGGCGGCATGTGGGTCGAGCCCGATCTCAACATGCCCGATGGCGAATCGCTGGTCCGTCAGTTGCTCGTTGGCAAGCGCTGGTTCCAGCAAGCCTACGGCGTCGACGTGAGGATCGGCTGGAACCCCGATTCGTTCGGCTACACCTGGCAGCTCCCGCAGATCTACAAAAAATCCGGCGTCGACTACTTCGTCACGCAGAAGATGACGTGGAACGACACCAATCAGCTTCCGTTCAAGCTCTTCTGGTGGGAGTCGCCCGATGGCTCCAAGGTTCTGACGTACTTCCCGCACGACTACGCCAATGACAATCTGAATCCCGTTCGCCTCTCGGCCGATTTGAAACAAGCTCGAGAGCGCGCGCCCGGCATGACCGAGATGATGGACCTCTACGGCATCGGCGATCACGGCGGCGGTCCGACGCGCGCCATTCTCGACGAAGGCTTCCACTGGGCCGACAAGCAGACCGAAGGCAGCGCGGTGATGCCAAAGTTCGAATTCGGGCTGGCGCAGCCGTACTTCTCCGCAATCGAAAAGAAGGTTGCTCCCCAGAGCCCCGAGTGGAACTACCAGTCGATTGCGAAGGGGTACACGCCGCCTCCTGCAGTGGAAGGCCAGGTCTCGATTCCGACCTGGAAGAGCGAACTCTACTTCGAGTATCACCGCGGCGTAATGACCACGCAGGCTGCGCACAAGCGCAACATGCGCGAGTCTTCGATCGAAGCGCTCGACGCCGAAAAATGGGCGTCTCTCGCGTGGGTCCTGGCCGGACAGGCGTACCCTTCCAACGATCTGACGGAAGATTGGAAAAAGATTCTCTTCAACCAGTTCCACGATCTCGCCGCCGGTTCCGGCATCGGCGTCATCTATAAGGACGCGCAGAAGGACTACGACGTGGTCCGCTGGTCGACCAACGAAATCTCGTCCGGCGCTTTGCAGACCGTCGCCGAGCGCATCAATACTGGCGTGGAGACTGACGTCAAGAAGGCCGACGCAGTTCCCGTCGTTGTCTTCAATCCTCTTGGATGGCAGCGCTCCGGCGCGGTCACCGTCAAGCTGCAGTTACCCGGCGCGAGCGCATCCGGCATTCATGTTGAAGATGCATCGACCGGGAAGGTCGAAGGCTCCGAAGTCGTCTCTTTCGACTCCGCGACCGGCGTCACCCAGGCGCGCATCTACGTGCACGATATCCCAGCACTGGGATACAAGGTCTACCGCGTCTCCCCTGAAGCCGCAAACGGCGAGAAGTTCCATGCCACACAGGCGCATGAGGCAGGCGACAATCTCGTCGTCGAGAACGCCAACCTCCGTGTGATCGTCAACAAGCAGACCGGCTGCATCACATCCGTCTCCGACCTGCGCTCAGGTTTTGAAGCCCTCGGCAAAGGCGCCTGCGGCAACCAGCTCCAGTTCTTCAAAGACAACCCGAAGGACTACGACGCGTGGAACATCGATCCGGGCACGCTCGACGTCTCGCCTGCGACGATCAAAAGCGCCGACTCGGTTGAAATCGTCGGCGCAGACTCGCCAACGCCCGGCATCCGCGTCGCCTCGCACTGGCAAAGTTCAAAATTTGTCCAGACCATCCGCATCCTCCCCGGCGCCGATTCAGCCGACGTCGAGAACGACATCGACTGGCATGAAGCGCATATCCTGCTCAAGGCCTCGTTCCCGGTCTCGGCGACAAGCCCGTTTGCAACCTACGACATTCCCTACGGCGAGATCGATCGCACCACCACGCGCAACAATAGCTGGGAGAAAGCGCAATTCGAGGTGCCGGCGCAGTACTGGGCCGACCTCGGAACAAGCGCGCATGGCCTGAGCCTCATCAACGACTCGAAGTTCGGTTACGACGCCGTCGGCAATCAGCTTCGCCTCACGCTGTTGCGCTCGCCCAAATGGCCCGATCCCGACGCCGACATGGGACATCAGCACTTCCATTACGCCATCTATCCGCATGCCGGCACGTGGAAGGATGCGATGACCGTGCGTCACGGCTGGGAGTATAACTACCCGCTCACCGCCATCGTCACGACGGCGCACGCCGGATCACTCCCTGCCGAGCACTCCTTTGCGTCGGTTGGCCCGGAGAACGTCGTCCTCACCGCAATCAAGAAAGCCGAAGACGCCAAGGGGCTGGTTATTCGCTGCTACGAATGGGCCGGCAAAGACTCAACGGCCGAGTTCCATGTCCCCGCAGGCGCGACAGGCGCAACCGTCGTCAATATGATGGAGACGCCGCAGGGCGATCCGCTGACTGTGGCCGGCGATGTCGTCAAAGCCCCCATCCACCCCTACGAAATTCTCACCATTCGCGTCGATTATCCCAACGGCGGACCGAAGGAATAAGCTGGTCCGGCTTTAGCATCATTGCGGCGATCCAGTTGCAGTCTGGATCGCCGTTTTGTTTTAGGAAGAATTTCAGTCGATGCAAATCAGAAGCCGCTAGCCAAGCTCGTTGGTTTTGCTACTCTAAGTGCAGGGAGCCTCCGCCATGGACATCACGTCCCCGTTCTTCGTAGTCCCTCTTATCGCCGCCGTCTTCATTACGTGCATTCTCTGGTCCACCAGCAGCCGCCCCGACGGCGAAGCGCATCACTAATCCCTCTGTTCATCTTCAGCGCTCCTGAATGCGCACCAGCACGGCGCCCTGCCGAGGCAGCGTCAGTTCAATCTGCGCCGCGCCTTGGCTAACGGGAATGCGCCGCTCGCGAACCGTCTCTTCCAGTTGGCCTGCCTTTTCTAATTGAGCAACCTGCTCGACGCTTGGCTTCGCCGGACTTCCCATCTCCAGCCACGCGCGATAGGCATTGCTGTGCGTCGCATCCACGCGAAGCTCCGACTCGATGGCGTGTGCGCCTTTCAGCCCGTCGATCGCGATCTGGACTCGCGCATCCTGCGCGGCGACATCGGCGTCGTGATAGTTCCACACCAGCACATTGACTTCATTGCCGTTGCGCGTCGCCACGGCATTCACATCCGCGACGACGGCGACGCTTTGCGCCACAACCTGATCGAGCGGCAGTTTGCCGTCGCTCTCGGTCTTCACCCACTCACCGCCTAACTTACCCATCAGCCGAAAGGCGTTCAGCACCGGCTTGTCGATGCCGTCGGTGGCCAGCGCGCGCAACGGCGCAAACGCTGGCTGGTCTTCAAACTCGAAAGCCCAAGTCACAGCGCCCTGCACTGTGAGTCCGTATTTTTGCTCCAGCTCATAGGTCCGCATCGTGGCCTCGATCACGCTCGCGCCATAGAGCGGCCCATTCCGATAACCGTTCTGCGGGCTCTGGCAGGCGCCGCATCCCTCCGGATCGCTCTCACCCAAAATGATGGGCGTTTTGCGCCATTCTGGGTAACTGGCGATCACTTTCATGCCGCGCTCGACAGATCTCAATTGTGTCCCGACGCTCATCACCACATGCCCATCGACAAACGTGGGATGTCCCTTGGGGTGATAACTGATGAAGTTCAGCGGCGCGCCCACGCCGCCTGTCGCGGCATTCTTTCCATGCGCGCAATGCTCCAGAAA
>DATHNJ010000039.1:0-18645 GCA_035486155.1 Occallatibacter sp. | reverse complement strand
ACAAGGGGACCGTGTCGATGGGGTGTCCGGTCGCCAGACCGCCGACGTAGAGCAACACCGCTCCGGCCGCGGTTCCAAGCACGGACGCGGCATAGAGCCCCATCACCCATCCATCGCCGTGATAGGGCTCGAGGAAGCCGGCCAGGAACCACAGCGACAGCAGTTCAAAGAGCGTCCCCACCAGCCCAAAGTGCACAAGGCTGTAGGTGATCGGCTGCCAGACGGCCCCATGCAGAAGATCAGCCGGAACGAAAGCCAGCAACTGGCCCACCTGATTGGCGAGAGCCGGCGCCGCGAATCCCGCTAGATAGAGCGCGAAATAGGCGATGAGATTCGCCAGCACAAGGCGGCGAGTGGCTCCACGAAAGTCAGGGAAAGCGAACGGTGCGGCGCCAATCCGGGGCATCAGATAAGTCCAGGGCCAAAACGCGGTTATGAAGAGAGTGCCATGCTCGGTCGAAAGAAAGCAATCGACGCGGACCGTCGCCGAACCAGGTTCTGAATCAATTCGCAAACGCGGCGCACTGCGAAAAGCTGATGATCCGGCAAACCTGCTTGCGGTTTCCGCGTCTGTTCATTGTACTGCGGGTTCGACCGGTTCGGATTTGCAACGAACCGACGGTGACGAGCATCATGCCCACAACGGCGAAAGATGGACCAGAATGCGCCCGAAGACAGAGGCGGAGGAAGCGCAATAGTGTATTCTCCGCAATTGAGAGCAACCCAAAATTGTTCCCCTCAGACCTCTTGACCTGAGGTGGGGTGCTCACTAAAACTAGCGGAGTTGCGATACGGAATACCGCTCTTTTTTGCGTGTAATGCCGATGAAAGGAGGCTGCCATGCCTAATTGCCCTGAATGTGAAAACGAACTCGATCTCGAAGAGGAAGAATTGGAGGAGGGCGACGTGGTCGCCTGTGACGAGTGCGGCTCGGAGTATGAAGTGGTCGGCGTAGAACCGCTGGAACTGACCAAGGTCGATGGGGACCTTGATGAAGACGACGAGTTCGGCACTGAAGAAGAAGAGGAGGAGTAAGGGTGCGTCACTCTCGCTGGGCGATTGCAGCGGTGTTTTGTGCGCTGCTGAGCGGCGTCATCTTGCCCTCATCTGGTCTTATCCAACCGGCTCAGGCGCAGAATCTGGGTCAGCGTTCCGTATCCGGCGCGGTGGTCGACGGTGATTCGAATCCTATCGTCGGGGCCACGGTCTTCTTGAAAAACCAAAAGTCCAAATCGATTCGCAGCTACACCTCGGGCAAAGACGGCCGATTCCATTTCGCGCAGGTCAACATGGCCGAAGATTTCGATCTATGGGCGGAAAAGGGAGACCGCAAAACGGCGGTCAAAACCGTCAGCTCCTGGGATGCGCGCAAGGAATTCGAGACCGAGCTGAAGCTGAAATAGCCGCACTGCCCAGGCTTTGGCGCGGCCCGTTCCTCATCCATGCGTGGGTTCGCGCAAAGATCATGGCCGCGAGCCGCGTTTCTTACCCTTCCAGCTTTTTCGTGACCAATTCGTTCAGCAGCGCGGGATTGGCCTGCCCCTTCGACGCCTTCATCACCTGGCCGACGAAGAATCCCGCCATCGTCTTCTTGCCGGCGCGATACTGCTCCACCTGCTTCGGATTAGCCGCGATTACCTCATCGATCATGGCTTCGATCGCTGAGGCGTCGGTGATCTGCTGCGGCTTTTCACGCTCGTAGACGACGGGGAAGTCCTCGCTCTTCTCAAAACAAATATCGAGAAGCTGCTTCAACTGCTTGGAGCTGATTTTTTCTTCTTCCAGAAGATCTGCCGCCAGCACTACGCCGGCCATCGATACCGGCGACTGCTCGGGTTCGAGTCCCAGCGCCTTCAACCGTCCCCCCAACTCACTCAGCAGAAGATTCGCTACACGGCGCGGATTCTGCGCCGTCTTCGCTGCGGCTTCGAAGCGGTCTGCAAATTCGCGCGAGGCCGTCAGCGTATGCGCGTCTCGCTCGCTCAGCTCGTATTCGGCGATCATGCGCGCGCGCCGCGCTTCCGGTAACTCAGGGAGACTCCGCTTTGCCTCGTCCAGAAACTGCGGCGTTACGATGAGGGGCGGCAGGTCGGGCTCGGGGAAATAACGGTAGTCGTGCGCCTGTTCTTTGGAGCGCATCGAGAAGGTTTTGCCCTCGGCTGCGTTCCACAAACGCGTCTCCTGGGCCACGCTTCCGCCCGACTCGATCAGTTCAATCTGCCGCTCAATCTCGTACTCCAGCGCCGCGCGCACAAAGCGGAAGCTGTTGACGTTTTTCACTTCGGCTTTAGTACCGAACTTCGGCGCGCCTTTCAGACGCACGCTCACGTTGGCATCGCATCGAAGCGACCCCTCTTCCATGTTGCAGTCCGAGACGCCGGTGTAGAGCAGGATCTCCCGCAGGCGCGTGAGATATTCAAAGGCCTCGTCGGGAGTGCGAATATCCGGCTCGGAGACGATTTCGACAAGCGGCGTTCCGCAGCGATTCAAGTCAAGATAGGTGCGCGTCGCCGAATCGGCGAAGCCGTCGTGCAGGCTCTTGCCGGCGTCCTCTTCCATGTGGAGGCGAGTGATTCCGATACGCTTGATGCTCCCGTCCGCAGCAGGCACATCGATCCATCCGTGTTCGGCTAGAGGCTTGTCGTACTGCGAAATCTGGTAGCCCTTGGGCAGATCGGGATAGAAGTAGTTCTTGCGCGCAAAGATCGAGCGCTCGTTCACTGTGCAGTTGAGCGCCAGCGCAGCCCGCGTGGCGTAGTCCACAGCCTTGGCATTGAGCACCGGCAGGGCTCCAGGAAGTCCCAGGCAGACCGGGCAGACGTTCGTGTTGGGCGCTGAGCCAAAGTGATTGGCGCAGCCGCAAAACGCTTTCGACGCGGTGAGCAACTGCACGTGGACTTCGAGTCCGATGACGGGCTCGTATTTGGCCAGAACGGCCGGCGAGAGCGCTGTAGCAGCCATGGTTAGTTACGATTCTAACCGCATCAGAAATTTACGTTGAGTCGTGGGCATTGTGCTGGGCGCCGTTTCTTAAGGAAAACGGCGCTTGATGGCATCGACGCGCTACGCCAATCCGCTCTAGCGCGAGTGCAGCGGGCGCGGCCCGTTGTCTCCGTGCGATTCCAGCTCCTTCAGCATGGCGCCATAGGCCGGTTTCTTGCCGTAGTTCTGATCGAACGGTAGCGCCCATCCGTGGCCAGGATATGACTGCGAGATCCAGGAGTCCCTGTCGGTAAATCCCCACGTCTGGAAGAGCGTGCATTGCGGCTGCCTGAGGCAGACCTTCAGCAGATCTTTGTACGTGTTCGCCTCTGCCCCAAGGCTGAAGGCATTTCCGCTTTGCATATCGACGTCGACCTCGGTGAATTGCACCTCCAGGCCAAGCGCCGCCAATCTTTTTACGTTTCGATTCAAATCATCGAGCGGCTCGAGCTGATCGAAACCCGTGCTGACATGCAGTTGCAATCCAATGCCGGACAAAGGAACGCCGCGTTGCACGAAATCCTTCGCCATGGCGTACACCGCGTTCGACTTTGCGTTCATCGTTTCGGCGCCGTACTCGTTCACGAACAGCTTGGCGTTGGGATCGGCGGCGTGCGCCCAGCGCAGCGTTTGCTCGATCATCTTTGTGCCTTGTCCGGCGTATCCAATTCCCGGCTTGTCATACCAGATCGTGCTGCGCATGGAGCCGTCATCGTTGAACGGCTCGTTGACCACATCCCACGCGTAGACCTTCCCTTTGTAATGCCCCATGACGGCGGCAATATGGTCGGCCAGCACTTTGCTTAAGGCCGCGGGCGTCCAAGGCGTGGCTGGCATAGTGACCCAATCGGGCGCCTGCCTGTACCAAAGCAGATTGTGCCCGCGCACCCTCATCCCATTGGCTTCCGCGAAGGCTACGAGCTTGTCGGCGGGCGCGAAGTCGTAGCGGTCTGGCTCCGGGTGAATCGGCCCAAATTTCATCGCATTCTCCGGCTCCAGCACGGAGTACTCGGTTCGAAGCGTCGATGCGTAGTTGGGGTCTGAAAGAAGATCGGGGGTTGCCGCCGCGCCCATCAGCAGATGATGCCGATCGGCCGCGGCGCGCAGCGTATCTGTCGACGTGGGTCTGCTCGACCCCTTGCCCTTGCCGATAAAAAAGAGGAAGACAATGCCTATCGCGAGCACGCTCAATCCCGCTCGAACCCGCAGAGAACCTGCGTGCGCAGGCCAACCCGAGAGACGCATCCCAATTTCTCCAGCAAGTTTGACGTTACGCCGGTCCGGAGGGCGCTTTTATTGGATGCGCCAACTCCGAACAACTACTCCGCCGGGTCCGTCGCCGTGAACGACGAGCAGCACGGCTTCTCGGTCGCATGCAAGTTCATCAACTCCACGCGCGTGCCGTCCGGGTCGTAGAGATTCAACTGCCCCTTGCCGTCTTTGCCGATCTTGGGCGCCGGGTCATGCGTCTGGCCCAACCGGTTGCTGGCTTCCAGCGTCTTGAATGTGTCAAATACTGAATTTTCGCCGATTGAAAAATGATCGACCACGCCGAGCGTATGTTGCGAAACGTGTTCCGGATCGTGCACCAGCATGTACTCCAGCCAGTCGTGGCTGTCGGGCGTCTGTTGGCTTACCCACTCGACGACGGTGTCGGTCATGCCGCCATACCAATAGGGCCGAAACCCAAGCAGGCCGCGGTAAAACGTATCTTCCTTCGCGCGGTCCTTCACCAGGAATCCGACGTGAATGATGTGATGTCCGACGGCGTTTGGCGCATCGACGCTGGCTGTCGCCGGCGGCTGCACAAATTGCACCTTGTTGCCCTCTGGGTCCAGCACCTCAAACCAGAGGCTGCCGTCCGAGCCCTTTGTAACCTTGGCCGGCGTCTTCCATCCCTTGGCCGCCAGATACTTCCGCATGCCTTCGGCGCTGGCCACATTCCACGCCGTGTGGTCCAGGTGATTAATGCCCGCATCGGCAGGCAGAGGCAGCACCTCAATGAACTGGGTCGCGCTCAGCGCGTACCGAACGCCCTTGGGATTTTCCGGATCGGGCTCTTTCGCTGCGCCAATCACGTGCGTGTAATAGCTCTCGGTCTCCGCGGGATTCGACGCGTAGACAGCGAGGTGCGAAATCCCCGTGATCTTGGGGCGCTCCGGCGCGTTCTGTGCGCTGGCGGCGACGGCGATGGAAGCGAAAGAGACGGCGGCAAAAAATCTGAAGTTCATCGAATTCCTCAAATGTCCGGCGCGATCACATTAAATCGATTGGCCGGTTCACGCAAACTGCGCCTTATTTTGATTCCACTCGAACCCTGGCCACCCTTTCGAACCTTGGCGCTGAATAAATCTTGTCTCCTAATCGAACTTGGACCCAAAAATCGCCATTACAATTGCGCACATGCGCCGAAAGCCTGTCCTACTGCTCCTTTCCACGTGCGTCTTTGCCGGTCCTCTCGCAGCTCAATCCGCATTGCCCACGGCTTCATCGGCCGATCGCGTCGAAGCTCACGCGCTTTTTAAAGAGCTCATCGAAATCAACACCACAGATTCGCCCGCGGGCAACGTGACTACGGCTACTGTAGCCATGCAGAAGCATTTTCTCGCGGCCGGTTTCCCTGCCGAGGACGTCCATCTGCTCGGCCCCGATCCGCGTAAACAAAACCTGGTCGTTCGCATGCGAGCGGCCGGCGCTACAACGGAAAAGCCCGTGCTCTTTCTCTGCCACATCGATGTGGTGCAGGCGCTGCGCTCCGACTGGCACACCGATCCATTCGAGTTTGTCGAGAAAGACGGCTACTACTATGGCCGCGGCACGCAGGACATGAAAGAGTCCGACGCTGCGCTGGTGGCTACGTTCCTGCGTCTGCATCGTGAAGGCTACAAGCCGCGCCGCGACTTGATTCTCGCGCTCACGGCGGACGAAGAAGGAGGGAAGTTCAACGGCGCGTCGTGGCTTGTGCGACAGCATCGCGAGCTGGTCGACGCGGCTTACGTCATCAATCCCGATGCCGGCGGCGTCCAACTCGATCACGGGCGCACGATCGTCGCCGATGTCGAAGCCACCGAGAAGGTCTACTCGGATTTTCAAGTGACCGCGACCAATCGCGGCGGACATAGCTCGCTGCCGCGTCCCGACAACGCCATCTATGAGCTGACGGCGGCGCTCAACAGGCTCGCCGCATACTCTTTTCCCTTCGAGCTGAACGAAGTTACGCGGACCTACTTCGCAAACCTCGCCCAGAAGGAGACCGGCCAAACGGTGGCCGACATTCACGCCATTCTTGCCACTCCTCCCGATCTGGAGGCAGCCGCGCGCCTCAGCGCCGAGCCCAGTTTCAACTCCAACTTCCGCACCACCTGCGTCGCGACGCGGCTCTCCGGCGGCCACGCCAACAATGCTCTGCCGCAAACCGCGCAGGCCAACGTCAACTGCCGCATCTTTCCCGGCCACTCGCCCGAAGAGACGCGCCGCCAGCTCATCGGCGTCTTCAACGATCCCAAGCTCACCGTGAAATATGTCTCTGACGCAGGCGTCGTCTCCGATGTCGCGCCGGAGCGCAAGGCAATCGCGCCGCCCGCGCCGATCAAAGAGGTCTTCGATCCGCTGACCCGTATCACGCAGCAGATCTGGCCGGGCGTGTCCGTCACGCCGGTAATGGAGAACGGCGCCAGCGATTCGATCTACTTTGCGCAAGCCGGCATCCCCTGCTACGGCTACTCGGCGATTGCGCTGGAACGCGACGATGACCGCGCCCATGGGCAGGATGAGCGCCTGCCGGTCGATTCGTACTGGAAGTCGCTCGACTTCTTTTACGCGTTCGCCAAGGCGCTGGGCGACGAGTAAGGACCTTTGTGTCAGATTCACTCGTCGCAAGGAGTCTTCAGCGCTCCAACTATGATGAAAGTTTGCAAAGGAGCCGCCTCGCTATGCCGGGCAAGATCGAACTGCTGCTGGGTCCGATGCGCAGCAACAAAACCGCTGAGTTGTT
The DNA here is from genome assembly GCA_035486155.1 of Occallatibacter sp. Lineage (GTDB taxonomy): Bacteria > Acidobacteriota > Terriglobia > Terriglobales > Acidobacteriaceae > Telmatobacter. The sequence continues at coordinate 11,669 of DATHNJ010000039.1, read as the reverse complement.
GCGTCGCGCCGAGATGCGCCGCCAGTATGCGCGCCAGTGTGTGCTGTTGCTCAAGCCCAACGACGACACCAAAGGCGGCCCCGGCATGATTGAAAGCCGCAATCCGCTCGGTCACACGAAGATGGAGGCGCTGGAATTCCCATCGAACAACCCGTGGAGTGTTCTGCCGGCGATCTCGGAGCTGCAAAGCCGCATCGGCAGGCGCGTCGAGTGCATCGCCATCGACGAAGGCCAGTTCGTCGACGATCTGTTCCTGTTCGCCAAGCATCTGCTCGATGCCAATCACGATGTGCTCGTCGCCGGGCTCGACCTTGATTTTCGCGCCATACCTTTTGGCGAGACGCTCAACCTGCACTGGCTGGTAAACGCCTACGGCGGCAGCGTCACCGAGTGCATGGCTTACTGCGCGTGCGGCAATCGTGCGCTTTACTCGCAGCGCCTCATCGATGGCAAGCCCGCGCCGTACGATAGCCCGATCAAGATGCCCGGCGACTCCTACGAGCCGCGCTGCGGCGAACATTTCGTGCTGCCGGGACGGCCGCACTAGAGCTTTCGTAGACTGCATCCATGCCCAGCGATAAGATCCTGAATCTCTGGAAAAAGAATCTCGGCGCGGTTCCCGACGATGTTTGGAACAATGCTGAGATCACTGTGCTGATTCTGGCGGACAACGCACTGCATGCGATTCCTGCGCGCATCGGCGAACTGCGGCGGCTCCGCACGCTGGACCTGGGCCACAATCACATCGCCGAGTTGCCCGATGAACTTGGCGAACTGACCGAACTAAACGATTTTCTCTATCTGCACGACAATTGCCTCGAAGCGCTTCCGTCGGCCTTAGGAAATCTGCGCAAGCTGCGCTATCTGAACATCAGCGAAAACCGGTTCTCGACCTTCCCGGATGCAATTTCCCGGATGCAGAGCCTGCTTGAATTGCGAGTCACTGACAACCAACTTACGGACCTGCCGGATTCCATCGCAAAGCTGTCGCGATTGCGCGAGCTTCATCTGCGAAACAATCGCCTTCGAACTTTGCCGTCCACGATCTCGCAGCTTTCAGAACTGCGCCAGATCGATCTGCGCGGCAATCCGATCGAGATGCTTCCGGAGTCTCTGCTGGAAATGCCCAGACTTGAAAAGCTTGATCTGCGGTGGGTCGAAACTCTGGCACGGCCCGCATGGTTGAAAGAGCTCGAAGAGCGCGGCTGCTTGGTGTATGTCTGACTGCCTCGATATTCTCGGCAAGGGAGCATAAAAGCATGAGCGCGGATAAGCGCATCGCAGTGATCACAGGCGGCGCCCAGGGCATCGGCCGCCGTGTTTCGGAACTGTTTGCCGAGCGCGGCTACAACGTGGCGATCATCGACCTGCGCGAACCCGCGGCGGCTGTGAAGGCGATTGAAACCGCGGGCCGCGAAGTCCTCGGCTACGCGGGCGACATTACGAACGAGGCCACAGTGGTCGAGTTTGCTCAGCGTGTCTTCGATCGTTTCGGCCGCGTCGACGTGCTGGTGAACAATGCGGGAATCAGCCACATCTCTCCTGCCGAAGAGACCAGCTTCGCCGACTATCGCCGCGTGATCGATGTGAACCTGGTTGCGCCGTTCCTGCTGTGCCGCGTCTTCGGCAAAGAGATGCTCGAGGCCGGCTCGGGCGCCATAGTCAACGTTGCGTCTGTCGCCGGCCTTCTGGCCGTTGCCGATCGCGCTGCCTACAATGCGTCGAAACACGGCCTCATCGGCCTCACGCGTACGCTTGGCGCCGAGTGGGGCGGCCGCGGCGTGCGCGTCAACGCCGTCTGCCCCGGTTGGGTGAAAACCGAGATGGACGTGGCCGACCAGGCAGGGGGCGGGTACACCGACGCCGACATCGAAGGCCGCGTGCCCATGGGCCGCTTCGCTACGCCTGACGATATCGCGCGCGCCATTGTGTTCCTCGCCGATCCGATCGAAAGCAGCTTTATCAACGGCCATACTCTATCGGTCGACGGCGGCTGGGCCAGCGATGGAAGCTGGGAGTCGGTGCGGCTGCGGAAAAGGTAATTTGCTGCTCTGTTTTCCCGTGAGTTTGACCGGCTTGTTCTATTTCTGTTCGATAGAATATGTATTCTTTGCGCGAAGCCCCGCCCGCTAGACGCGAAGTCTCGCGCAGTCCGGTAAACTAGAAGTCGCATGATCCTCCCCTTCGTCCGCGAAATCTTCGCGGAGTTGGAGCGCTCCTCCGCATTTGATCGCGTACAGAGGCGCCTTAGCCTTGGTACGGGGCGTCTTCGTGTGTCCGGCCTTACCGCAACCGCCCGCTCGCTCTACCTTCCGCTTCTGGCCCGCGCTGCGCGCCAGCCCGTCATCCTCATCGTTGCTGACAACAAGGCTGCCGAAGCGCTGCAGCCTGTGCTGCGCGCCGGATGCGAGCTTACCGGCGCGATCGATCCCGAGCGCGTGGTGCGCTTCCCCGCGCACGACGTGCTGCCGTTTGAAAACCTCTCGCCGCATCCCGACGTGCAGGAGCAGCGCGCGGCAGCGCTGTGGAAGCTTGCCACCGGCGCCGTTTCGATCCTGATCGCGCCTGCCGAAGCCGCGGCGATGAAGCTCTTCGACCGCGACTACTACGCCAGCCTCGCACTCATGCTGCGCCGCGGAGAAGAGGTCGACGTAGAGGTGCTCACGGCACATCTGGCCAGCGTCGGCTATACGCAGGTGGATCTCGTCGAGATGCCCGGGCAGTTCACGCGCCGCGGCGGGATTCTCGACGTCTATTCACCCGAGTCCGATCGCCCTGTGCGCATCGAGTTCTTCGGCGACGAGATCGACACCATCCGCAAGTTCGATCCCGAAACGCAGCGCTCGCAGGGCGGTCTAGATGAGACGCAGATTTTGCCGCTGACCGAGACGCCGGTGACCGAGCGCCTGCTGGCCGCTGTGAATGCGCGCCTCAGCCGCCAGCGCGTAGAAGGCGAAGACGAGGAGCTTGCTGCCGAAGCCGCTGCGGCGGGAGGCGTCAGCGTCTTTCCCGGCTGGGAGTTCTTCAGTTGCGTTGCCGGCGCCGAAGGCCACCTGCTCAAGCTCGCTCCAAAATGCATGCTCTTTGTCGACGAGCCCGCCATGGTGCGCAACCAGATCGATCGCTGGTGGAACAAGATAGAGCAGCGCCACGAGCGCAGCGGCATCGGTTCGCTGATTCGTCCCGAGGACATTTATCTTCGCCCCGAAGTGCTGCAGGCGATGCTTTCCTCGCACCCTGGGCTCGATCTCGATCAGCTCGGCGCCGTGGACGTGCTCGAAGACGATCGCACCCTCGGCGAGATCGAGCTCAACTCGCGGCCCACGCTGCGCTTTCACGGTTCTATTCCCGCGCTCACCGAGCAAATCCGCAATCTGATGGCCGCCGAACAACGCATCGTGCTCGCTGTTCCCACGCAGGGCGACGTCGAGCGCATGGCGACCGTGATGCGCGAGTATCAGATCCCCTACAGGCTCGGCAGCCGCCCGTCGAACCCGACCAACGACACGATGTTCGACGAGGCGAGCTATCTGGCCGGCGATCTTCGCGTGCCCGTCATCGCGCGCGCGCAGATCGCCAGCGGAGTCAGCTTTCCTGAGGCTAACGTCATCGTCTTTGGCGCGAACGATCTCTCCGACGAAGCCGACATTCTCGCGCGTCCCGAGCCGAAAAAATCCAAGACCGCGGCCTTCGTCTCTGACTTTCGCGATCTTGCGGTGGGCGACTATGTTGTCCACGTCGAGCACGGCATCGCACAGTATCAGGGGTTGAAAGAGATCGTGCAGGACGGTCTTTCGGTAGAGTTCATGATTCTCGAATTCGCCGAGCAGGCCAAGCTCTATGTGCCGCTTACGCGCCTCGACCTGATCCAGAAATATCGTTCCACGGACTCAGGCCCGGCGCCGGCGCTCAACAAGCTTGGCTCCCAGCAGTGGGGCAAAACCAAGGCGCGCGTGCGCAAGGCCATGCAGGATATGTCGGCCGAGCTGCTCAAACTTTATGCGGAGCGCCACAATGCGCAGGGAACGGCCTTCGCGCCGGACAATGAATTTCAGCGCGAGTTCGAAGACTCATTCGACTACAACGAGACCGACGATCAGCTCACGGCCATCGAAGCCATCAAGCGCGACATGGAGTCCACGATGCCGATGGACCGCCTGCTCTGCGGGGATGTGGGCTACGGCAAAACCGAAGTCGCCATGCGCGCGGCGTTCAAAGCCGTGCAGGACGGAAAGCAGGTCGCGGTGCTCACGCCCACGACCGTTCTTTGCTTCCAGCACTTCGAGACCTTCAAGCGCCGCTTCGCGCAGTTCCCCATTCACGTCGACATGATCTCGCGCTTCCGCACCCCCAAGGAGCAGAAGGAGACATTGGAGCGCGTCGAAGCCGGAAAAGTCGACATTCTCATCGGCACGCACCGCGTGCTTTCCAAAGACATCAAGTTTCAGGATCTCGGACTGCTCATCGTCGATGAGGAGCAGCGCTTCGGCGTGCGCCACAAAGAGCGCTTGAAGCAGATGCGCAAGGAAATTGATGTGCTCGCCATGTCGGCCACGCCGATTCCGCGCACGTTACATATGTCTCTCGTCGGTCTGCGCGATATGAGCGTGATCGAGACGCCGCCGAAAGACCGCATGGCGATCCAGACTGTTGTCGCCAAATTTGATGAGAAGCTGATTCGCTCTGCTATCGAGCTTGAGCTCGAGCGTGGCGGCCAGATCTACTTCGTGCACAACCGCGTTGAATCGATCTACGAGATCGCCTCGCGCATCCAGGAGCTTGTGCCCGCGGCCCGCGTGGTCGTGGGCCATGGCCAGATGAGCGAAGGCGAGCTCGAGAAGGTCATGCTTGCCTTCATGCATCATGAGTTCGACGTCCTCGTCGCCACAACCATCATCGAAAACGGCCTCGATATTCCGCTCGCCAACACCATGCTCATCAACCGCGCCGATCGCCACGGCCTCAGCGAGCTCTATCAGCTTCGCGGCCGCGTGGGCCGCTCGAATCGCCGCGCCTACGCTTATCTGTTGATCCCCTCAGAGCAGGAGCTGAGCGACACGGCGCGTCGCCGTCTTGCCGCGCTCAAGGAGTTCAGTGATCTGGGCGCCGGATTCAAGATCGCCGCGCTCGATCTTGAGTTGCGCGGCGCCGGCAATATGCTCGGCGGCGAACAAAGCGGCCACATCGAAGCCGTCGGTTTCGAGCTTTACACGTCGATGCTCGAAACGGCGGTGAAGGAGATGAAGGGCGAGGGCGGCGAAGAGCATCCGACCGCGCAACTCAATCTCGGCATCGCGCTGCGCATCGACGAGAGCTACGTGCAGGAAGAGAATCAGCGGTTGCGCCTCTACAAGAAGATCGCTGGAGCTGCGTCGGAGAAGGCGATCGCCGACCTGCGCGCCGAGATGGAAGACCGCTACGGCCAGTTGCCCGATGCGACGGTCTACCTGCTCGAAGCCGCCGCATTGCGTTTGGAGTGCGAGCGGATCGGCGTTTCGCAGATTGATCGCAAGCGGGCAGAGTTACAGATTCGCTTTACGGAAAACGCGCACGTCGATCCGCAACAGTTGATGCAGTTGGTGGCCCGCAATGCCAAACGAGGCGCGCAGTTCACGCCGCAGGGTGTGCTTAAGTATCCGCTCAGCTCCGCCCGTCCTGATGAGGTTTTGCTCGAAATTCGCGAATTGCTTGCCAATCTTGCGCCGGCGCCGGTAAATGTATAGGCGCCGGATGTACACGAGAGGAAATGTGAAGAAATTCGCCGTACTTGCCCTTGGAGCCCTTATGTCTGCGTTGCCCGCTGCCCATGCTGAAAAGAAAAAGCTGACGGCGATCTATTGGAAAGAGGTCTTCGTCCATGCTTCGGATGAGTACTTCGACCAGGTGTATTTTCCGTATCAGCCGACGCAGGGTACGCTGGCCGGATATCACCAATACGACGCCAAGCTCGAGGATTTCAATCGCGCGACGATCGATGCGGAGAGCGCAGCGCTTGAAAAATTCGAAAAGCGCTTAGATGAGATGCATCGCAAAGCCTCATTCGACCAGGAGACGCGCGGCGATTGCGAGTTGTTGCTGGGCAACATTCGTTCGCGCCTGTTGACTCTGCAAACGATCCGGTCCTGGCAAAAGAGTCCGGATTTTTATTCCTCGACGCTCACCAACGGCGTCTTCTCGATCATGGAGCGCAAGTTCGCATCTCCCGACGAGCGGCTTCGTTCGCTGGTCGCGCGCGAGCGGCAGATTCCGACTTTGATTGAAGAAGCGCGTGTGAATCTCAACGATCCGCCGCACGTTTATACCGAGATTGCGATCGAGCAACTCCCCGGCATCATTCAATTTTTTCAGAATGATGTGCCCGCGGCCTTTGCCGACGCCAAAGATCCCGCGCTCAAAGAAGAGTTCGCGCATGCCAATGATGTCGTCATCTCTGCGCTGAACAGCTATCTCGCGTGGATCAAATCCGATCTGCTCCCGCTCTCCAACGGCGACTTCCGCATCGGCGCCGATACGTTTTCGAAGAAACTCGAGTATGACGAGATGGTCGATCTGCCGCTCGACAAACTGCTGGAGATTGGATGGGCCGATCTACGCAAGAACCAGGCGCACTTTAACCAGGTCGCCAAGGAGCTGGAGCCGAATAAAGATCCGCGCGATGTGCTGGAAGAGCTCGGCAAGATGCATTCGGCCCCAGATCAGCTCATTCCCACGTTTCGCGCGACCTTCGACGGCCTTATCAATTTCATTCGCGCGCACCAAATCGTAACCATCCCATCCGAAGTTCGTCCGATCGTCGAAGAGACGCCGCCTTTCATGCGCGCCACGACCTTTGCCTCCATGGACACGCCGGGACCCTACGAAAAGCACGCTACCGAGGCTTATTTCAACGTCACTCTGCCCGATCCATCGATGACGCCGGCCGAGGTCGAGGGCTATATGCACTCGTTCAACATCGGCACGGTCATCTCGACGGCGGTTCACGAAGCTTATCCCGGCCACTATGTGCAGTTCCTGTGGGTGCCGCAGGCCCCGAGCCGCGTGCGCAAACTGATAGGCGCAAACAGCAATGCCGAGGGTTGGGCCCACTATTGCGAGCAGATGATGCTCGATCAAGGCTACGGTCAACCGGGCGCCGGCGCGAAGGACGAACGCGAGTCGAAATTCCTCCGCCTCGGTCAACTTCAGGACGCATTGTTACGCAACGCCCGCTTCATAGTTGGCATCGAAATGCATACGGGCAAGATGAGTTTTGACGAAGCCGTCGACTTCTTCCAGAAAGAGGGCTATCAAGCCAAGGAGTCGGCGTTAGTCGAGACCAAGCGCGGTACATCGGACCCCACCTATCTTTACTACACGCTCGGCAAGCTGGAAATCCTGAAGCTGCGCGAAGATTTGAAAAAGAAGCAAGGCGCGGATTTCAATCTTGAAGAGTTCCACGATAACTTCCTTCGTCAAGGCTTTCCGCCCATCAAGATCGTGCGGGAGGCATTGCTGGGCGATGATTCGCCCGCGTTGTGACAACCGGCGGCCGATGAAGCCCATTCGTAATCTTTCCACAGACCGTCGCGGCAAAGCACCATCGACCATGCAGGCATATTGAAGCGATTTAGGTGTTACTCCTATCGAGAACGGGAGAAAAGATGAGTCAGGAAGTTAGAAAAGCAGTCTTCCCAGCCGGCGGCCTAGGAACGCGTTTTTTGCCGGCCACCAAAGTGATTCCCAAGGAAATGCTGGCGCTGGTCGACAAGCCAATCATTCAGTACGGCGTTGAAGAAGCGCTCGCATCGGGCATCGAGCACATCATCATCATTACCGGCCGTGGCAAGGGCGCCATGGAAGATCACTTCGACCACAGCTTCGAGCTGGATGCTACCCTCGAACGCCGCGGCAAGAAGGAGTTGCTTGCTGTTTCGCGTAGCGTCGCGACTCTGGCCCGCATCAGTTATGTGCGCCAAAAAGAGCCGCTGGGCCTGGGTCACGCTGTTCTTTGCGCCAAAGAGCTCGTCGGGGATGAACCGTTCGCGGTCATTCTGCCCGACGACGTGATCGATGCCGATCCGCCGTGCCTCAAACAGATGATCGATGTCTTCGATGAGCGCGGAGGGTCTGTCCTGGCTACCATGACCATCGATGGCCCCGGCATCTCTGCCTATGGAGTTCTCGCCGGGTCGCCCGATAAGCAGAATCCGCGCATCTACAACTGCACCGGCATGGTGGAGAAGCCGAAGCTCGAAGACGCGCCTTCCAAGCAGGCCATCATCGGCCGCTATGTCCTGACGCCGCGCATCTTCGAATTGCTGGAAGAGACCAAGCCGGGCGCCGGCGGCGAGATTCAACTCACCGACGGCATCAAGGGCCTGCTGAAAGAAGAGAAGGTCTTCGGCTATACCTTCGAGGGCAAACGTTACGACGCCGGCGATAAGTTCGGCATGTTGCAGGCGACAGTGGAGTACGCGCTGAAACGCCCCGACCTCGGCCCGAAATTCCTTGAATATCTGAAGGGGCTGCAGCTCTAAAAGCGGAGCTAGCGGAGTTAGCCTTCGCTTTGCGACGAGTTAGCGGAGTTAGAAAGCAGCGCCGGGCGGGCTAACTCCGCCAACAACGCTAGCTCCGCTAACCCCGCTGTACTACTCTTTCCACTTAATATTGCAGCCGATCGAAGGCCGCTGGTCTTCATCCGGCGTTTTGCCTGCCAGCACCGCATCGATCGCGCCGCGCAGGCTCTCGCCGGTCACCGGTGTGGAGCTCCCCGGACGGCTGCTGTCGAACTCGCCGCGATACACCAGCTTGAAGTCTTTGTCGAAGAGAAAGAAGTCCGGCGTGCACGCCGCGTGATAGGCCTTCGCCACTGCCTGGTTCTCATCGAATAAATACGGGAATCGGAAGCCCAGCGTCTGCGCCTGTTTCTTCAACCCTGCCGGATTGTCGTCGGGATAACTGTCGGCGTCGTTGCTGCTGATAGCCACGATGCTCACCGGCTCGCCGTCGTAGTCCATGCCCAGCGCCGCCAGCCCTCTTTCAATATGCTTAACGTAAGGGCAGTGCGCGCAGATGAACATGACCAGCAGTCCCTTCTGCCCGCGAAAGTCATCGCGCTTCACGGTCTTGCCATTGACGACATCGGTCAGCGCAAAATCCGGCGCCTCGATGCCTAATTCGAGTTCCATCGTTGATTCGGTCAATGCCATTGCAATTCTCCTAAGCGGTGGTTAGCGTTGCTAGCGGAGTTAGCGGCGTTTGTTTTGGCTGCGAACGTTCGCGCCAACTCCGCTAACAACGCTGACGCGGCTACCTCCGCTGTCTCAAAACAGCCCTGGCTGTCTTTGATGCATGGGCAAGCCAAAGTGCTCGTACGCCAGTCGCGTCGCGACGCGGCCGCGGGGCGTTCGGTCCAGAAATCCAATCTGGATCAGAAACGGCTCGTAGACCTCTTCCAGCGCGTCTTCTTCCTCGGCTAAGGTCGCGGCCAGCGTGCCCAAGCCCACCGGGCCGCCGTCATATTTTTGGATGATTGTCAGCAGAAGACGGCGATCGATCTCGTCGAACCCGTGTGCATCGACCTCGAGCATCGTCAGGGCTGCATTGGCCGTAGGCCGATCGATCGCGCCCGTTCCGCGCACCTGTGCGTAGTCGCGCACCCGACGCAGCAGGCGATTGGCAATGCGCGGCGTGCCCCGCGAACGCAGAGCAATCTCAGCGGCGCCATCGGGATCGATGGGCACGCCCATCACTTCAGCCGAGCGCTCCACAATGACCCGCAGCTCATCCTCGGTATAGAACTCCAGGCGCAGAAGAATCCCGAAGCGCGAGCGCAGCGGCGAACTGAGCAATCCAGGGCGCGTCGTGGCGCCGACAAAGGTGAACGGACGAATCTCCATCACATGGGTACGCGCCGCCGGCCCCTGCCCGATGATGATGTCCAGCTTGTAGTCCTCGAGGGCTGTGTAGAGCTTCTCCTCGAGCACAGGCTGCATGCGATGGATTTCGTCAAGAAACAGCACCTGCTTTTCGCGCAGGTTGGTCAGAATCGCGGTCAGATCGCCCTGAATCTGTAGCGCCGGTCCGGAGGTCTGCTGGAACCCAACATCCAGTTCGTTGGCGATGATCGTCGCCAGGGTGGTCTTGCCTAGGCCCGGTGGGCCAAAAAGCAACACGTGATCGAGAGCTTCGCCGCGCGACTTGGCCGCTTCCAGCGCGATGGCCAACTGCTCTTTTGCCTTGGTTTGCCCGATGAACTCGCGCAGCCAGCGCGGGCGCAGCTTGAGCTCAAAACCCTGCTCCTCTTCGGCGCGCGAGGCGCTGACGAGTCGTTCCGGCGAATCTTCCCGTGCGCGAGCCATGCTTTGGGAAGTGTAGACGCTGGCGGCGGCGGCGGCAAAACGCCGAAAACTGCGGGCGATTTGTCCTGCCTGCATCGAAGTCCGTCCAGCGTTCAGGCGGATATGTTAGCGGTTGGTAAATTCAACGCAAGTTCTTTTCTTAGGCCCTATTACGCGCGTAACTTTCGAGTCTTGTGTATCCAAGTTTGTTATTGATTCAGCTATAGGGATGTCCTATGATTGCGCTACCTCTTAATTGAATAGTATTGCGAGCGAAGTGACTGGGATAACTCTGAGGGGATTGCAGTTATTCTGCGGGCAAAGCTCGGATTGAGCGTTAGTTTGGCATGGAGCTTTTTAACGCCTACATGGTATGTAGGCAGCGTTAGGTGTGAAGTGGGCCGGATGAGAATTGGCTTCGCCGCGCGCTTATCTCGCCGCAATTCAAATTCAGGCAGCCTTAGAAGTAAGCTTCAGCGGGTCGGCGAAGTAGCCAGGAGATATCGAAATGCATAATCGGGCGTTCTTGGGGGCGCTGCTGTTGGTGGGCCCTTTGTTTTCCCTGACTAGTTGCAGCAACAATCCGGAGCTCAACTCCATCACCGTGAATCCCGGTTCGGTGACGACCACACCGAGCGCAGGCTTGCGGGTGGATTTCACAGCGATCGGATCCTACACTCGCCCAGGCCACGAACCGATCACCAAAGACATTACCGACACGGTCACATGGACTTCGGCATCTCCTCAGTTTGTCTCCATTGGTACGAACACCGGCGTGGCGACTGTTACAGGCTACGGAACTGGAAACATCGACGTCTACGCGGCTGCGCCAGGATTTCATGGCGACGTGGTCGGCTCCGCCGTATTTAACATCTCTAACCCGACGACCACCGGGTCGGTTCGTTCGGTCGCCCTTATTCCTGCTCAAGGTTCTACAAGTGAAAACGTCCAATTTACGGCTGTTGGGAGGACGGAAGAAGGCGATCAGATAGAGCTGACAAAGCCTCTTACCTGGTACTCGACTGACAGCGATGTAGCAACCATTGATCAGAAAACCGGCCTTCTCAAGACTCTCGGCCCTGGCAAAACTACTATTGTCGCGGTGTACACCGATTTGAATGGCACAAACGTAGTTGGGAAAATCAGATATAACGTTGAACGCTGAACGCAGTCTGTTCGTTCGGGACCGTGAAAGCCGCTCTTCGGAGCGGCTTTCGCTTTCAGCCGTCCTTAAGCTTCGCCGTTTAGACTAAGAGGGTCAGCACCCCTCAAGATGACCCACCGGTTCGCCCGCCTACGTCGATTCCGTTTCAACTTTCCGCAGCGCGTGGCCGCCGTTCTCCTGCTGCT
>DATHNJ010000038.1:0-11021 GCA_035486155.1 Occallatibacter sp. | reverse complement strand
GGGCGTTGTCAGCCAGCGGATCGTCACCACTCACCACCGCATGCACGGTCCCCGAGTCGAGATCGTATCGGTCGCACTCCCGCCGCATTGCCTTGTACCAGTTCTCCATCTCCGAGGGCGGCGGCTCGGCCATGCTAATGGAAATCACGCCGGCGATCATGATCACCGATCCGGTTATCACCAGCGCGCGTCCCGATCCGTTCAGCCCCACAAACTCGCCAAACACCAGCGCGCCCCATGCCAGTCCCCAGAGTTGGTTGGTGTTCGAAAGCGGAATGCCGCGCCCGATGCCGATATACTTTGCCGCGTACTGCTGAAACAGGTCGCCAATCACCCAGCAGAACCCGCCCAGAAACGGCCAGAACAGCATGGTCCGGGCGCGATGCAGCTCGGCCGCTACCGGAGATACGCCGCCCAGGCTGTTTGCCGTCAGAAGAAAGACCGTGCCCAGCTCGCCGAAGGTAAAGATGGTCACAAACGAGAGCGGATTCATGCCGCTGATGTACGCCTTGCGATACGGGACATACATGGTTCCCCACAGCAGGCAGGCGCCGGCCGCCGCGAGAATGCCGCCCATCGCATGACTAGCCTGCGCTCCGCTGCTGTGAATTGTGCTGAAGCCGAGCATGACCGCAGCCGCGACAATCGCCAGCGCGCCCAGAACGACCTTGGCGATATTTTTCCCACTAGCGCCTTTCAGCTCCCCGAACAGAACGCGGCCCCAGAAGATGCCGACGAGCGAGTTCGTATTCCACAGAGGAAACGCAATGGCCAGGCCGACATCGCGAATGGCGAAGACGGTAAGCGTATTGGCGACTGCCCACAGCATGCCGGCGATGATGGCGACGGGAATCAGGTGCCTATGTTCGGAGAGATCGGCGAAAACCTGCCGCGTGCCTTTGAGCAGCGTGGGCACGGTCCAGCGCGCCGTGAAGACGCCGGCAACCATACACAGCGAGATAGCGTAGGGCGACAGGCCGGTGTTCACCAGCTTGGTCGGCGCCTCGGCTGCGCCGAGCCACACGCCCGCGCCCAAGCCGCAGAGCACGCCGAGCCCATGCGAGGCGCCGAACGTGAGAGATAGTTGATGCTTCGGCGCTTGGCTCATCGATGTGCGGGAATCGCCTTTCGAGCGTTTAGTGGAGAGTGATGAGAAGGGCGAGGCCGACGCAGAAGACGGCCAGGGGAATGAGGAAGTGGCTGTCAGTAAGCACGGCCGAAATTCGTCGCGGAGAAGTCATACGAACTGCGCCAACCATAGAGACTGAGCCTTCGGAGTGTCAATGGAGATCCGACCCTGAGCGGCTGAGCCCGGCAGATCGGAACAGCCGAATTCAGGGGCGTTGCGCGGCGGCGACGCGGGGAATGCTTTGAAGGTCGGGCGTGAACTCGATCTGTGCGAAACCGGCGGCGCGCAAGAAATTTTGAACTGCGTCAGCTTGCCCGTAGCCGATTTCTAGCGCGATGAACCCCCCGCTTGTCAGCGCCACGAATGCTGCCGGGATCAAGCGGCGATAGATGTCGAGGCCATCCTCGCCCGCGAAGAGAGCGAGCAACGGTTCGTACTCGCGGACTTCGACCGAGAGAGAATCACGATCGCGAGCGGGTACGTAGGGAGGGTTCGAGACGATGATATCGAACTTTTCTCCGGCCAGGGGCGCGAGAAGATCGCCTTGGAGGAAGCAGATGCGATCGGCCACGCCATTGCTCCGCACATTTTCTCGGGCGATGGCAAGAGCCGCTTCCGACAGATCAGTCGTTGTGATCCGCGCCTTGGGCAGATGATGCGCCAGCGCAACGGAGATGGCGCCCGAACCCGCGCCGATGTCGACGATGCGCGGCGCTGCGAACGAACGCGCCAGCGCGACGACAGTTTCGACGAGATGCTCGGTCTCGGGGCGGGGAATCAGCACGTCTGGCGTGACTCTAAACGGAAGGCCGTAGAACTCGGTCTCGCCCGTGATGTATTGGATCGGTTCGCCCTTTGCGCGGCGGTCCAGGAGAGATTTGTAGCGAAGGCTCTCTGCGAGGCTGAACTCATCTTCGCCGTGCGCCAGTAGATCCGTCCTGCTGCGCCCCGAGGCGTGAAGCAGCAAAACCTCAGCGTCGCGCCGCGCCTTTTCCGGATGCGGCCCCGCGCCCAGCTGCAACGCGCCGCGTTCGAGGGCCTCGTGCAACGTCATTACGCGGCCTGGCTGTCGCTCTTGAGCTGCTCGGCCTGGTAGTGCGCGATCAAGGCATCGACGATGGATTGCAGGCGGCCTTCCATGATGAGGTCGAGCTGATGCAGAGTGAGGCCGATGCGGTGGTCGGTGAGCCGGTTTTGCGGGAAGTTGTACGTACGAATCTTTTCGCTGCGATCTCCACTGCCCACTTGCGATTTACGCGCCGCGGCGAGCTCGGCGTTCTGGCGCTCCTGCTCCACTTCATAGAGACGCGAGCGCAATACGCGCATGCCTTTTTCGCGGTTTTTGATCTGCGATTTTTCGTCCTGGCAACTGACGACGGTGTTAGTCGGCAGATGCGTGATGCGGACGGCGGAGTACGTTGTGTTCACGGATTGGCCGCCGGGACCCGACGAGCAGAAAGTGTCGATGCGCAGGTCTTTGGCTTCGATCTTGATGTCGACGTCTTCGGCTTCGGGCAGCACGGCTACGGTGATCGCGGAGGTATGTACGCGGCCCTGCGTTTCGGTGGCAGGCACGCGCTGTACGCGGTGCACGCCCGACTCCCACTTGAGCTGCGAGTAGACGCGGTTGCCTTCGATGATGGCGATGACTTCCTTGTAGCCGCCCACGCCGGACTCGGAAAGCGACATCACCTCAACCTTCCAGCGGTGCTGTTCGGCGAAGCGCGTGTACATACGGAAAACTTCAGCGGCGAACAGCGATGCCTCGTCGCCGCCCGTGCCAGCGCGGATTTCGAGGATGACGTTCTTCTCGTCATTCGGGTCTTTGGGCAACAGCAGGACGCGCAGATCTTCTTCCATCGCGGCGACGCGCGGCTCGAGCGCGGCGATCTCCTCTTCGGCCATGGCGCGCATGTCGGCGTCGGACTCGGCCAGCATCGCTTGGGCCTCTTTCAGGCCCTTCTGCGCCTGCTTCAACTCGCGATACTTCTCTACCGGCTCTTCGATCTCGCGCACGGCCTTGGCGGTCTTGGTGTACTTCTCGTGATCGTTGATTACTTCCGGCTGCGCAAGCTGAGATTGCAGATCGTTGTAGCGCTGTTCCATCTGTTCGAGGCGGTCAATCATGGGGCCTTCCTGTTGCCATACGCGTAGGCGCAGGGCTTTTTCTTGGGTCAATCGTGAATTAGGAGGTCAGGCGCAAGAAGAGTCGTGGCGGCGGGCGCCGCTAGAGGAGGGCCGGAATGGGCTGGCGAAGAGACATTACGTCTTTATTCTACTTGATTTTGATTCAAGGAATGGATTTACGATTCTCAATCCGTCGATGACGTGCCCATGCTGCATGTCTTCGCTCAGTAGAACCTTACATCCTGAGATCAGGGCGCAGCGGAGTACAAGCGAGTCCCAATACCTATAGCCGTAGAGCCTGTGAAGATCGAACGCCCCGAAGGCATCGGCGACAGTAGGTTCTACAAGTTCAAAGCGAGAATGAAATTCGGCTTGAGCTCGAGCAACGGCCGGATCGAGTTTCAGCTTTCGCGTAGCCACGTCGAAGAATTCGCCGAGAACCTGAATCGAGACCACTCCGGTACGTCGGCGGCGATGCTCAACCACGAGCTCGACAGCCATTTTCTGCTTGTTTGGAAATGCAGAATCCTCCGCGTAAAGAAGGATATTCGAATCGAAGAAGGTTCGCGTCGCACGCGAGCCGAGCGTCTCAATCTCAGGGGCAGGGCTTATTTTCGGGGCCATCGAGTGCGCTCTTCATAGATTTCTTCGCGGCTCCATTTCTGCCCCTGCGAGTCGCCCTGCCCGGCGCGCCGCACGAACTCTTCCAATTCGCGCTCTAGCCCGCGATCATCGTCTCCGGCCACGCTCTGCAGGTGCTCGCGAATCTCCTGATTGATCGTCTTGCCAGTCGCGCGAAGCTTTTCTCGGGCGCGTTCCACGAGCTGCTCGTCGATGGAGAGCGTGATGTTCATTGGCACAGTATATGTGTACACGTATACTGTGTCAATGTTAAGCTAGGGCCGTCTACCGCCAGCTCACATCACCGGCGCTTCAATATGCGACGGATGCTCGGCATCCTCATACACAGTAACCGAAGCCTTCTTATAGTCCACAGGCTTGGCCTTCATGATGTTCGGCGTGAAGGTCTGCGGGTTGCGGTCGTAGAGCGGGAACCACGTGCTCTGAATCTCGACCATCACGGTGTGCCCGGCTTTAAAGACATGATCCACATCGTGCAGGCTGAACTTGTACTCGCGCACGGCGCCGGCTTCGATCGCCTGAGGCTTTTCAAAGCTGGATAGATAGCGGCCGCGGAAGATCTCCTCGTTGGTCATGAGTTGATAGCCGCGCATCTTCGGATCGGGATCGTTGTCCGGATACTGGTCGATCAGCTTCACCACCATGTCGTTGTCCGTGCCGGTGGTGGCGGCGAAGATGTCGGCGATCACCTCGCCGGTGAGCGTCAGATCCTTGGTCAGAACCGGCAGCTTCCATACGGCGAGGTCCTTGCGGTCGGTTACGAAGCGCTGGTCTTCTGTCAGCCAGGTGAACCACTGTGAGCCGTCCGAGTACGTCACTTGGATGGGCCGGTGGCGGTAGGGAACAGGATTGGCCGGATCGCTCAGGTAGCTTGTCTTCTGCGGCGCCGTCGGGACGCTCCAGCTCAATGCGCCGTCGCCGCCCAGATACAAGCCCGTGGGCTTCGACTCTTGCGGAGGGAAGTGCGCATAGCGTTTCCATGTGTTGGAGCCGGTCTGAAAGCTGGCCGTGTCTTCGAGGTCGAAGCCGGGCGCGTCCTTCAGATAATGCTCGAAGAACTTGGCCTCAATCTGTGCGCGGAACTCCTTGCCGATGGATTCTCCGTAGTCGAGGCTGCCGAGATGGCGCGACGAGGAAGCCCACGATCCATGCCGCCATGGACCCAGTACAAGAAAGTTCTCGTGCTTGGCGTCGTGAGGCTCCAGCTTCGCATACTCCTCCTGTGGGCCCCACATGTCTTCCTGGTCGTAGTAGCCCCCGACGCTGAGCGTGGGCACGGTCACCGCGTTCAAATGATGCTCGACGCCGCGCGAGGACCACGTCGAGTCGTACGCGGGGTGATTGAGAAACAGCTTCCAGGTAGGCAGCATGCGCGATTTGGAGCACTTTACGTCCCGGGCGAAACTGCCGCATTCGAGAAAGTAGTCGAAGCCGTCGCGCGGCTTGCCGTCCTTATCCTTGCCGTAGTCGAAGTTCTCCATCATCTCGTGGTTGGTTTCCAGGCCCAGCACGTAGTCATAGCCGTAGGTCTGCCGGAAGGCGCCGTTGTGAAAGAAGTCGTCGCCCATCCACACGTCGATCATCGGCGCCTGCGGCGAAATCGCTTTTACCGCCGGATGCGGATCGATGCCCGCCGCCATCGTCAAAAATCCGGGATAGCTGGTGCCGACGACGCCCACGCGGCCGTTATTTCCCTGGATGTTTTTGATGAGCCAGTCGACCGTATCGTAGGTGTCCGTGCTTTCGTCAATCGCCTTGGGATCGCTGTGGTCCAGTAAGGGCCGGCTCATCACGAACTTGCCCTGGCTCTTGAACCGCCCGCGAATGTCCTCGGCCACGTAAATATAGCCGTCGCGCGCCAACTCGGGGCGCTGCGCAGAAAAGGACGCGCGGGTCGTGCTGTCGACGCCGTAGGGAGTGCGCTGCATCAGGACGGGTAGCGGCGTCGCGATGTCGGCAGGCTTCAGAATGACCGCGTGCAGCTTGACGCCGTCGCGCATAGGAATCATCGCTTCGGAGCGCTGGTAGTCGTGGAAGACGTGACGGACCGGCTCGCCGGTCTTGTCGTAACTATGGTCCGGCGTGGAGGAAAGAACGACGCTCTTGCCGTGGCCATCGGCGTCCAGCGTGAAGTGGAACTGGTCTTTCGAATTGGCTTCGGTGAACTCGGTGGCCGAGGTGGAGGTCAGTTCTGTTGGAACCTTGCGGTCCGATTCGACCATCAGCTTTCCATCGGAGACATAAAAGCTGAGCGGCGTATCGGGTTCGACCGCATCGGTGTACTCGCCGGCAAGCGCCTGCAGTTGAGCGGGAGTGGGGTTTTCGGCGGCGGCGAAACCTACATAGGCGCCGAATCCAGAGACGTACAGGAGACACAATCCAGCGAAAACGCGAAAGCGTTGAACCAAGGAACAACCTCCTGAAATTTGCTAGTGTGCGTGACCGTGATGGCTCTGCGCCGCGGCGCCGGCCATCTCTTCCATCGGCACGACGCAACCAACCAGCTCGCCGCAGCCCACGTGCTCAAACTGCACCGTTGTGTGGTTGATATGAAAGTGCTCATGCAACACGTGGTTGAGCTTGACCAGAATACACGCGCTCTCTGACGGAGGGATATCGGCGATGATCACGTGGCAGGACAGGGCGCTGGAGTGAGAACCGAGACACCAGACGTGCAGGTCATGGACGTTGACCACGCCTTCGACTGCCTCCATGCTGGAGCGAATTTCACTGACCGAAACGCCACGCGGCGTGCCTTCGAGGAGAATATTCAGCGTCTCGCGCACAATACCGATGCTGGACCAGAGAATCAGCGCCGCGATCACCAGCGAGAGCGCGGGATCGATCCAGTTTTGGCCGCTCAGCAGGATGCCGAATCCACCGGCGATGACCGCTGCGGTAGAGAGCGTGTCTCCGGCCATGTGCAGAAAGGCGCTGCGCAGGTTGACGTCGCGCGCGACGCCCCACAGCAGGGCGGCGATCACGCCGTTCATGATGACGCCTGCGGCTGCCACCATCATCATGAGTTTCGGCTGGACCACGACGGGCGCACTGAGCCGGTGAATCGCTTCCACGCCGATCCACAGTGCGATCACGATCAGAGTGGATGCGTTGACGAATGCCGCCAGCACGCCCGCGCGCTGGTATCCAAAGGTTTTGGAGTCATTGGCGGGCCGCGTCTGAAAATAGACGGCGACGAAGCTCAGCAGGAGAGCCAGAAAATCCGAAACATTGTGCCCGGCCTCCGACAGCAGCGCCAGAGAGTGGGCCCGCAAGCCTGCGACGAATGTGATCACCACATACAGTAGCGTCGCGATCAGCGAAATTCGTAGTACGGATTGTGTCCGGGATGCGCCGGGACCGGTTGGCGCCGCATGGACATGCATATAGTCAGTGTAATCGCGGGCCGGAAACCGTGCGATATCCCGACTGCAATGTCTATCCGGCTTGGGAGCTTGGTTCCCGCGATGGCGTCGTTCCGGAATTGGCCCGCGCCGCAACCTTGGGCAGGCTGGCGCGCAACCCGGACCATTGCTCCGAGACGACGATGCTGTTTTGGGGACTGCCGGGCATATAGCGCACCGAACAGGGGAAACCGGCGCGCACCTCGGCGGGACTCACAATTTCGGGCAACATCGTAATGTCCTGGCAGCATTCGTATTCCACGCCGCCGATGCGATAGCTGTACTCAAGCATGGTCAAGGTTCGGCCTTCGTCTACTGGCAGCGTGCGTACGTCGAGCAGCATGCCGTCGACCAGTCTCCCTGTTAGAGCCAGGTTCAAGCGTCGCGCCTGCTCAATCTCGTCCGCAGAGGGGCGCTTACGACGGACCCACCATACAACGCAAGCCGCGCCCGACGCCGCCAGCGCCAGAGCCGTGGCGGTTTCCCATGTGCTTGGCTTGAACAGGGTCATTCCCCAGTGCAGAGCTCCAATTGGCGAGCTCACGACTCAAGCATACCGCAGGTTCAGTTTGTGGGACGCGAAGTTACCGCACGAAGGTTTACCTCTGAATCAACAGTTGTTTCGCATCCTTATGACAGGCCGTGCCGAAGGCGCGTCCAACAATCACGCTGCGAACTGTCCGCCTGGTCCACAATGCATAATCCGTCCTGTCCCCGCCTTGACCCCCGAAGCGCGCTTTCGTATGCTCGGGGCGGGATCGACGGCTTTCCCGCTCGAACCCCGCCTGAGGAGACCCCGCATGAGCACGATTGCCCCCGCCGCGTCCGTCGGACTCGCCGCCCAACCGTTGCTCGTGCGCCGCGCCGCTGTTCTGGGCGCAGGAACAATGGGCTCTCGGATCGCCGCGCATCTGGCCAACGCAGGTATTCCGGTTTTTCTGCTCGACATGGTTCCCGACGGCGAAGGCCCGCGCAGCCGCCTTGCGACAGCGGCTTTGGCCGCGCTGGCAAAGGCGAAGCCGGCGGCGCTTTATGAGCCTGCACAGTCGTCTCTTATCACCCCCGGCAACTTCGAGGACGATCTGCCCAAGCTGGCGCAGTGTGATTGGATCATTGAGGCGGTCGCGGAGAATCTGGAGATCAAGACCGCGCTGCTGAGGCGCGTCGTGCAGCATCTCGGACCGAAGGCTATTCTCACGACGAATACTTCCGGTCTGCCGATCAACAAGATCGCCGCCGGCCTGACGACGGGGCGGGAGAGATGTTTCGGGACGCACTTTTTCAATCCGCCGCGCTACATGCGTTTGCTCGAAGTGATTCCTACAGACGAGAGCGATCCCGCCATCGTCTCCGCATTCGCGGCCTTCGCTGATCGGCTTCTCGGCAAGCAGATCGTCTTCGCCAACGACACTCCCAACTTCATCGCCAACCGCATTGGCGTCGCGGTGATGTTCTCGGCCGCCACGCTCATGCTGGAGCAGGGGCTGACGATCGAAGAGATCGACGCGCTCACCGGCCCCGCGATCGGATGGCCGCGCACGGGTACCTTCCGCCTTGCCGATATGGTCGGCATCGACGTGCTGGCGCATGTGGCTGCGAATTTTCCTGCCGGCGCCGTGCCGGGACGGTTTGCGGAGATTCTCTCCGAGATCGTGAAGCGCGGGTGGCTGGGCGATAAATCCGGTCAGGGCTTCTACAAGAAGACGCGCGGCCCCAACGGGCACAAGAGCGAAGGAAAAGAAGAGCGGCTCGTGCTCGACCTCAACACGCTCGAGTATCGGCCGGCAGCCAAAGCCTCTCTGCCCGCTCTGGAGATGGCGAAGAACGCGCAGACAGTTGAGGAGCGTTTGCGGCTGCTGCTGGCGAACGATCCTGCGAAGGATAAAGCGGCGAAGTTCCTCTGGCCGTTCCTGAGCACGCTCTGGAACTACGCGGCGGAGCGGATCGGCGAAGCCGCGGATGATGCGCCGTCGATCGACGCCGCCATGCGCGCCGGTTTCAACTGGGAGTTGGGGCCGTTTCAGATGTGGGACGCGGCGGACGTGCGAGAGACCGTCGCGCGCATGGAGTTATTGAAGATTCCCGTATCGCGCGCCGTGCGCAACCTTGTCGATTCGAGCCCGGAGTCCAAACAGGTCTCCTGGTATTCGCCCGACGGCCCGCAGTGCTTCAATCCGACGAGGGCTGCGTGGGAGACAATTCCGCAGCAGCCAGGTCATGCGCGCGTTGGGGAGTTTCGCCGCTCGCACGGGGTAGTGCGCGGCAACGCGGGCGCATCGCTGATCGATCTCGGAGACGGCATCGGATGCATCGAACTGCACTCCATGAAGAACGCCATCGGCGGCGATGTAGTGGCGCTGACAACGTCGGTTCTGCGGCCTGACTCCGATGCGGTGCGCGATTTTTCGGGATTTGTGCTGACCGGCGATCGCGATAACTTCAGCGTGGGCGCGAACCTGATGCAGCTGCTGCTGGCCGCGCAGGAGGGCGAGTGGGATGAAGTGGATGGCGCCATCCGCGGCTTCCAGGCGATGACCGCCGCCATCAAGTTTTGCCCGCGTCCTGTCGTTGTTGCGCCGTTTGGTCTTACGCTGGGCGGCGGCGCGGAGATCTGTCTCCATGCTGCGCGCCGCCAGCCGCATGCCGAGACCTACATCGGCCTGGTCGAATCGGGCGTCGGACTGATTCCCGGCGGCGGCGGGACGAAGGAGATGTTATTGCGCGCACTCGACAGCGCCGCAGCGCTTGCGCCTCCCGATCCGCGTGACCCGCCTTCGCGTTTTGCGCAGTCGGCGGAAGTTGCTGAGGCGGTCAAGCGAGGCCTTGAGAGCATTGCGATGGCGAAGGTGTCGACTTCGGCCGCAGAAGCGCGCGGGCTCGGATTCTTCGCGCCGCAGGATCGCGTCACTTTGAATCGCGAACGGCTCCTGCTCGACGCGAAGGTGGTTGCCGAAGGGTTGGCCAACGGCGGGTACACGGCGCCTGCGCCGCGCGCGCAGATTCCTGCGCCGGGCATGAACGTACTTGGCGCCCTCGAGACCGGAATCTTCCTGATGGGCGAGGCCGGCTACGCATCGGAACACGACCAGAAGGTGGCGCGTTGGGCGGCGTATATTCTCTGCGGCGGCCGCGTCACCTCCGGCGCGCTCGTCAGCGAGCAATACCTCCTGGATTTGGAGCGCGAGGCGTTTCTCTCGCTGTGCGGTGAGCGCAAGACACTGGAGCGCGTCGCGTATACACTCAAAACCGGCAAACCGCTACGAAACTAGGTCGATCGGAATGAGGCAAGTGGGGCTCAACGCGTGTGTATCTCTGCTGATCGCGATCGCCGCCTCTTCCATCTATCCGCAGACTGGATCCGTGACGTCCGATCCACTCACCAAGACGGGACAAATCGCCATCGACGGCCGCATGAAGTCCTACGTGATTCACTATCTGCCGCCGAGTTCATTCCCCAATCTGCCTGGGTCTATTGCCGATCTCCTAAGTCAACGCGGGTGTCTGATTCCCCAGACCTACGAGGCTCACCATCCGGAGAATGTCGTGCACGCCTCTCTGGAGCGTGCAGGATCGCAGGATTGGGCTCTGCTCTGTTCGGCGAAGGGCACGGTTTCGTTGATGGTCTTCTTCGCCAGCGCGCCTGAGCGTCCCGCGATTCTTGTTGCCGCTCCGGAGACCGAGCGTTTGCAGGTTCACGGCGCCAGCCAGGTTTTGGGTTT
>DATHNJ010000037.1:0-6995 GCA_035486155.1 Occallatibacter sp. | reverse complement strand
CGGCATCATGGGCATCGGCCCGTACGAGGCGTTTCTCGCGCTGGACTGGCTCGGCCCTGTAAAGCGCGTGCAGACTATGGGGCGACTCAACCCGGCCGGCGTCGACAACCTCGCGCTGTTCCAGACCGAGCATGAGCGCGGGATGGCCCAGCTTCACACCGGGCTCGATCTCTCGAGCAAGGGCGATGCGTTGCTGTGCGGCCCGCGCGGCTACGTCACGATTCACGAGAACTGGTGGAATCCGGTGCGGGCAACCATCCGCTATGTTGACGGTCGGGTCGTCGAACTTAATGTTCCGTTTAAATCGACAGGCTTCAACTACGAGACCGATCACTTCTGCGAACTGATCCGGCGCGGTAAGCGCGAGAGCCCCGAAATCCCGCATGCGATGTCGCTGGGCATGGCCCGCATCTTGGAGAAAGCCCGCAAGGCTCTTGGCGTTCGCTTCGACGGCGAATGAGCGGCATACGCTCGACGAGCTTATTTGCCCGCGGTTTGAGCTGAGCCAGCCTCGTGCAAACCTCTGTCGATCGCGCCCAGCAGCTCTCCGCCGGCATCGTTGACGTAGCTCCAGAACATGACGCCGCCGAGCTTGTGGCTGAGCACATAACTGCACTTGGCGGCCAGCGACTCCGGATCTTCGTACGAAACGAAGACCTGCTGATCTTCGCTATAGAGGTAAGGCACACTCGACGGCGCATCCCAATAACGCGTGTAGCCGTGGCCGAGCATCGTGTCTTTGATCGCGCTGTACGCGATGTAGCCGTTCGGCCCGGCCTTGCCCGGTTGAAAAAGACCGTGCTGTACGTCGGCTACTTGTCGCCATACGTGTCCGTAGAAAGGAACGCCGAGGACGATCTTCGCCGCCGGAACCCCGGCCGCTTCGAAATCATGCACCGACGTGTCCGCCGAGTCCTTCTTCGGATCCGCCGGATCGGTGAACAACGGCGCGTGGTTGCCAGTCTTCGCATCCGAACCGGGCTCGTAGTAGTCGTACGACATCAGGTTGACCGTATCGACGCTGCGCGCGACCTTCGCCATCTCGGTGTGGGCGATGTAGTCGTCATCGGCGCCCGCAGCGATGGTCAAATACAACCGCCGATGCATCGCCGCCGATTCATGCGTCAATCTCTCGCGCAGTTCCTTCAGCAGCAGCGTGAAGTTCTGCTTGTCTTCGGGGCGAAATCGATTCCCTGCTCCCGGCTGTCCCGGATACTCCCAGTCGACATCCACGCCGTCGAGGTCGCACTGCTGCACCATCTCGATTGCGCTGTCGATAAAGACGCGCCGGCTCTGCGCAGTCAGCGCGGCGTCAGAGAACCCGCCCGAGCCCGACCAGCCGCCAACGGAGATCAACACGGTCAGCGCGGGGTTCTGCTTCTTCAGGTCCGTCAACACGCGGAGATTGGCCTTGTCGCCTTCCGATACGAGAACCATGCGGCCGTCGCGAATCGCGGCGAATGCGTAGTTGATGCGAGTCATAGCCCGCGGATCGATCTGGCCCGGCTGCAGCGCGCCATTCTGCGGAAAGACGTAGCCGACCACAATGGGCTGCACAGGCTCTGCGGCTCGCGCAAACGCAAGCCCATAGACAGCCAAAAACAATGCCAACGTAAATCTCGAGAAATGGCGCATCGCTTTTCAGACTAGCGGTTTTCAGTCCAGCGGCAAAGTGCGCGGCCTGAGGGCTTCGGCGGGATCGAACGGCGCCGGCGCCGATATCGATGTTGATGTCGAAGAGTTCAACATACAACGGCTCCTGGACGCAAAAGGCACAGCGTAAGAGCGCGTGACATGCAGCCGGTCCATCACCACGTAGCGTGTGCGCAGCCCGCTGATCGTCTGCGGCAGATCGGCTGGGACCTGCTTGCGGTCCACATAGATCACCAGCGCCGCTTCCCGCGGATTATCCAGGCTCTGGCCCACGCCCATGCCAAAGTACGCCGCATTGTGCTGCATCAGTCCATGCGCGATCTGCTGTTTGGTCGCAATGGCGTTCGTCAACGTCGTCGCCGACAGCGCCGGAACATCGGCCTGAGAGATCATCACCGGCGCGGCGCCAACTTCCACCGCATGCGCGGTCGTCGGAATCACGACCGTACGCACCCCACTCACCGATGCAGGGACTACCGGCGAGAGCGCATCGTCCACATAGACAATCACCGCCGCCTCGCCCGCATGGTCGCTGCTCTTCCCGGTGGATACGCCCAGAATGCCCGCGGTAGGATTCACCAGCAGACGGGCCGCGTTCAAAGCGCGCTCAGCCCGATCGTTTTCTGTGCTGCTCAAAGACTGCGATTGCGCGGCCAGCACAGTGTTGTCGCCGAAGCTGAGGCAACTCACAGGATGATCGGCGCCGCCCACGAACGTGTAGTTCGCTCCGTTGCCGACTTGCGAACTCAGCTCGCTGAGCACATCGCCCACAGGATTGGCCATGCCCTGGCCCACGCCCAGGGCGTCGGTTCCTCCCGCAAAGAACAGGCCGACCGGCTCGGCGTTCTCCGTATCCACGAGAACCGAACCGGAGTCGCCCGCATCGCTGAGATGATTCCCGCTCACGGCGATCTGGTTGGTGTAGGTCTTCGTCAGATACGACCGGCTCTCTGCGCAATCCGTGTAGTAGTCGACCGAGATATCTACGTCCATCGCCGAGACGCTGCCGCAGGTCAATCCCGTCGTGCGTCCGCTCTTGGCCACGCGCAACGCCAGCGCGGCCTGCTCACCTCTGCCGCTGCTCGACAAGACGCCGAGCGGGGCCGGCGCCAGCGAACCATCCGGCTGCCGCACGCCAAGCTCCTGAATCCTTCCCTGCGCGTCGACGCTGTGCGACGCAGCTTCGGCGATCGCCGCGTCTGCATTGGTCTGGTTGGCGCTCAGCGGCAGCCAACCGGTCAGCACGCCCACTGGTTGCGTGCCGGCGCCGTCTCCATTCGGCGTGCAGTTGTTGTCAATCAGTCCCGGCTGCACGATGTCGTCGCCCACCGCTGCATGATCGCTGCGCGCCAACACATGATTGTTGCTCAGCAGATACTGCTTTCCATTTCCATCCTGAATCAGCGCGCCCAGCGTGCCGCCGCAGCAGTCCGCGATCTTGTTTCCCTGCGCGTCGTAGTCGTTGTTGTTGCCGCCCGACGTTCCCAACAAAATGGGCGTCAGGAACTCAGCCTGATGCGTCGCCGGATTGCTGGTGACGCCTTCAGGGTTCAACAGCACAGCAGTCTCGGTCTTCCCTGTCGAAGCGCCGGCCGTCGCCACCACGTAGGTCACTCCCGTCGCGGCCACGACCGGCGGAGCGGTATAGGTCACGGTGCACGAAGTGAAGGCGCGCTCGTCTCGCTGGCAAATCGGCTGGCTCAAAAAGCCTGATCCGCCGCTCGCGCCTGTGGGCGTATCGGCCAAAGCAAAGCGAACGCTGGCGCCGCCGCCGGCTTCAGCAAGCGTCGCAGAAACCGTGACCGTTCCGTTCGCTCCCAATGCGACGTTCTCCGGCGTGAGCGGCTGCAGGAAGCCCGGCGTCAATGTCAGCAGAGAGGTTGCGCGGATGGTGGGATCGGACTTGAGGGCCGCCGTCACCTGCACCTGCACGCGATCGGCGGTCAGATACGCGGGCGGCGCATACTGCCCGCTTGCGTTAATCTTGCCTGCGCCCGAAGTGAGATCGCCTCCGGAGACGGACCAGCTCACATCCGCGGCGCCGCCATTGTTGAGCATGGCCTTGAACTGATGCACCGCTGCGCCGCGCGCGTTGGCTGCATTGCAGCCCGTGCAATTGGTGTCGATGGTCGACGGTCCCGGCGCAACCGAGAAGACGCTGTTGGCTTGGCTCGCCGTCATGGCGGCGCCGCCGCATCCGGCCGCCAGCAACGACATGAACAGGAGCGAGGCGAATGCCAGAAAAACCGCGCTCGGACGTCGCGTCGCGCATGAAGATGGAGCATTTGCGCGCGCTACGGAATGAGACGCCGGAGATTGTGAGGGGAATTTCAATGCCTGGACTCAACTGCAATTTGAATGGAGCCACGTGCGGCGTGAACGGCTCCCAATTTAAAGATTAATCGAAACCCGCTTATAAAACCTCAATGTCCTGTAAAGTGCTGAAGCACAATCAATTTATTCCATTCGGCCGATCGCGCGCGGAACCGACGGATTTTCTGCAACAAAGGTAACTTTTACCCTGCACATCAGATTAGACGAAAGGTTACCTTAGGTGTCCCAGGTTATGCGCTTTTCCATCTCACGACATTTCTGCGGTTCATCCAACGCCTTGTCGCGTCATTCATCACTATAGGTTAGAGGAAACGACAAAGTGGCGCAGCTCATCGCCGTTCAGGGCGACATCACCGCGATTCAAGTGGACGCGATCGTCAATGCGGCGAATTCGTCGCTGCTCGGCGGCGGAGGCGTTGACGGGGCGATTCATCGCGCCGCCGGCCCAGAGCTTCTTGCGGCCTGCGAAAAACTCGGCGGCTGTGCAACCGGCGACGCCAAGGCCACGCCCGGATTCCGACTGCCCGCCAAATGGGTCTTTCATGCAGTTGGGCCTGTGTGGCATGGCGGAGATCGAGACGAGGATCATTTGCTCGCCCGGTGCTACAGCCGCTGCCTTGAACTCGCCAGCGAACATAAGGCCGCGTCCGTTGCCTTTCCAGCGATCAGCACCGGCGTCTACCATTTCCCTTCAGAACGCGCCGCTGAGATCGCAATTCGTACGGTTAAGAAGCATGCGGACAAAAGCGGCGTATCCACGGTTCAATTCGTCTGCTTCAACTCCGCCACGCTCGAAATCTATCTACGCCTGCTGGCAAGCTGAAGTCTTTCAGACAGTTCCTGCCCGACAAGATGGTTCTGAAACGCATGGGCGGGGGCGCTCGGACATCCGCGCCCAGCCCAACCGCGTCATACCGTATACGCATAAAGGAAAATTCGAGGTCATCGCATGAAGATCATGATGGTCGGAGCAACCGGCAAATACGCTGGGCTTGTCCTTCCCGAACTGAAGAAGCGCGGCGCCACGGTGCGCGCTCTGGTTCGCAATGAAGAAGGTGCGCGCGCGGCGCAAGAGCTCGGCGCCGATGAAACAGCCATCGGCGATCTCGAGGATCCCGCCAGTCTGAGCGCAGCGGCGGCGGGAACCGAGGCGGTCTTTCACATCAACCCCGCCTTCGCCCCCAACGAAGCGGAACTCGGACTGGCCATGGTGAAGGCGGCGCAGGATGCAGGCGTCAACAAGTTCGTTTTCTCGGGCGTCATTCACCCATCCCTCTCCAAGCTTCCCAATCATGCGGCGAAGTTGCCCGTCGAACAGGCAATCTCTGAATCGGGCATGATCTTCACCATTTTGCAGCCAACCTTATTCATGCAGACGCTGGAAATCTGCTGGGCCGAGGTTATCGGCGAGGGAAAACTTAGCTTGCCGTATTCCAAGCAGATGCGCGTCTGCTATGTCGACTATCGTGACGTCGCCGAGGCCGCCGCAATCGCTCTGACCAGCGACAAACTCGACTATGGGACGTACGAGTTATGCGCTCCAGGGATGATCAATCGCATTGAACTCGCTCTGCTGATGACTAAGATTCTCGGTACCGCTGTTGAAGCGGTGGAGCCCACATTCGACGAGTGGGCCGATCAGGCGCAGATGGCCGCTGGACCGCAACGCGATGGACTCAAGCAGATGTACGCGGACTTCGACGAGGGTGGGCTTCCAGGCGGCAACTCCATCGTGCTTGAGGCTGTTCTTGGGCGAGAGCCACGGACTCTGGATCAGTTTGTGGAGGAACTCGCCACACGAGAGAGCGCCGTCGCATAGATCGCTTCATGTCATTTATTCGTTGCTGAAAACGTCGCAACGGCAAAAGACAACCCTCCTGCGCCGCATTCACATCCCACGTTGCGGTGAGTAAGGGAGGGAATGAAACATGGAACGTTCAGTAAGTCGGAAGTTAGTTGTCGGCTCGTCTGCGATGTTAGGCGCGGTTCTGATGGCAGCCGGTTGTCAGCACGCTATGCATCCGGATGAGAAATCAGCAGTAACAAACTCGCTCAACAGCAGTAATCTCAGCGCTGTCGACGTGTCGCAGGACCGCGATAAAGGCGTCATGACATTGAGCGGGAATGTCGCATCACAGGACCTCAAGAATCAGGCAGAGACCATCGCCAAGCAAGCGGCTCCTGACTACACGATCGCCGACGAGATTGGCGTACGGCCTCCCGATGTGACGCAGGCCGGAGCTGTGGCTTCGAATCTCGACAGCGCCATCGAAGACAACTTCAAAGCATCTATCAAAGCCCACAAAAATCTGGACGATCAGAGCATCCGCGGCTCGGCGAAGAATGGAACGCTTGTCCTGGAGGGTAGCGTGAAGACGACGGCCCAGAAGCATGAGGCCGAGAAACTCGCAAAGCGGGTCCCCAATGTGCAGCAGGTCGTCAACGAGCTGGAAGTAAAGCCAGACAAACATTCGACCAGCAACTCCTAGTAACTCGAATTACCGCATTCCATCTTCTTAGTTAGTCACTTGGAAGATGGAATGCGTTTGTAGTGGGGTGGGTATATCTCAATCGATGGTGACCGCGAGCTTGCCGAAATGCGCTCCTGACTCCATGCGGCGAAACATCTCGGGAACATTCGTCCAGGATGAGCTTTCAACAACAGGCCTCAGTCCGGCCAACGTCAGGCAGACGTTCATCTCTTCGAAGTTGCTGCGCGATCCCACGTAGATGCCGCGGATGTGCGCCTGTTTGTGAAGGATGATCGGCAAGGGCAACTGTTCTCCCGGCCCGGATAGGACGCCGATCTGAGCAATCGTCCCTCCCATCTTTACCGCTCGCAGAGAACGCGGCAGCGTGCCTACCCCGCCGACCTCCACGACTAGGTCGACGCCCTCGCCGCCGGTCTGATCGAGAACCCATCGGTCCCACTCGGGCGTCTCGCGATAATTTAGTCCTGCATGGAGCCCCAACCCGCGCGCTCGGTCAAGCTTTTCATCGCTGCTGGA
>DATHNJ010000036.1:0-6995 GCA_035486155.1 Occallatibacter sp. | reverse complement strand
CTGAGCTCACGGGAAACGGTCAAGGTGCGGACCGGCATCGCTGTCGAGGCGCGTGATCCGCAGACTGGTGCCGGATTAGGGCTGCTGGTGCGGGATCGCTCGTCAATGGCTGCGCGTGGAGTTGCAACGACGGGTGGGGTGATTGACGCCGGCTATCGGGGGGAGATCCTGGTGCTGATGACGAACCTGAGCGACGCCGTTGTCGAACTCAAGGCCGGCGAGAAGATTGCGCAGATGATCCCGGCTCCAGTGCTGACGGCTTCGATCCAGGAGGTAGAAAACCTGGAAGACTCGGCGCGGGCGGCGAAGGGATTTGGCAGCTCTGGACGCTAAAGCGCGGGAAGAAGCATCGTTCACCCGAACTCTGCGACAGCTCGTGCTTCGACGTAGATTGCGGATTGATTGCTCGAACGCGTACATAATCGATGCATGGGCGGATTTTTCGTGACCCGCTGGTTGATCCGCAACTCTGGCGGAGGCGCCCACCCCCCCTCTTTTATTTGCAGTTTTGCACCACAAATTTGCGGATGATTTTGCGGTTTTGAGTAAGATCGTTCGACGCAAGGCGCTCCTGAGCAATTCGCGCAACATGGATCGCATCGCTTCCGGATCGCCCGACGTTGTGCGAGGCCTGAAGGTCTCGATTCGTTGGCTCACGAGCGTTGTAGTTGATTGGGCTATAAGGGATCATGCCGATCGTATCCGTCACACGTTTGCGCGTCCGTTCCTGGAGATACCTGCCTGTCTTCGCGATCATGGCCATGCGCAGCGCCTGGCAGGCCAGGAATGCCGAGGGCAGCCTGGGCGTGAAGATTCTCAGCGAGCGGAAGAAGGCATTCTGGACAAGCACTTGCTGGGAGTCCGAAGAGGCGATGAAGCGCTTTATGATGGCCGCCCCACACGGGCCGACGATGCGCAAGCTGCTCGACTGGTGCGACGAGGCGGCGCTGGTGCATTGGAAGCAAGAAGGCGTCGAGTTGCCAACATGGACGGAAGCCCACGCTCGATTGACGCGAGAAGGCCGCACTTCGAAGGTGCGCAATCCCTCCACCGATCAGACAACCTTCACAGTGGCTGCGCCGCCGGCTCGCGCACGTGGCGAAGTGCGCATGAAATAGATCGGAATCTTGTCTCGAAGAAAAACTTGGCTCCGAACCGCCTCGGGAAGATCCCGGAGCGATTCGGAGCCGAAGTTTTAACAGCCGACGATTACTGAATGCCGAGGCCGTCGTTTTTGTGATAGTTCGGGTACGGCGGAAGGGGAATCTCGGGAATAGGATGAGCCTTCAACTCGTCCAGTACTGTTTGCACGCCGGTTTCGAGCTGCACGTCATGGCCTGCGGCTACGTCTTTCGGGAGTTCTTCAACCGCGATGTCAGGCGCGACGCCGTGATTCTCTACTTCCCACTCGCCATGCAGGCCGTAGATGCCGAAACGCGGCGCGTTGACGAAACCACCGTCGATAAGCGGCGGATAACCTCCGATGCCAACGAGGCCGCCCCAGGTTCGCGTTCCGATCAGTTTGCCGATCTCAGCCTTGCGGAAGTACCACGGCATGGCGTCGCCGCCTGAACCAGCGTTCTGGTTGATCAGCATCGCTTTTGGTCCGAAGATGGCGCCATAGGGATCGACCAGTGGTTTTCCGTCGCGTTCTTTCGCGCCGGAGAGCGGAAAGCGCTTGAGCACATCGACGATGTAGTCGGCAATGAAGCCGCCTTCGTTCCAGCGTTCATCGAGCACCAACGCTTGCTTGTTAAGCTGCGCGTAGAAGTAGCGGTTGAAGCTGTCGTAGCCGGCGCCGCCAGTGTTTGGCATGTACACGTAGGCGACCTTGCCGCCGGAGAGTTGATCGACTTTGCGACGATTCGACTCGACCCAGTCGATGTTGCGCAGCCCGTCTTCATCGTCGATGGGGACTACGGTGACGTCGCGAGCATCTTTGCCTTCGGCGCTGTTGCCGATATGAAGGATGGTCTGCTTCCCCGCCGTGCCTTTGAAGGCTTCGTAGAGATTGTCCGAACTATGCAGTTCGCGGCCGTTGACGGCGAGGATGTAGGCGCCCTCGTGCACATACACTCCGGGCAGAGTGAGCGGCGACGCGAGGCCGGGCGTCCAGTTCTGACCGCCAAGGATCTTGGCGATTTTGTAGCGGCCGTTTTCGATTTTGTAGTCGGCGCCGAGCAGGCCGGTCTTTGGAGCGCGATCGTGGGGGCGAGCGCCGCCGACGAACATGTGGCCGATGGTGATTTCGCCGAGCATCTCCGTGGAGAGATAGGTGAACTCCGAGCGGGACGCCAGGTTATCGAGATAGGGTTCGTACTTAGCTTCGATCTTGGAAATGCTGAGGCCGTGCGTATTGGGGTCGTAGAGAAAATCGCGTTCGATGCGCCACGTTTCGCGATAGATCTGGCGCCACTCTGCGCGTAGGTCAATAGTGGTTTGCATGCCGCCGAGGTTGAGCGGCTTGCCTGGGTTGTCCGAGCCGGGCTTTAGATCGTCGGCCGGCGCGATGGACCAATTATCGCCGCGCGCATAGAGCGCTTTGGATCCGTCGTCGGAGACAGTAAATGCGTCCACCTTGCTGAGGACCTGTTCTGGTTCGCGCTTCTCCGTAGCGAACTTCCAGACGTTCGGGCCAGCAGGAGGGCCATCTTCATTCGAAGAACGTCCGATCGCCGAGCCTTCGAGAAGATAGATCACGCCATCCTTTCCTGAAAGCAGGCCGCCATAGTTGCGGGCCGGAATAGGCAGCGACAGAATGCGATTGCCGATGTTTTCCAGATCGACAGTGACTTTGACGGCCTCGTCTTTATCTTTGTCGGCGTCCTTGGCATTCTTATCCGACTTATCCTTGTCTGAAGATTTGTCCTTGTCGGCGGACTTGTCGGCGTCGGGCTTCTTGTCGTCTTTGATTTTTTCGTCGTCGCTTTGCGGAGGAATGGGAGACGCGCCGTCCTTGGCCAGAACGACGACATAGGGCGCGCTGGATACGGCGCGATCGAGTGACGAGAGATCGATGCCGGCGTTGGTCGGACCGTCGTTGGTGGACGCGAGGAAGTACAGATACTTGCCGTTGCGATCGAAGGCTGGGTGGGTAGCGTCGCTCATGCCATCGGTGACCTGCGTGAACTTGTGCGTGTCGAGAGAGTAAAGAAAGATGGCAGTGAGGTGATTGTCGAGGTCGCGCTGGTAAGCAATCCACTTTGAATCAGGAGACCAAACCTGGCCGAAGCTATTGCCGAAGGTTCCATAGGTCGCTTCGTCGATTTGCATTGGCTTGCCCGCTGGGGATGAACCCGAGGGAACGTCAACTAGCCAGAGACGATTGTGTTTGTCGTTATAGAGGATGTGCTTGGAGTCCGGCGACCAGGTCGGGCCATAGAAGTAACTGGGATTAGGTCCAAGATCGATCACAGTGGGCTCTTTGAATCCGGTCTGATCGTGGAGATAGAGTTTGTATTCGCCGGAGGCGTCGGAGAAGTAAGCGATGGTTTTACCGTCGGGACTCCAGGCGGGATCGCGCTCTGCGGCGCCGGGCGTGTTGGTCAGGTTGCGCGTGTCGCCTTTTTCCGCCGGAACGGTGAAGATTTCTCCGTGCGCTTCAAAGACCGCGCGGGCGCCTGTGGGTGAGATGGAGGCGTTTACGATCTCATCGGGCCGGACCGAGGCAAGATGCGGTTGGAGATTCGGCAACTCGCCGTGAATCTGAATGGAGACTTCGTGGTCGGCGTTGCCGGCTGTGTCGAGAAGATGAATCGATCCGAACTGCTCGTAGACGATGCCGCCGGGGCCTGCTTGAAATGTCTTAAGATCGAGGCCTTTGTTGGCGACGACCGGCGCAACTTGCTTGGAGTCGATGTCGTAACGAAAGAGTGAAACGGCGCCGTCGCGGTCGGAGAGGAAGTAGACTGAGTTACCAACCCACACCGGGTGCGAGTCGTTGGAGTTATCGCGCGGCACTTTGACTAGATCCAGCGATTTGAGATCGACGATCCAGATCGGCGTCGTCTGTCCGCCGGCATAACGCTTCCATGCGGGCTCCCACTTGTCGACGGGGTTGTAGGCGAGGGACTGGCCGTCGGGCGAGAAGGATCCTTCGGAGCCGGCCGGCAATGGCAAAGGCTCAGGCATTCCGGACCCATCGCTGTGCACAAGGAACAATTTGAGAAAGTGCCGATAGCTGAGCGCCCCGCTGGCCACGAGAACGTTCTTGCCGTCAGGGCTCCAGCCGACGACTTGGTATCCTTGAGGCCCCCAGGTGATGCGCCGCGGCACGCCGCCGCCGGCGGCAATGATGTAGATGTCGGTCGCGCCTTCCAGGTGCGCGGAGTAGGCGATCTGTGCGCCATCGGGCGAGTAGTAAGGTCCGGCAACCACGTGGCCGTTCGAAGTGAGGCGTTCCGCGTCGCCGCCATTGCGGCTAACGGTCCACACGTCGTCCGCATAGAGGAACGCAATCTTGTCCTGCGACAGGGAGGGATTCCGCAGCAGAAGCGGAGCGGCGGCCGCAGGCGATGGAATCAGGGCGAGAGCAGAGAGAATGACAGTGAGTAGAACTACGCGTGCAAATAAACTGCGCATGGTTAGATTCTCCAACGTCGTTTGATCTGCTGGCGTCGCCTGCGGCGCGGGCTTGCCAGATGATTTTTGTGTTTCAATCCTGGGCGCGGCGAACTGCAAAGCTGCGATAGCAAACCGAAAAACTCGACAACAAGGCGCCTTGTCGGCAGAGGCGTACTTTTCAGGAATCGTGTGGTCCAGGAGAGCGCTACAAGAGCAAAGACCCGCCTGACGGCCAGCGTGCTTTCTTGCCGTGTAAAACTTTGTTCCTCATCCTACCAGTCGTGGGGCGAATGTCCCGTCAGGCCCATCACTTATCGGATGGAATCGGCCTTGCAGCGTTGCGAGTAGTTGCGAGATGGAGCGTCGTCTGTCGCAGGTCCGCTCTGGGGCGCGCTCGCGCTCGTTTGACGAGTCGTGATATGGTGCCAATTTACAAATGGAAACAGAGCAGCGTCCGACGCGCGATGTCTATTCGCGCGCTGAGGAGAAAGCGTGACGAGAGTGCGGCAACATGCGCGAGGGATCAGGCCGATCGATCTGAGTGAGGCGCAACTGGCGTCGAGCGAGACGGCGCGCCGCATCAATCGCGACATCGTGCTGGAGCTGATTCGCGCCAGCCAGCCGATCTCACGCGCCGATCTGGCGCGACGCTCCGGCCTGCAGAGAAGCACCGTCTCGCAGATCGTGGAGCAGCTCATCGAGGAGAAGTGGGTGCGCGAGGGGTCGATTGCTTCTCCTCCGCGCGGCCGACGGCCCACGCTGCTGGTGCTCAACGAAGACCTCGCGGTGATCGCCGTCGATCTGCGCCCCAAACAAGCCGTGGTCGCGACCGTCGATTTGAACGGCCGCCTGTTGGACCGATCGATTGCGCCGATCACGTCCGATCCGGCAGCATCGACCAAGTTGATCACAGACTGCATTCGACGCATGCAGCAAGCCATCCCACGCAAGTCGATCGAAGGGATCGGCATTGCGCTGCCGGGCCGTGTCGATCCGGCGACGCAGCAGATGATCTTCGCGCCCAACCTGCATTGGCCGGAGTTCGATCTGATGGGCGCGGTAGAGACGGCGACCGGGCTGCCAGTGAAGATGGAGAATGCCGCGACAGCGTGTCTGTTGGCGGAGATCACCTACAGGCGCATCGAGGGGGCGCGCGACATCGTGCTGGTGACGGTCTCCGAAGGGATCGGCGCGGGCGTCTTCGCAGGCGGCCGGCTGATCTCCGGCCATCATGGCATGGCCGGCGAGTTCGGCCACGTGCCGCTCGATCCGAATGGCGTGCGGTGCGGATGCGGTCGCAAGGGATGCTGGGAGACGCTTGCTTCGTGCAGCGCGGCGCTGCGGAACTACAAGGCGCTGGCGCCGCGCAGCCGAGCCATCAGCTTTCACGAGCTGTTGCACATGGCTGAAGAAGGCAACCAGAACGCGGCCGATGCGCTGACCCAACAGGCGGAGCAGATTGGGCGAGGGCTGCGCATGATCATCGCGAGTCTTTCGCCCTCAGTGATTCTCGTCGCGGGCGACATTACATCGGCATGGCGCCGTTTCGGTCCGGTGATCGAGAAGGAAGTGGCCGATCAAACGCTGGTCGGCACCGCGCCGCGCATTCTGCCGACGCACGATGGGGATGTGGCGCGCCTTCGCGGAGCGGCGGCCCTGGTGTTCCTGCGCCGCACAACGGGCGAACCGGCGAAGGCAACGCCTGGAGACGCCCGCAAGGGTTAGGTTCGCAACCCGAACGAAAAATCAGATAAATCGTTTTTGTGTTAGCTCGATCGGATTTTCGACGCTGCTTTGCGTCTGGATAGGGCGCCTAAGCCCCTGAAGAATGCGGATTCTCTTGGTCACAAATGCATTTTTCGTTCTTGACAATCGAGCTTGAGCGCTCCTATAGTTCGTGTCGCAAATTAAAGCATCCGCAGAATTCGCGAATGCGGAGCAGATGCGTGCGCGGCGTTGGTTTCTTGGTGTCAGAGCAAATCTCTTGCTGCATTCCCTGTTTTCAGCCTGCGCACGGCTAACCATGGTGGTTTTTGGAGGCAGGCTATGACTCGTGTTGTGGATTCATTACGCAGGTTCCGTCCGACTAGGGGCGGATTTCTTCTTGCGATGCTCGCGATCGCCGCGTTGTGGACGAGCGGCCCCGCGCAGGCGCAGGTGCTTTACGGCTCCATCGTCGGCACGGTAACCGACGCAAGCGGCGCGATCATTCCCGAAGCGACGGTCAACATCACCAACCAGCAGACCGGCGCGCCGCGCACTGCCAAAACGAATCAGGCAGGAGAGTATTCGCTCCTCGATGTGTTGCCCGGAACTTACACGGTCGATGTACCTAAGACAGGCAACTTCGCGGCGTACAAAGCGCAAGGGGTTCAACTGGAAGTGAACCGCCAGGTTCGCGTGGATATCACGCTGCAGCCGGGAACGCAGAC
>DATHNJ010000035.1:0-12592 GCA_035486155.1 Occallatibacter sp. | reverse complement strand
ATCGCCGGTTTGTTCCAGACGCGGGACCAACTCGTCGCACACGAAGGCGAGAACTTTAGCGATGTCATCGCTTTCTATGCCGAGAACAGAACGCTGTACGGCGGCGATGGATTCGTTTCGGAAGCCGAGTCCTTCGAGCATCGTGTAGAGGTCAAGTGAAGCTTGATCGAGAATCTCGAGCACATCGGCGTGCGTGTGAATGGGGTGTCCGAGAAGAATGTGATCGTCTTTGATGCGCTCGCCGCGATTCTCAAGGAGCGCGGAAAGATCGAAGCCGAACGCAGAAGCGAGAGCGGCTTGCAGGCCGGACGCGCCAGCATTTGAGAGGCGCGTAAGCGAACGCAGCATCTCGGGCAGAGGCGGCATCTGGCCGAGCGTGTGGAGCCCATCACGAATCTGCGCCATGCCGAGTTCGCAGAGATAGCCGTCGAGATCTTCGATCAGATGCGCGACTTCATTACCACTCATCTCGGCAAGTGTTGCAGGAATGCCTTCGGGCGTGAGTTCGTCGTCCCACTCATGCTTGTGATCGCCGTGATCGCGCGCCAGCATCGTCTTCAGGTCGAGGTCGGTCTGGAGATTGGTTCTCTGCACCAGATCCCAGATTTGCTGCTGCAAATACGGGAGCTTCGATGCATCGAGCTTCTCGACGGTGTAGTACTCATTGACGAGCTGATTCAACTCCGCGAGGGGGCCGTAGGTTTCCGCGGTTGTCATCGGCGGCGTGAGGTGGTCTACGATTACGGCGTGCGCACGGCGCTTGGACTGGCTGCCCTCGCCGGGGTCGTTGATGATGAACGGATAGACGAGCGGCAGATCGCCGAGCAGCAGATCAGGGAAGCATTCATTCGACAGGCCGATGCCTTTGCCGGGCAGCCACTCGAGCGTGCCGTGCTTGCCCAGGTGCACGATGGCGTCAGCGCCCCATCCCCCTTCGGACTGTGGGGCTGCGAGCCAGCGATAGAACGCCGCGTAGTGGTGCGTGGGCGGCAGATCGGGCGTGTGATAGATGGCGTCGGGATCGATGCCATAGCCGCGCGGAGGCTGCAGGGCGACAAGCGCATTACCGAACGCGAGCGCTGCGAAGTGATACTCGCGTTCATCGCTCCACGGCTCGCGTTCCATCGCGATCTTGCCCGCGAGAGAGCCGAGGAGCTTTTTGTCGGTCTTCGGCTTGGCTGCGCGAACGCTGAATCCATGCGTCTGCGGCTGTCCCCAGTAGTCTTCCATGCGGCGGCGCGAGCGCTCAGGAAACGTGGAGAACTGCGCGTGATAGGCGGCTCTCGAAAAGCGCTCGGCGTGGGCTGGATCAAGAGGATAGCGATCGTCGTAGGAGCCACGTGCGAGCAGATTCTGTATCAACTCGTCGGATGTCTCGGGCAGAGTATCAATGCTGTAACGTCGGCCTCGCATGGCGCGCAGTGTGGTCAGCAGGCTGGCGGGCGTATCGAGGCCCACGGCGCCGCCTACCTGCGAGGCCTTGGCGGCGGAGTTGGTGAGAACGAAGGCCACGCGGCGCTGGGAGTTCGGCGTACGCCGCAGTTGCGCCAAACGCGCAGCGATGCCCGCGATGCGTTCAATGCGCTCGGCGTGCGGTTCGTAGAGTCCTTCGGAAGCCAGAGCGCTGCGCTCTTTGAATGAGACGGGGACAGAGATAATGCGTCCGTCGAACTCGGGGATGGCGACGTTGATCGCGGTATCGAGCGAATTGAGGCCACGGCGCGATCCTTCCCATGCGCCGAGCGCCATTCCACTAGCGATGGCCTGAACAATGGGGACGCCAAGATGCTCGAGCGAAGAGACAGCATCGCCGGCCTCCGTTACGCCGCCCGTGTTGATCTCTCCCAGCGCAAACGACAACGTCGAGATGAGCACATCTGCGCGGCCCTCGATCCATCGAAACACGGCAGGCTTGCCGGCCTGTTTCGATTTGAGGCTGGAAGTGAAGATGCACAGCGCGTTCATGCCGCGCGCTTCGATGGCTTGCGCGATGGCGTCGATGAAGGCGGTGTTGCCGCTCATGCGATGCGCGCGATAAAAGAGTACGGCCGCGGTGGGCTTGAGCGGATCGGCGCGCTGCTCCCACTCTTCGATGGTTGCTGCGTCCATCTCGGGCAAATAGACGCCGTGTTCTGGCATCGACAGAGGCGGCGCGTAGCCATGGCCGGTGAGCAGCAGGCGATCGGAGAGAAAGTGGCAGAGCTCGACAAGATTGTTCACGCCGCCCAGCGCCAGATAGCTGGCTGCCGTATCGATCACATCACTGGGTACATTTACGGTTTGCGAGAACTCCGGACTCAACTCGCCTGTGCCGCTGATGAGAAGCAGAGATTGGCCGCGCTCGACGCATGTGGCGCGCAGGCGCGCGAAACCGGGAATGGCCTGCAGCGGGCTATGCGAACGCAGGATGATGATGCGAGCGCCTCCGATTTCGCCGGCAAGCAGAACGTCCATCTGGTCTTCGCTGTGGAGCGCATTCAGTGAATAGGAATGAGCTTCGAGATCGGGCGGCAACAATTCTTTTGCGCGCGCGAGCGTAAGCAGGTCGGTGTCGGCGTGCGAAAGCAGCATGATGCCGCCCGTCGGTTGCTGCGCCCGCGCTGCATCGGGTAGCGCCGCCGGCGTGCGCACGTCCCAGTCGTAATAGTTGAAAACAAACTCACTCAGCTCTGCAGGAGGCTTGAGGAACCTGTCAGCATTCAGCATCGACTCGATGTAGTCGAAGATTTGCCGCACCTGCCACGCGCTGTTCACGGAGTGAAACCAGACCGAGTGTCCGTCGAAGACCAGGCTGGCGACGTTGGCCAGCGAGCAGGGGCCAAGGCATCCGCCTTTGGTCAGGTGGACATCGTTGCGCATTTTGCGTCTCGTCCACTCTTCTTTGTAGACATCGACCGGAACCTCGGCGTAGCCGCGTTCGGTGCGTCCGCAGCAGCAGCCCGTGAAGCAATAGGAGAGGTGGCCGCGATGCTGCACGACGTTCAGCGTGCGTCCGTCTGCACGAATCACGCGTTGGCGATGGGCTGTCATCGTTGCGCCGCGCGGGGCGCTTGCTCTGAGCGCTGATAGCCAGAGACAGTTAAGCAGACGTATTTCAGGATGGAGAGCGGGCGCATCGTTTCTGTCCTTCGCAGAAATCTGCAGTCAGCCCGTGGCAGGTCTCCTGGCTCACAGATGCGCCTGGCGCAGAATCGCTTTCCTTCCCCGGCATCCATATCGAGTGGATTCGTGAGCGATTCTTCTCTGCTTACAGTGGCGGGACCGCGCCGG
This sequence comes from Occallatibacter sp., assembly GCA_035486155.1. Classification (GTDB taxonomy): domain Bacteria; phylum Acidobacteriota; class Terriglobia; order Terriglobales; family Acidobacteriaceae; genus Telmatobacter. The sequence goes on along the minus strand of DATHNJ010000035.1, from coordinate 9,322 downwards.
CTTCGCACCGGACTTCCCTTTTAAGCCCTTTGAGGGGGCGCCATCGGTCAATTCCATTTGTACCATGGCGGCTGCCGCAGCGCGGAAATGAGATCTACCGGAGCCATCGGCAGGAAGGGAATCGCATCCCTGGCGAGGTCGCTCAGAAGATGGGTCAGAAGAGAAGGAACGCGAAGATGGCCACGGCGCTGGCGCACACGGCGACAATGTATGCCGTCTGGCATCGGAGCAGCCAAAGAGGTATTTCGAACTCCACTTCTTCATCGTAGTTGATGTGTTGATGCATGTAGTCGACAAACTCGTGACCAAGGTGTGGGAGCATGGAAATCGGCCGCCTTTCTTTGGAATCAGCGAACGACTGCATAACCCGCCGCAGAGATGCCCTATTCCCAGTTGGCGCGATTTGCTGAATCTTCATGCGGACCGAGTGCATCTTCGCTGCGTCTCGATGGGCGTGAATAAAAATGCACCCTGCTTCCGATTGGGAAGCAGGGTGCATTTTGTGAGCTGAATTTCAAAGGACAAGTGGGGAGAGCTCTCGCGTCCCCGATCGATCTGAGCCTGTCAGGCGACAGCGCGATCGACGAGTTCCTGGGCCTCGCGGACGATCGCGCTCAAGTGCTGCTCGCTGGTGAAGCTCTCGGCATAGATCTTGTAGATATTTTCCGTGCCCGATGGGCGAGCGGCAAACCAGCCCGTTGCGGTGACGACCTTCAAGCCGCCGATCGGCGCGCCATTACCGGGCGCAGAGGTCAGCTTGGCGGTAATTGGCTCTCCGGCCAGCGTCGATTCCTTGATTGCTTCCGGCGAGAGCTTGAGTAACTTCGCTTTCTGCTCAGGGTTGGCGGCTGCATCGATGCGAATGTAATGCGGCGCGCCAAACTCTTGGGTCAATTCGCGGTAATGCTCTCCAGGATTCTTCCCCGTGCGCGCGGTGATTTCTGCGGCGAGAAGATCCATGATGGGACCATCCTTGTCTGTCGACCACACCGTGCCGTCGAGCCGCAGAAAGCTTGCGCCCGCGCTCTCCTCGCCGCCGAAGCAGTACGAGCCATTGAAGAGGCCATCCACGAACCATTTGAAGCCCACGGGCACCTCGCGCAGTTCGCGGCCAAGCTTCCCCACGACGCGATCGATGATGCCGCTGCTTACCAGGGTTTTGCCTACGGCTGCATCTTGCCGCCATTGCGGCCGATGCGTAAGCAGATAGCGAATGGCGACGGCGAGGTAGTGATTCGGATTCATCAAACCCGCGACAGGGGTCACGATTCCGTGGCGATCGGAGTCAGGATCGTTGGCGAAGGCCACCTGAAATCGATCTTTCAATTTGACCAAGCTCGCCATCGCATACGGACTCGAGCAATCCATGCGAATCTTGCCGTCATGATCGACGGTCATGAACGAAAATGTCGGATCGATGGCCGTGTTGACGATGGCGATGTCGAGCCCATAGATCGAGTTGATCGGCTCCCAATAGGCATGCGTGGCGCCGCCCAGTGGGTCGACGCCGAGTTTCAACTTCGCGCCGCGAATCGCATCCATGTCGACTACGTTCTTGAGATCGCGCACATAATCCAGAACGAAATCCTGCTGATGCGTGGTGGCGGCGTGAATTGCGTTCTTGAATGCGACGCGCTTGACGTCCTTGTTTCCTGCGCGCAGCAGTTCGTTGGCGCGATTCTCAATCCATCGCGTCACACTCGTATCCGCGGGGCCGCCGTTGGTGGGGTTGTATTTGAATCCCCCGTCCTCGGGCGGGTTGTGCGACGGCGTAATCACGATGCCGTCCGCCAGATGCTCTTTGCGGCCACGGTTGTAGACCAGAATCGCGCGCGAAATTACTGGCGTCGGGGTGAACCCATTGTCCGGCTGGATGATTGTCTCGACATCGTTGGCAGCGAGCACTTCGAGCGCAGTTCGCTGCGCCGGCGCCGACAAGGCATGGGTATCCTTGCCCATATAGAGCGGGCCATCCGTGCCTTGCTGCTTGCGATAGTCGCAAATGGCTTGCGTGATGGCGAGGATGTGCGCCTCGGTGAATGTGCCGTGCAGCGGATTGCCGCGATGGCCGCTGGTGCCGAAGGCGACCATTTGGCTGGGGTCTTCGAGATTCGGATGAGCCTCAAAATAGGCTGCTTCCAACTTCCCCAGATCCACCAACAGTTCTTTCGGCGCAGGCTTGCCCGCCAGGGGCGAAACCTTGGTTTCGTTGGGGCCGGTCGCTTGCTTCTCTGCGGTGCTGCTGGGCATGATTCGATTCTCCGTGTTCGGATGCAAATTCGTCCGTTAATACAATCGCTCGAAAAGCTGCTTACCTTGGGTCAGCCGGAGTTGCGCTGGCGCGCCTCCATCCCGGCGTAAGCATACAACATGATTGCCTTGTTCTGCGCGGATCAAACTAGATTGCGAGATGAGAGGTTGAAGAGCTCCGGGGGAATATTTCGGCGTCAGACATCGTCTTGCGGCGACGGGCTCGCATCAATGCCGCCCACGGGTAAATACACTTCAAATGTGGTTCCGGCGCGTTGTACGCTGCTAGATCGAAAACGAATGGTTCCGCCGTGCCGGACGACCAGAGATCGGGAGACCCACAGTCCCAGGCCCGATCCTTTCAGGTCCTTTGTGGTGAAGAAGGGATCGAACAATTTTCGCTGTACGTCCAAAGGGATTCCGCATCCACGATCGTGAATGGAGAGGCGCACGCCCTCGCCCGCATTGCGTCGAATTGCCCGCACGCGGATGGTGACCTCGCTCGCGGCCGGCGCCGCTTCGATGGCGTTGCGCAGTAGATTGCCGATGACCTGGCTGATTTGACCTGGAAATCCCTTAATTTGCGGAGCCGCTTTCTGGTCGCATACCAGACGAACATGGTGTGCGGCGGCAATCCTTTCAAACAGCGCCACAATATCGACGACCAGCCCTCCCAGGTCGATCGCCACAGGGGTTTGCGTATCGCGATGGAAGGAGAGGGTCTGTCTTGTGATACGCGCGATGCGCGCCAGTTCGGAGTCAGCGCGCGTCAGCATCTCCTGAATGCTGTCGACCGACTCGGTCCGCGTGGCCAGGTAGATCAAGTTGGTAAGAGCCTCGAGCGGATTGTTGATCTCGTGTGCGATTGCATTCGCAAGCTTGCCTGTTGCCGCCAGCTTTTCCGCGGTGCGCAATGCGTATTCGGCGAGCTTGCGGTCGGTGATGTCGGCAAGGATGAGGATCTTCTCGCCCTCGGTATCCGCGCTCTCGATCTTGTTCACCGAAAGCTGGAAGGTCTTTCGGCCAATGTCGATCTCCCTGGAGCTGCGCTTGTGACCGTTGAGATAAAAGGGGCTATCTGTCCCACTCAACTCCTGAAACAGACTCGTTATATCTACGCCGGCGTGCAGATCGAGCGCAGTTCCTCTGATCTCAGCGAATGCGGAGTTCCAGCGAATGAGACGATTCTTCGCATCGATCAGAGCCAAGCCTTCCGCAAGCGCGTCGAAGGTCGTTTGCCAGTGCGCCGCGGATTTTTTGGCGGTGCTCTCCGCGGCGCGGAGACGCAAAAGCGAACGGACTGTGGCGATGAGCACGAGTCGATCGATGGGGTGGGTGAGGTATGCGTCGGCGCCGCCCTCCAGCGCGCGCGCACGATCTTCGCTCGATGTGAACGAGGCGGAGATTTGAAGAATTGGGACCGATGAGGTCTTTGGATCGCGCTTGATGCGCTGGCAGACTTCGTAGCCCGACATATCGGGCAGGCGCACATCCAGAATGATCAGGTCCGGCAGAGACTGCGCTATCTCGAGCGCACCCATACCGCTGCCGATCTGAATACAATGAAAACCCGCGCCCTCGAGAATGCGGTAGATGACGTAGCGGTTTTCTTCCCGATCATCAGTAATGAGGATACGCGGCCGTTCGCTCTCACTCATCCCGTTCTCTTGCGCCGATCTCAGGAGCGATTCCAACCGATTTCACCCAATCCAGGAATGGTTGCGCGGATAGACGCGAGGTAACGTCTTCTTTGCGAATGACCCGGGCGCCCAGCAAATCGAGCTGCGCCGTCTCAGCGTCGGAGAGCACCTTAGAGGTATAGATAAGGACCGGGAGGCTTTGGGTTGCCGGCTCCGCGCGCAATTTCTTCAAAATATCGAACCCGCTCATGTCCGGCATAAGCAAATCGAGGATGACCGCGTCTGGAAGACCCTCGCCGAGCGCCTTCAAGGCTTCAGTTCCATTGGATGCTTCGCGGATGTCAAGCCACGGCTGGCTGAGCAGGTCGCGGAGAATATAGCGCGAAACCTCGTTGTCGTCGACCATCAGGAGCCGACGCGTCCCTGTCTGGACCGTGAGATTACGCAGCTCCCGAAGCAGGACATCCCGTTCGAGCGGTTTGTGCAGAAACAGATTTGCGCCGCGCGCCAAGGCGTTTGCACTCTGGTCGCGCGCGCTCGTCACGATCAGCGGCAATTCGGGCAGCTTTTCACGCAACCGCACCATGAAGCCCCAGGACTCTTCGTCGCCGATATACACGTCGGCGACTACGGCGGCGGGCTTGTGCCTCGCGGTCCAAGCCTCTGCCTGTGAGACGCGGGAGGCCAGGATCGGCTGAAACTCAGAGTTGCGGAGATAGGACTCGAAGATACGGGCTGTATCTTCGTCGTCTTCGAGGAACAGCACGGGCGCGCGGTGAAACTCCGGCGCAGGCAGAGCATCGGAATCGCTCGTATCCGCCGACTCGCCGACGTAGATGCACGGAATCCTGACGAAGAAGGTCGAGCCTTTGCCAAGCTCGCTCTCGAGCCAGATCTTGCCTCCCAGCAGCAGCGCCAGATTGCGACAGAGCGGCAGTCCCAGTCCGGTGCCGCGATGCTTCTCCTGCAGAGGGTTTTCGACCTGGCTAAATTCGCGAAAGATGGTCTCGTGGTGCTCTGGCGCGATGCCGATGCCAGTGTCCGCAACCGTGAATAAGACTTCCTCTTTCTTCACAAGTCGTGCGGAGACTTTGACCTGCCCTTTGGGCGTGAACTTAATTGCATTGGAGATCAGGTTTCTCAAAATCTGCGAAACCTTGCCTTCGTCGGTGTAGAGCGGCGCCAATTCGTCGGCGTCTTCGAAGACCAGATCGACGGATGTGTTGTCAGCGAGCAGTGGCTTCAACATGCCCTTGAGCGCGCTGAACAGCTCGTGGATCTCGAAGCGCTTGGAGCGAATGCGAATCTTGCCCGCCTCCACCTTCGCCAGATCGAGCAGATCGTTCACCATCTCCTGCAGATCGCGTGCGGACGATTCGATGTAGCGAATCTGCTTGGTCTGCTCAGAGGTCAGGTCGCCATCGAGGCGATCGAGCAACAGCCGCGCCAGCGAGACGATGGAGTTGAGCGGCGTGCGGAACTCGTGCGAAACATTGGAAAGGAACTTGCTCTTCAGCTCCGAGGCGCGGCGCAGATAGTCGGCGCGCTCGTCGAGCTCGGCATAGAGCGCAACCACGCCGCGGTTGGTGTCTTCGAGCTCGCGATTGAGCAATTCGAGCTCTTCCTGGCGAGAGCGCAGCTGCTGCAGCGTCTTGAGCAGTTCCTGGTTCTGCTGCTCGATCTCTTCATACGGGCTCTCGGGCGAGCGCTCCTGCAACCGGCGGCTCAGGTCGCGCACCGAGCGCGGCGTCCACACCCCGCGATGCGCGGGCAGATGCTTCGCCATTTGTACGGTTGTGCCGTTTGCGCCGGTCTCGATCTGGAACTCATCCATCAGGCGCTTGGTGCCGAGAATGCCAAGCCCCATGCCGGTCTCCGACCGATACAAACCATCCAGGATCTCTTCGAGATTGCGTATCCCCGGGCCGGAGTCGGTGATGGTCACTTCGATCCGCTGCGGCGTCTCCACCTCAACCGAAAATACAACTTTGCCGCCGCGCGCGTAGCGAAACGCATTGCGCGCCATCTCAGAGGCTGCTGTGGCGAGACGAATCTGATCCTGATTGTCAAGGCCCAGCTCGGCCGCCACCTCGCGCGCCCGCTGTCTCGCCTGCACGACATCGCGCTCGGTCATCAGGGAGACGTTGACAATCGGAATCGACATAAATCAAGCCGCCTTGACTACCACAACGCTGGCGTCGTCGCGTTGACGGCGGAAATCGCGCAGCAGAGCGCCCCCGATGATTGCCGGATGCCTCGATGCTAATCCGGCGTAAGAGGTGAGATCCCACTTGGCCTGCAAGCCATCGGAGTGCAACACCAGCACTGCGTCTGCAGGCCAGGCAGCGCGAAACTCCTGGATCTTCGAGGTTCGTACCCCCAACGTTCCGTTGTGCGATACAAAACTCTGCGATGCGTCCTTGCTGAAGAGCGAACAGGAGATGTTGCCGACGCCTGCGAAGACAAGCGAATTTTCCTTCGGCCGAATCTCTGCGATGGCCGCCACGGCCCCGCGCGTCTTGCGCAGCGCCTCGTGCAGGTAGTGCAGAATCTGACCCGGAGGGAGCTCGACGCGCCTGCGAAAAGTCTCGATCGCTTCTCTAGCTGCCTCCGAGGCTTCCCATCCGTGACCCAGCCCGTCGACAAGCAGCGTGATCGTGCGCTCCGGCTGGGAGTGGCAACTCCAACCGTCGCCGCAGACTCTTTCTCCAGGGTAGGGAATCGCCATTCCGGCGATTTGCAGCTTATCTTTCGCGGCAGCCTGGCCGAGTTCAAGCAGGACGATGGTTCCGCTCTTCGCCGTGAAGATATCGAGCACGGTCGCAATGCGCTTCATGGCGCCAAGCCCTGCTCCCATGGTCCCAATCGTCGAGTAGCCGTCAGCCATCGCCTGGGGAATATTGGCGATTCCGGCGCCCTGATCGAGCGCGAGGATGCGCGCTACCGGGCCCTGGCCTTCATTCATGCCGGCCAGCACGATCTGGCCTCCGCCCCCGTGCAACAGCACATTGCGCGAGACTTCTGTAGCCAGCAATGCAAGCTCGCCGGATCGCGTTTCGTCGAACCCCAGACGATGCGCCGCCAACAGCGCCGTGCGTCTCACTTCGCCTACGGAGCTGGAATCAATGACTGGCACCCATTCAGAGAAGGTTATCTCCATCTCGCTACGGTGATCCTCGTACCCTTACCCACGTGTGATTCGATGCTGAAATCGTTGACGAGGCGTTTGCTGCCTCCCAGACCAAGCCCCATGCCTGAGCCAGTCGTGAATCCGTCTTTCAGCGCCTGTTCGACATCGGCTATTCCCGGTCCCTGGTCTTCAAAGACGAGGCGAATGCCCGAGCGGATGCCTTGGGTGAGGACCTCGATCGTCATCGTGCCACCTTTGCCGTGATCCAGTGCGTTGCGCGCCAGCTCGCTGGCGGCGGTCACCAGCTTGGTCTGATCCACCAGGCTGAAGCGCAGCTCGACGGCAAGCTGCCGTACGCGCTGCCGGGCGATGACGACGTCATTCGAAGTTTTTAGCGGAAGCTCTTCACGCTTCTGTGCGCTCATCACCTGGTCCTGACGGCAATCCGGCGACCGAGCCGAACAGCAGCTCCATGCCTGCTTCCACGCTCAGCGCTGTGCGAACGCCTGGCAATGACATGCCAAGCTCAACGAGGGTAATGGCGACCGCCGGTTGCATGCCCACTACCACCGTCGCCGCGCCAAGAACTCCAGACATGGCGGCGATATTCGCCAGCATCCTGCCGATGAATGAGTCGACGATCTCCAGCGAAGAGATGTCGATCAGCACCCCGGTCGATCCCCATTCGGAGATACGCTGCGTGACGTCGTCCTGCAGTTGCAGGGCCAGCTTGTCGTGCATGTCTACCTGAATCGTGATTAGGAGCAGTGAGCCCATGCGGAGAACAGGAATGCGTTCCATCTACTCCTCCCGTCTTGTAAACAGGCCGCTAATGGGGCTGACAGGAGCGGAAGCAACGCGGGTGACCGTGCGGCCGCTTCGTTGCAGAGCCAGTGCGAATGCATCGGATAGCTTGGCTTTTGTGATTACGTCTTCCAGATTGATGCCGAGGTGGACGATGGTCTGCGCGATCTGCGGTCGCACGCCGGAGATGATGCACTCGGCCCCCATCAGCCGCGCCGCGGTGATTGTCTTAAGCAAATGCTGAGCGACCAGCGTGTCGACGGTGGGAACGCCCGTGATGTCGATGATCGCGTATTTGGAATTCGTCGCGACGACTGACTCCAACAGGTTCTCCATCACCACCTGGGTGCGGGCGCTGTCGAGCGTGCCGATGATCGGCAGAGCCAGAATGCCGTCCCAAAGCTTGACTACGGGTGTCGAGAGCTCGAGAAGCTCCTGCTGCTGCCGAGTGATCAGTTCTTCCTTGGCCGCCATGTAGGCCTCGGTAGTGATTAGCGCCAGCCGATCGAGCAGCTCCGTCGCAGACCAGAGGGTTTCAAACATCTGGTTCTGATCTTTGGTTTGCGCTTCGCGAATCGAGGCGAACAAGGGCTGTTTGAGCGACAGCACAAAGGTTGCTACGTCGACCGGAGAAAACCCCTGGCGTGCGCGCGTGATGGCGAGGTCTCGCAGGAACTCCCGCGTCGTGCTCCATCCCGGACTGTCCACGTTGGTTGGGTCGCTACTTTTGACGCCGGCGACGATTCTGTTCAGCAGAGCGCGACACTGCTCGTCGAGCTCGGTCTTGCTCATCAAATCGGCGCGTTGCACGGCCGTGGACATACCCTGGATCCAATCAGGGAGGAGCCGGGCTTCGTTTTTGGAGACAATCTCCGCAAGATTACTCATTCAATCTCTCCTGCGCGCTTCACAAAGAAATCCGGGAAGCCCTGCAATTCAGTTTCTGGGGGGTACAGCATCGAGGCGTCTTTGGCGATAGAAAACCACGAAGATCGTTTGCACACGAATCAAATAAGAGGCCTAGAAAAATACTAGGATGCAGTTTACGCCTGTAACTTTGCCAAAGCGTCGCGAAATGCCTGTGTCCCGGCCCATTTGCCGACATATGCATTGACCTTGAACAGATTACACATTTCGGCCTGCTCCTCTCCGAGCACGGACCAGACGATGAGGGGGATCTTCGATAGCGCAGGCGTGCTGTGCCAGTAGCGTAGCAGCTCATAACCGCTGTCATAGCCCAGATCGAGGTCGAGAACGATGGCGTCGGGCAGGGCGATCTCTCCGTTGAGACCTCTGTCGAGAACAGACCGAGCCGCGTCCAGAGAGGTTCGCGCTTCTACCTCGGGGATTCCCAACTCTCCGGCCGCGGTAGCGGCCAATTTTAGATCCTTCGGGTCATTTTCGATCAGCAGCAACCGCCTGATGCGCTGCATGGGTCTTCTCCGTGAAAGATATGAAAGTGTAGGCAGTGTAACGCATGCGTTACATCGGGTAAAGG
>DATHNJ010000034.1:0-17840 GCA_035486155.1 Occallatibacter sp. | reverse complement strand
CTGATGCAAGCAACAGAACGTTCCGCTCGCGAAGGGGAATGTTCAAGGCGTCGGACACAGTTGCAAGAAAATCGCGGCTGGGAACGCTGCGCCCGCTCTCGACAAAACTGAGATGACGCTGCGAGATGCCGGTATCGAGCGAGAGATCGAGCTGGCTCTTGCCGCGCTCCTGTCTCCAAGAACGCAGCAGCGCGCCGAGTTGAGGAACTGCGGATTGCGTCGCCATGTCTCTTCCTCTCGTTAGAACTGGATGGCGACGGCGGGCCAGACCGGCGCCTTGCCAGCATTCGGTTGATCCATTGTTATGCTCGCCCAGGTCTTATGCTCGCCAGGCGAACTGCTGAAAGCGATCTTCCAGCGGCGGATTGGCGATGGTCCCAGCATAGTTGGTGATCGTCGAGGCTGCGACTATGGCGATGACCTCCATGACCTGTTCCTTTGTGAAGCCGGCGTTGAGGAATGCATCAAGCTCCTGTTCGCTGAGATGGCCCCGCTTCTCGATGAGTGTCTTCGCCAATGTGAAAAGCGCGGCAAATCGCTGATCTTTGGGCGCTCGTCCCGCACGAATTGCGTCGGTCTCTTCAGGACTGATTCCCTGTTCGTGCGCCAGTGCGGTATGGAATGCGACAGCATAGGCGCTGGAGTTCGTGACTGCATCCGTGAGGAGAACAATCTGGTTCTCCGCCTCAGTGAGGCCAGGGCTATGCACCTGCTGAAACATGCCTGCAAGGCCGGTCAGGAGTTTCGGCGAGTTTGAAATTTTGGCGAGGAGGTTGGGAAGAAAACCAAAAGCCTGTTGCAACTGTTCGAGCACCGGCTTGGACTTTTCCGGCGCAGATGCGATGGTGTGAAGTTGATAGGTCGGCATGTGATTCCCCTTTGAGATGTGCAGAGTCGCGAGCGATCCTGCCTATCCACTGCCCTACTATCGAACGGATTGAGAATCGCAGCAATTACCTGACAGGTAATCGTGATTCACTTGTTCGCAAGTTGCACTACCGTGACATCGCGACCACGAGAAGCACGCCGCAACAGATCAAAAGAGCCGAAGCGGTTCGACGCCGAGTGAATGCTTCGCCGAGGAACACGCGGGCCATGAGGATCGCCCAGAGTACGCTCGTCTCCCTGAGTGCAGAAACGATGCCGACATCAGCGTAGTTGGTGGCCCACAAGACGAGCGTGTAGGCCGCCAGGGAGAAGACGCCAGCCCCTGCGGCGGCCGGCAAGGATTGCGCCGCCGCTATTCGAACCGGGAATTTCAGCAGGACCAGCACGGCCGGCATCAACAGATAGCTGGCGAAAACCCATGCCGTATAAGAGATGGTGTTCTGTGAGCGTTGCACTCCCATGCCATCGACAACGGTGTATGCCGCGATGATTGCGCCTGTACCCAATGCGGAAAGAGTCGCGAAGGCGCCGGTCTTCTCTTCGCCTGTGGATAGAAACACGATTCCCGCCGAGATCATCGCCACGCCTCCTATCGAAAGGACATTGGGCCGTTGGTGCATCAGAAAGAAGCCGCCGAGCGTGACAAGAAGCGGAGAGACGCCGCGGGCAATGGGATAGGCGCTGGCGAAGTCGCTCATCTTGTAGTTCTGCAGGAGCAGAAGATTGTAGGCGATATGGAGCGCAGCAGACAGCGCGATGCATACCCAGGAGGACCTGGCGGGCAGCGCAACGAAAAGAGCGCAGATCAGCGCCGCGCTCCCCATGACGAGCGACATGTTCGCCATGAACTGCGGCCGATTGACGCCGCCGCCTTTGAGCTGTGCGTTCCAAGTGGCATGAAGAATAGCGGAGAGAAGTACGAAAGCGATGGCGCATCCGTGCATTGAAGCCCTCGGGTTTGGTATAAGGCGCACTAACTGCCTTACAACCACCCCCTCTAGCCTCTTGTGCTTCGGGTGCAAGCCGCATTGCGGCTTTCGTGGCGCTCGGCCCAGCCCCGTCCAGGGACGGCGGAACCCTAGCCACCGCAGGTTGATGAGTTTATGGTAGCGATGCTGCTCCGGATGCGCAACCGACGCTTCTGCGCATTCAACCACATCGCGAGCCAGATTCCCTTCTGCTATCCGAGTCTGCCGAAAGGTTCTAGCTCGCGTTGAGTCTTCTTTTCTGGGCTACATTGCTGGTTCGTAGCTAACCTTGGCTCCGAACACAGCTCCTCGCGCTTGTTCTGCTTACTTGACGCGCTCTTGTGCGAACGCCTCGATCGTCGTCGGCCCGTGGAACTTCTCGGTTCCAGGATTGCCGAAGTGGATCCATCCTGAGTTGAAGCTTTTCACCATCTCCATGTAGAGACCGGTCCGGTCAGCCGGCATGCCGATGCCTTCCAGGACTGTCTGCCAGGCGGGCTCGGGCAACTGCACGGCCTTCACATCGCGGCCTAGCGCCTTGCCGAACGCGGTCGCCGTTTCGTGTAAGTCTGTTCCGCCTTTCGGCCCGTCCACCTCCAGCACACGCACGCCCGTCCAACTTTGCTGCAGCGCGTTGGCGCCGGCCAAGCCGATGTCTTGCGTGGCTACCAGCGGGAATTTGCGCTCGAGCGGCCCATAGAAGAAGGGCATCTCACCGGTGGCGCGAATGTGGTCTAACACTCCCAGCCAGTTCTCCATGAAACTGCCCGCGCGCAGATACGCCACCGGAATCGGCAGCGTACGCGTCGCTTCTTCCAGCAGGTGCGTGGACGTGATGAGCCCAAGGCCGCTCGTTTGCTCCGAGCCGATCGAGGAAAGAAACACTGCCTTGCCGGGCTTGGCCTGTTGCAAGGCCTCGGTGATGGCCGCGATCGTGCGCTTCTGGTCCGGCAGCCCAGGCGCCGGCGCAAAGTCGGGCGGAATCAATGCGAAAACTCCCTCGGCTCCCGTGAAGGCCTTTGCGAGCCCCGCCGCATCGTTATACGCCGACTGGACCAACTCCACGCCCCGATCGGCCCAGGCTTTCGCCTTCTCCGGATTCCGCACCACGCCGCGAACCTTTTTGCCCGCCGCCAGCAGATTCTCCGCTACCGCGCCGCCTACATTGCCTGTAATTCCCATCACCGTGAACATGCCCGTTCACCTCCTATGCAAGTAGATACTTACATTGTGGAATGGATGCAAGTTTTTGCTTGGATTCCCGCTTTCTGCGAAAATCAGCCTATGGCCGTCTTTGATCCCAACCGCAAGCGTAACGCCCGCGGCGAGCAACGCCAGCAGGATCTGCTGCGCGTCGCAGCCGCAGTCTTCGCCCGCCTGGGCTATCACGAGACCACGACCAATGCTATCGCCGAAGAGGCGGGCGTGTCCCCAGCCACCCTCTACCAGTTTTTTCCTAATAAGGAAGCCATGGCCAGCGCGCTGGCCTCGATCTACGCACGTGAGATGGCCGCAGCGGAGCGGACGATCGACGCCGAAGGCGTGCTGAGCTTCACAGAAGCCATCCGGGATCTGCTCGATTTTTGTATGAGCTTCAATCGGAAGCATCCCGAGTTTCACACCCTCGTGCTCGATGCGCCGCTCTCAGAAGCCGCCCAGGAGGATAAGCAGGTCCTTGGCCAGGTCTTCGTAGACTTCATCGCCGCCCGCCTCCGGCGCGAGCTCCCGGCGCTCCCGCGTTCCGAAGCCGCGCACCACGGCCGGGTCGCTCTGATGATCTTCCGCGGAATTCTCGAAGAGCTCACCACTGCGCCGCCGAGCGCCCGCCCGCGTCTGCAGCAGGCCATGCGCGATGCGGTTCTTCGCTACCTTGAGCCGCTGCTCACGCAGACGATGAGAACCCCGCCGAGGAGCAGACAATCCCGAAGCTAGGTCGGGATCGATCGACGACTTAAGCCGTTCATCATTATTTATTAACTAATTACTCATTGCCGATCGTCTGCGCTCCGATGACGAAATCTATTCCAGACCCTGGACCTTGGTAAGTCGCCAGGTGCGCATTTACAGGGATGTAATGCGTCGTTCCTCTGGCACGGCAGGATAATCGGTGCTGCAGTAAGATTGCGTCGGTTCGCGTGCTCCGCTCTCGCGACAGTCTGTCCCAGGCCAAGCGGAAATCGGATGAGACGCCGAACGAATTCATTTCCTCACAACGAAGGAGTCACATGATGAACTGGGCTGGGTTTCGCACATTGCCGATCCTTGTCGCCGGCGCGCTGCTGGCTGCCACCGCATACGCACAGAACGGTTTTGCGTTGCATAGCGCCGTGTTGTCGAACGGTGGAACGCCGCCGCTGTCGATGATCCTGAACAATCCAACCAATGGCGTGAATAGTTGCACGGCCAGCGGCGCGGCGGGCGGCGATCAGTCGCCGGAGCTGTTCTGGACGGATGCGCCTTTGGGAACTCGCTCGTTCGTTGTCGTTCTCTACGACACGACTGCCGCCTTTACTCATTGGGGCATGTACAACATCTCCGGATTTTCGTTTGGCTTGCCGCAAAATGCGGGCGTGGCCGGCAGCCATTTCGGCTCGCAGGTGGAGAACGACTTTGAACTGGGCCAGGAGTACGACGGACCTTGCCCTCCGGCCGGCGTGGCGCCCGATATTCACAACTACGTCTTCACGGTGTACGCGCTGAGCACTACGCTCACGCTGCCCGCGTCCACGAATTTTCCCGCAAACGGCGAGACGCTCTATCACGCGCTGATCGCAGCGGGCGCGAACGGACAGATTCTTGGCCAGGCCAGCCTCACGGGGCTTTATTCGGCAACGCCAGGAACGGGCCACACGGACTGAGCTGATAGCTAAGATTCGAATTGATCGCAAATGCGCGCCAGCATTGCGTGATCGAGCTCACAATTGTTCCACGTGGAACGATTGTGAGTTTGGTCACGCGCGGCGTGTTCCACCAGCGGCAACATCTCGGCGTTGAAGACACCGAGCGCAGCGGCTCGGGGAGATGGTCCCGAAGAATTTACGCAGTAGGTTTGGGCGGTGGGGGCATCGACGCCAGAAACTGTTCGGCGAACTGGGCGCTGTACTGGTCGAGCAGTTCCCTCACCCGCGCCGCGCGGGGCGAGCGCACGATCAGGCCGGCGTGATGATGCTTTTTCATGCGCACGACGATCTCGGGCGCGTCGAAGCTGGAGGTGTCGGGTTCGGCTGTTTTGGCCAGGCACAGCACGCTACCGGCGTAGTCCGAGCGCGTGGGTGGGACGGCGTAGCGCTCGCCACGCAGGGCGGCAACTTCAAGCTTGGCCCATTCGCGCCAGAGATTGACGCCGGAGGAGACCTCGACGAGGTCGGAGATAAAGGCGCCGCCGACGCGCGCGGCGATTTCCAAAAAATAAAAGCGCCCGTCGGCGTGGGCGCGGATGTACTCGGCATGAGTGACGCCGCGGACCATGCCCAGCGCGGGAGCAAGGCGAGAGTTGAGCTCGGTGAGCTTGCGCCAGTCGTCGCTGTTGCGGTCGACGGTGCGCGTGGTGAAGACGCCGCCCTCGTGCATGACCTGCATGGGCGGGCGGCCATATTGATGCGCCGCGGCGAAGACGACCTTCGATTCGCTCACGACGGAGTCGACGTGGAAGATGTCGCCGGGAACGAACTGCTCGAGGAGGAAGCGGCTCTGCTCATCGCCGAGCAGGTCGAGCAGGCGCCAGAGCTGCTCGTGCTGTTCGATTTTGCGGATGCCGAGCGCAGAGGCTTCGGCGCGCGGCTTGAGCAGCCAGGGCGACGGCACGTGCGCCATGTAGGCGCGCAGATCGTCGTAGTTGAAGACGCCGCAGAACTCGGGCACGAGAAAGCCCAGGCGCTTGGCTGTGGTGCGCATGGCGAGCTTGTCGCGATAACAGATCGCGGTCGATAGGTTCATGCCCTGCAGGCGCATGTGCTCGCGGATCTGCGCGGCAACCTCCTGGTCGAATTCATCGAGGGCCACGACGCGATCGAAGCGCCGGCCGCGGGTCATCCAGGAAACGGTGTTGAGGATCTGTTCGCGGCTCAACTCCGGAGGCATAGTCGCGATGTCTTCGAGGGCCTCGCGGGGCCAGTTGGCGTCGCGCAACTTGTCGATGGTGAGCAGCGTGGGGCGGACGCCAAGCTCGGCGCACTGGCGAAGGAAGTCCTGGCCTTTTTCGTAACTGGAAATGCAGAGAAAACGCTGCGGAGTCTCTGACATAGCATCTCCGGATTGGCTCAAGATTGGCCTACGGCGAAAGATAGTTCTACCATAGATGGTGGAAAATGCAGTGAATCCTTTAAGAAGGAACGGACAGGATGCTCTCGGCGGCGGCGATTGTTCATTTACAGGACGAACGGACGCGCGCATGGCATGAAAAGCCTGAGGGCGTGAATGGAGCTCCGGACGGCGGCAACGTGAACGGCGCTTCGGGTTCCGGTCTGCACGTCGATTCGGAACCGGACTTTTTGGCGCTGGCGGCGCGGCAGCATCGGGCGAACTTCGATCTGTGGCATATCGAAGATGAGGCGCGCGCGCCGGGAGCGGCGGATGCGGAGCTGGCGGATGTGAAGCGGCGCATCGACTGCACCAATCAGTTGCGCAACGACCTGGCGGAGCAATTGGATCGAGCGCTGCTGGACTGGCTCGAGCCGCAGGGATTGCCGAATGCGGCGGCGGCGCTACACTCCGAGTCGCCGGGGCTGATGATTGACAGACTGTCGATTCTGACGCTGAAGATTTACCACACGAGCGAAGAAACGGAGCGAAAAGACGCGCCGGATGGACACTGCGCGCGGAATCAGACTCGGCTTTCGGTGTTGATCGAGCAGCGCGCCGATCTGGCGGCGTGCCTGGATGCGCTGTGGCGCGAGACGCTGGCCGGCGTGCGGCGATTCAAGCTGTATAAGCAACTGAAGATGTATAACGACCCTTCGCTGAATCCGGCGATTTATCGCAGTTCGGCGCCCGGTGAGACGCGTTGATCGAGAGCGCGCGTGGTATCTGATACTTTGGTAGCGCCGGCATATTTGACGGACCGGCGCCCAGTGGGTATAAAAGGGGCTCAAGTAGCAGAATTTCAGGCGTAGGCTCGTTGACGTGAATCGGGAGCAACTCCGAGGTCCGGTTCGCTGCTCCTGAGATTCGCATTCATGGCGATATGATGACGCAAGAAGCTCGTTCAGCGGCGCCCAGCCGCAAAAAAACTCCCCCCGTGGCCGCTAAGTCGGGCAGCTCGTCGTCCGCAACCAATGCGGCGGCCTTCCAGCAATATCAATCGGCCGTACAACTGGTGCAGCAGGGCAAATTCGACAAGGCTCTGGCAGCCTTTGAGAAACTGTTGCCTACTGCGCCGTTCGAGATTGTGGAGCGCTGCAGGATGTATGCGCAAACCTGCCAGCGGCAGCTCAACAAGACCGGTCTGGCGTTCCAGACGCCGGAAGAACGCTATGACTACGCTGTGTCGCAGTTGAACGGCGGCTACTTCGAAGAGGCCGGCGAGCAGTTTCGCGGGATTATCTCCGATTATCCCCGCGCAGACTATGCGTTCTACGGGCTGGCGGTCCTCGATTCGATTACGGGCCGCGTGCAGGGTTGCCTGGACAACCTGACCAAGGCCATCGAACTGAATCCCAAAAACCGTCTACAGGCCCGTTCCGACAACGACTTCCAGAATATGGTGGACGACCCGCGATTCACAGAGCTGCTATATCCTGAGATACCTGGCTGAGATTTTTGGCATCTGTGATATCTGTGCCGTCTACGAAAACCGCTGTCGAAAACCCGGAACCGTTGGAGTTGGCGCCCGCGACGCTGGAGAGTTCGATGCGCTCGTTGCGCGTTGTCGCAATCGGTGGAGGCACTGGCCTGTCCACGCTGCTGCGCGGGCTAAGGCGCCATGTGCGCGTGCCGGCGGTGACCGCCAGCGGCGAACCTTCGCAGATCGCTGCTCTGTCCGCGATCGTGACGGTGACCGATGACGGCGGATCGTCGGGCCGTCTGCGCAAAGACTTCAACATGCTGCCGCCGGGCGACCTGCGCAATTGCATGGTGGCGCTGAGCGAAGAGGAGGATCTGCTGGTGCAGTTGTTCGCGCACCGGTTCCGCGGCGGCAACGACATTGTGGGGCACAGCTTCGGCAACCTGTTTCTGGCGGCGTTGACGGAGATCACCGGCGACTTTGCGCACGCAATTCAGTTGGCGTCGAAGATTCTCTCGACGCGCGGGCAAATCTATCCGGCGACTACTGCGAACGCGACTGTGGTGGCGCGCATGGATGATGGATCCGTGGTGCGCGGCGAGACGAATATTACAGCCAGCCACCGGCGCATCGCGGAGCTGATGCTCGATCCGCCGGAGGCGGCGGCGTTGCCGGAGACGCTGGAGGCGATTGAGCAAGCCGATCTGATCACGGTGGGTCCTGGGTCGCTGTATACGTCGCTGATCACGAACCTGCTGGTGCAAGGCATTCCTACCGCGCTGGCGTCGGCGCGCGGGATTCGCGTCTATGTCTGCAATCTGATGACCCAGGCCAACGAGAGCCTGGGGCTGACGGCGTCGGAACATATCGAGCGGATCTACGATCACACGCGGGCGCCGATCTTCGACTACGCGATCGTCAACACGGCGCCCTTCTCCAGGGACACGCTGGCGCGTTACGCCAAGGAAAACGCTTCTCCTATCAAAGCCGATATTGACCGGATCGAAAAGCTGGGGGTGCGGTGCATTGTGGGCGACTTCGCCAGTGAGGAAAACGTGGTCCGCCATAACGCAAATCGGGTGACGGCCGAGCTTCTGGCGCTGGGAAATGCGATCCCAGGATTCTGCTAAGTCTTTATCTATAAGATACTTAACTAGGACTTCAGGCCCTCAGAGAGAATTTTTATAAAAAATTCTCTCTTCGATGATGCACGAGACAACTTTTTATTCCCGCTTGCATCTGAATAATCGACGGGGCTAGGTGAGCAGCCCCAATTCCCCTAGATCTGCCTAAGCATGCAGCGGCCAGCGACCCACAAGGCGTTGGCCGCTCTCTTTTTTTGCCGCCTATGTTCAGGCTTGCGGACCTGAGGCGCGGATGGCGGACAGATCGGCTGGCATTTCGCCACTGAGAAACGCGGCGCGATGATCGGGGTCGCCCAGGTCCATCTTGAAGTGGAGCCAGACCCCGTCCTGCAGAACTCCCATATTCCAAGATCCTGATACCGAGTCGGAAAACTGCCAGACAATGTGGAAACCCTCTTCGTTAGTAAACCCCTCATGGTCGGCTTGCAGGATGGCGTCTCCGCGCTCCCAGATCTTGGCGCGCAGTGCGTGCAACGCGTTTCCGCCCTCTTCGGTGTCGGCGCCTTGCAGATGCTGGAAGGCGTAGATCGTCTTGACCTCGGCGAGATATTCCTTGAGCCACGCGACGCCGGTCTCCGGCTTGCAGTCGTCTATCTCGTCGAGGAACTCCGCGAGGTCGTCTAGATCAAAGACTGGTATGCGCTCCAACAACGCTACTTCTACTTCGTCGGCGCTGGAGAGAAGGAGCGTTTGCCACTCTTCCTCTTCCCCGTCTTCGATCGTCAGCTTGAAGTCGGAGTGCTCGGCGCGCATCCATTGCGCCAGCTCGTCGAAGGGCGGGAATGCCTCGTCTTTTGATAGGACCCGTGTGAAATAACTCAAAGGCTGTTCTCCCGCTAGACTGCGTCAATTTCGATTCTAGTCTGCGGTGGGTCGATAGGTCTGAGCGCATTGGAACTGGAGGTAGTGCATTCAAATTGCCCAATTTGAGGGCTTGTTTGTACTCAGGATGGCAATAGAGTTTGAGATGTATTCCTTGAGAAAGGCTAGGCGCGCGCCATGGATACGGCCACCGGAGTCCCCACCATTTGGAATCAGCTTGCTGAAAACATGTATCTCAGGAATTCGCCTACGGCGGAGGTCAGGCTGTCCGAACGCGCCGCGTTTCGCTTCGGGAGGTTTCAAAGCAGCAAAGGTCTCCCGGAGATTGCGCGTCCAGTCGTTGGCGAGCGTGGCTACATCGTTGCGCTGCAATTGAAAGCCATACCCTTTATCGAGCAATTCTTTGGCGCTAGGAAGGTATCAAGCGGCGCTTACCCAATTGGGGGAGTCAGCGCTATCGACTTACAAGAAGAGCCGGCCGTTCTTCTTCCGCATGCCTTCGACGCATTGGTGATGTACTCCACTCAATCTGCTCTGGACGAAATTGCGTATGCTCATCGAGCGCCACGAGTGGAGCGATTGGCATGGCCGCAGGGAGCATTTGATTCTGTCGTCCATCACCTCGGGCAAACTCTCCTCTTTGCGCTGGAGCAATTCGATCGCGCTTCGAAGATTTTTCTGGATCACGTGCTTCACGCCTTGAACTGCCATTTTGTCTGCTCATACGGCGGCGTGACAACCACGGCTCCGCAGTTTCGTGGCGGACTCTCTTCCCTGCAGATGCGAAGAGCAACCGAGTTTCTGGAGGCGCATCTGGACGGCAATGTCACGCTCGAACAGGTTGCTGAAGTGTGTGAATTGTCAGTAAGTCACTTTGCCCGGGCCTTTAAGCAAAGCTTTCACAGGCCGCCTCATCAGTGGCTGACGGAGCGCCGTGTCGATCGAGCCAAAGATCTCATGACGAACTCCCGCGCGCCTCTTGCCGACATCGCTATTCAATGCGGGTTTACGGATCAGTCCGCACTCAACCGATCTTTCAAACGGATTTACGGGGTAACTCCGGGGATATGGCGGCGGCAGATGCCGACTAATAGCCGTACCGGTTCACGCAATTAGTTTCCCGTGAACATAGACGCGCGCGGCTGCTCATATTTTAAATTCACGACTAAGGTCGAGTCGACCTGATCTTTCTTTCGTTCCGACCTTCGCCCGGCGCTCGCTCGGCTCTTCAGTCTCCTTCCCCTCCGATAGCATTCAGGGTTTTTACAGCAGAGATAGCCCGCATGCGATGGTTTTCGCCTAGATGAGTCCACTCATTCAAAACTACGCTCACATTAGACCGAATAGCGAATGTGAGAATGCCGCAGTACTGCGTATTTGTTCTCACTAACTCAATCTGTACGGATTCTGTGAGAAAGAATTTCTTATTGTGTCCGGATCTTCCCTTCATTTCATCAAGGAGACAATCAATGAAAGCAGTCAAGTTGTTTTGGAATTTGGCGACGACGTGCGCCGTATTCCTCGCCACGATCGCGCCAGCCGTTCAGGCGACGGCGCAAGCACAGCCCTCTGCGGGAGCAAAGACCGTACTTCTCATTCACGGAGCATGGGCCGACGGCTCCAGCTGGGCGAAGGTCATTCCCTTGCTGGAGGCGAAGGGGCTGCACGTTGTTGCCGTGCAGATTCCTCTCACATCGCTTGCAGACGACGTTGCAGCAACGCAACGAGCCGTCGCTCTCGAAGATGGGCCTGTATTGCTCGTCGGTCATTCCTACAGTGGAGCTGTCATTACCGAAGCGGGGAACGATCCTAAGGTGGCCGGACTCGTGTATGTAGCGGCCGTAGCGCCGGATCAGGGAGAATCCACTTTTGGCCTCATCACGAGCGTTGCGACACCGATCGGCACAGAACTGCGGCCCGACAAGAGCGGCTTCCTCAAACTGACTCCCAAAGGGATCGCCGAGGATTTTGCGCAGGACCTTTCCGCCGAAGAAATTGCAATTCTGACCGCGACGCAAATACCCATAAGCGTTGCCGCTATGAAGGGAGAGGTCACGACTCCAGCCTGGAAGTCGAAACCCTCGTGGTACATCGTCGCCGCAAATGACCGGGCGATTTCGCCCGATCTCGAAGCGGCGCAGGCGAAGAAAATCGGGGCGACGACGACTACCGTTCCTTCGAGCCACGTAGCCATGCTGGCTCAGCCGGCGAAGGTGGCCGGCGTGATTGTCGATGCGGCGTCAAAAGCCGGTTCGAATACAAATTGAACCCTCTGAGATTTCTATTCTTTCTCAGACAATGAGTAGCCGCGATCGGATGAAGCCGTAGCTCTACCGCTATGGCTTCATCCGATTGACATGATTCCAACCTACGATGCATCAACATCGAGTATGTGTGAGTCTCTTATTGTGGACGGCGGAAAATAGTCGCAGGCAAAGGAGACAGGCATGGCGAGCAATCGGAAGACGGTGATCGTGACGGGCGCCTCACAGGGCATTGGCGCCGGAATCGCACAGGCGTTTCACGCGCGCGGCTACAACGTGGTCGCGACCGCCCGGGATATGAGCACATCGAACGAGTTTAAACCTGCTGAGAATGCCGCGTTCGTGGATGGGCACATCGGCGAACCGGCAGTAGCAGCGAAGATCGTCTCAACAGCAATTACGAAGTTTGGTTCAATCGACGCGCTGGTGAATAATGCAGGCATCTTCTTTAGCAAACCCTTCACGGAGTACACGCAGGAGGACTTCAAGGCGCTTTCCTCTGTAAACATCGAGGGCTTTATCTACTTAACGCAAGGCGTAGTGAAGCAGATGCTTGCGCAGAAGTCGGGCGGCAGCGTTGTCAGCATCACAGCTTCGAGAGTTGTGAATCCAATCGCCGGAAGTCCGGCATCGGTGCCCATGATCACCAAGGGCGGCATTGAGGCCATCACGCGCAGCTTGGCGATTGAGTACGCGCAGGAACACATTCGTTTCAATGCAGTAGCTCCCGGCACCGTGGATACGCCGATGCACGCGAACAGCCCGAAGGACGCCATGAAGGCGCTCTCGCCGATGGGGACAATCTCCAGCATCGGCGAGATCGTGGATGCCGTTGTTTATTTGACCGAGGCCCTGAACGTTACCGGGGAGGTGTTGCATGTGGACGGCGGGGCGCACCAAGGAAAGTGGTGAGCGGGGCCGCTGCCGCAACGAGAAGGCCCTGACTTGCGTCGACGGCGGCGCATGGCTGAATCATTTTCTTCCGCTATTTTGATGCCTTCGCTCTGGAGTCGACGGCCACGAGCAGCTCCTGCAGAGTCGAGAACTGCGCCGCCGCCATCACTTCGAACAAAATAGGCGTCGCGATCATGATGCGTCGATCGTTCACCTCGATGAGGTGGTCCCGGTTCGCGGCGGCCAGCCGGGAGATCTCGTTGCGCATCGCCGCAAGCGAGAGATGCCGGTGAAACACGGCCATGAGCACGTCTCTTTCCCAGTGAAAGAGACGGTCCTCGGAATCTACGGCTTGTACAAGCGACTGCGCCGCATAATTCAGATAGTCATTGGAAAGCTCTTCGCCGTAGCGTTCCTCCAGAACTAGAAACGCAGTGAGCTTGAGCATGATGATGTAGCAGTCCTTGCTCTTGCCCAAGAGCGGCGCCAGATGGGCTCTTGCTTGTGTGGGCCCTGGCAATCCGGTCGGTCCTTCAAAGTTGTCCCATTGGCAGACGTCTCCCGGATCAGGATTTGTCGCAAGACGCTCGATGGCCTCGGCCTGCCGGAGCAGGTCCTTTTCAGCCGCACTTTGCTGATAGCGCGAGATCCCCAGGTTGATGGCATCGACGAGGACCTCTTTTTCGCATGGCTTGGTGAGAAAGCGAAAGATGTTGCCTTCGTTCACCGCGGCGATGGCTGCGCCGATATCGGCGTGCCCGGTCAGCAGCATCCTTACCGTATCGGGCGCGTCCCGGCACACTCGGGCGAGAAACTCGGCGCCGCTCATGCCCGGCATGCGCATGTCCGAGATCACGACTGCGAATGGACCGTTCTGCTCGATCTCGTCCAGGCCGGCTTGCCCGCCTCGAGCGACGCGCACATGGAACTCTCTTCGGAGCAGGCGTTCATAACCGTCGAGAATATCCTGCTCGTCGTCCACAAAAAGAATTCTTTCGGTCACAGGCGCCCCGTCAACAGACTGTATCGGCAACAGGCGCCGGGTGCGAGAGCGCTACGGAAGCTTTTTGAAAGGCGGCGTCGGCCCGATCGAAATGCACCATCCGCCGATAGACGATACAGAGAAACTATGCCCGCCTGCGGCCCATCGAGAGCGGCCGATCGAGGGAGGTGCTCATGCAGCCGATTCACGGAGTCTACGACTACCGGCTAGTAGCGCTGTCTTTGGCCATCGCAGTGACAACTTCGTACACTGCGCTGGATCTGGCCGAACGCGTCACGGCGAATCGAAGATGGGCGCGCTTCGCCTGGCTGTCCGGCGGCGCATGCGCCATGGGCAGCGGCGTCTGGTGCATGCACTACACCGGCATGCTGGCCTTCAAACTGCCCATCCCGGTTTACTATCATCTGCCCACGGTTGCGTTTTCCCTCTTTGTCGCGATACTGGCTTCGTTCGTCGCGCTGTACGTCGTCAGCCGCACCCGTATGACAACGTTCCATGCCATTGCGGGAAGCATTCTCATGGGCGCCGGAATCGCCACCATGCACTACAGCGGCATGGCCGCCATGCGCCTGCCGGCTATGCATCATTACGATCCCCTTTTGTGGGTCGTTTCGGTTGCGCTCGCCGTGGTTATCGCCTATGTGGGTCTTCTGCTGATCTCCCGCTACCGCGACCAGAGGCACGGAAAGATTCTCAAGGCGATCGTTGCTTCAATTCTGGGCATCGCGATTGCCTCGATGCATTACACGGGAATGGCCGCCGTCACCTTTATGCCCGACTCTGAGCCGCAGGATCTCACGTCGTCGGTCGACATCACTTCCCTGACGATCTTCGCCATCGTCCTGATTACGATTCTCATTCTTGGTTCGGCCCTGGGCGCTACGTTGGTCGACCGTCAGTTGTTCGTCCAGCGTTCCAAGGTCGACGAAGAGCGCGCCATTGTGCGTGCGCTGATCGACAACATGCCCGACTACATCTACGTTAAGGATCTCAACGGCAGGTTCCTCATCGCCAATCCTTATCTGGCGCATGAGATCGGCGCCGGCGACGCGGAGCACGTCATCGGCAAGACCGACTACGACTTTTACCCGCGCGAGCTTGCCGACAACTTCCGTCGAGACGAGCAGCATGTCATCCTCACGGGAATGCCTCTCTACAACCGTGAAGAAAAAGGGATCGACCGCGCGGGCAACGAGATCGATGTGCTCACCACCAAGGTTCCGCTGCGCGATGAGAGAGGCCACATCACCGGCGTGGCCGGAGTGGGCCGCGACATCAGCGCCCTGAAGAGGATGGAGCACGCGCTCCGCGATGCTGAACTCAAGTATCGCGGGCTGTTCGACAAAGCCGTCTTCGGCATCTTTCAGAGCACGCCCGACGGCGCGCTGCTGAATGTCAATCCCGCCATGGCGTTTACGTTTGGCTACGACTCTCCGGCTGAGATGGCGGCTCAGATTAAAGACCTCGGCAAACAGCTCTTCGTCGATCCCAAACGGGGAGTCGAATTCATGCTGGTGATGGATCGCGTGGGGGGCGTGAAGAACTTCGAATGCGAGATGTACTGCAAGGACGGCAAAAAGATCTGGATCAACATGAGCATTGGCGCCGCTCGCCAGAACGGCGGCATCGTCCGTTATGAAGGGATGTGCGATGAAATCACCGAGCGCAAGGCTTTGCAAGACCAACTATTCCAGGCCCAGAAGCTGGAATCGGTAGGACAGCTTGCCGCCGGGATCGCGCACGAGATCAACACGCCCATCCAATACATCGGAGACAATGTGCGCTTTCTCCATGACGCGTTCGAGGATCTGCAAAAGCTCCTCGCCGGTTATGAACTTCTCTTGCGCGAAGTCAAAGAAGGCGCGGCGTCGCCGGCCGCGATGCACGAGGTTGAAACTGCGCATGAACGCGCGGACACGCCGTATCTGATGAAGGAGATCCCTAAAGCCGTTCGTCAGGCGATGGACGGCGTCACGCGAGTGGCGACGCTGGTGAAGGCGATGAAGGAGTTTTCTCATCCCGGCACGAAGGAGAAGATTCTTCTGGAGCTGAATCACGCGATTGAAAGCACGATCACCGTGGCGCGCAACGAGTGGAAGTATGTCGCGGACCTTGAAACAGACTTCGATCCATCGTTGCCGCCGGTCTTGTGCCTGCCCGCCGAGTTCAACCAGGTCATCCTCAACCTGATCGTCAACGCGGCCCACACCATTGCGGATTCGGTGCAGAGCGGCCGATTCGACAAAGGAAAGATCGTTGTGCGGACCCGCAACGCCACCGACTGCGTCGAGATTCAAATCGAGGACAACGGTATGGGCATCCCCGAGAGCATACAGACGAGAATCTTTGATCCTTTTTTCACCACCAAGGAGATCGGCAAAGGGACTGGACAGGGTCTATCCATTGCGCGCTCGATCATCGTGAATCAACATGGCGGATGTATTCGGTTTGAAACGGCGGAGGGCAAAGGAACGAACTTCATCATTCGCCTACCGCACAATGGAAAGGCCCTCGCCAAACAAGGCGCGGCGGCGTGAGGCGGCCTACGATGACCGCCCCATGCCGCGTTCTCCTGTTCGCCCGAACTAACGCGCCGTCGCCGCCTGCGTCAGCGCCTCCACTGGGGCCACGATCATGTCGCGCAGCACGGCCTGCGGCTTCTCCGCTTCCTTGAGAGACTGCAGATCGGCCTGGGAGGCAGTTGCATCGAGAGGGCGATGGTTTTCGAGCGCATCGAGATCGGCGAGGCCGATGGTCGCCACGTCTGCCAGCGTCTTCGATACCGGCGCCAGCTCCGCCGTGAGATCGGACTTGGGCAGCTGCGGCTGCAGCTTTGCGTCGTTGTCGCGCCAACGCACAAGCCATTCCCTCGCTTCGCTCCATTGCTCCGGCGTCGCAGAGCCAGCGGCAATCGCCTTGGCAAGCTCGGCGAATCTGCGCGCGGCATCGCTCTCCGGCGGCACGGCGTCGATGAGCCGGTTGAGCGGCGAGGACGAATCGTATTGCCTTAGTTCTTCGCGCTGGTATTGCTCCGGCGGCTGCACGGCCAGGCCGAGAATTCGCAGCGCCTTGGGATCGGACTCGCCGCTCATGCGCTCCAGCATCATCTCGGTTGATGACAGATGCTTCAAGCCGTAGTACTGCAGCTTCTGCGAAACGGCCGCCATGCGCTCATACATCGAGGGCACATCCCGAACATCCTGCGCCGACCACAACCGTTCAGCGATCGCGGCGGTGCGCGGCCAGATGCGGCTGTCGACATTTTCCGGCGTCACGTACTCGCTCCACATCGTCGCCTCGCCGCCGACGATGCGCGCCTTCTGTTCGGCAGTGAGCGACGCGGCGTCGCCTGCCATCGGGTCGTTGAGGTAATGGAACGCAGCCGACTGATTGAGGTCGATGTAGTAGCCCGTCGAGAGCAGTCCGCGATTTCCCTGCCGCGCCGCGGCCGCCAACGCCGTAGGTCCGCGCCAGGACTGGATCACGACGTCTTTCGGCGTGTCGGGCTGAAGCACTTCATCCCAACCCTCCATGATCTTGTGATGGCCGGCGACGAGCTTCTGCACGCGGCCGCTGAAGTAGGACTGCAGCGCCGCATTGTCCTTGAGGCCATGCGCCTGCTTGAACGCCTGTACGCGCTGGTTGGCGTCCCACTCCTTGCCGTCGCATTCATCGCCGCCGATGTGGAAGTACGCGTCGGGAAACAGCGCCGTCATCTCGCCGAAAAGCTTGTCGAGGAACTGGAAGGTGCTTTCACGCGTCGGGTCCATCGCGGGATCGAAGACGCCCCACTTCTTCTCCACTTGGTAAGGGCCATTGCCGCTCGCAAGTTGCGGATAGCCGGCAAACCAGGCGGTGGTGTGGCACGGTACGTCGAACTCGGGGACGACGCGGATGCCGCGCTCGTGGGCGTAGGCCAGCACTTCCCTCACCTGGCCCTGCGTGTAGTAGAGACCGTTCGAGCCTTTCTCCTGCAGCAATGGGAAAACCTTGCTCTCGATGCGGAATCCCTGGTCCTCCGACAGATGCCAGTGGAAGACGTTCAGCTTGACCGCCTCCATGCCGTCGAGCGTGCGATACACCACATCGAGCGGCTGGAAATGCCGGCTGACGTCGAGCATCAATCCCCGCCAG
>DATHNJ010000033.1:0-22750 GCA_035486155.1 Occallatibacter sp. | reverse complement strand
CAACAAGATTTGCAGCAGCGCGCGCAGACGATCGGCTCCATCCAGACACTCGCCGATGCGGAACATCGCAAGCAGTTTGTGCGCGGCGAGCTATTAAATGACATTGGAGGACTGCCTGACGACCGCGCCCCGCTGAACGCCAGGATCACAGGCAAGATTCAGACCTCTTCCTACACAATTGAAAAGTTGATCTATGAGAGCCTGCCCGGTTTTGATGTCACTGCGAATCTCTACCGGCCAAACGAATCCGGCCGCTATCCGGCCGTACTGCTTCAAGCGGGTCATACGCAGGAAGGCAAAGTAGAGAACCAGCGCATTGCGGCCAACCTCGCAATGAAAGGTTTTGTTGTGCTTTGCTTCGACCCCATTGGGCAAGGCGAACGCGAACAAACCTACAGCCGCCAACTCGACCAGCCATTGGCCGGATGGTCTGTGCCGGAACATATACAAAGCGACGCTCAGGCTGAATTGCTCGGTCAAGGCCTGGCGCGCTATTTCATTTGGGACGCGATGCGCTCGCTCGATTATCTTGTCAGCCGGCCGGAGGTTGACGCCTCGAGCATCGGCGCCGCGGGATGCTCGGGAGGCGGAGCGCTGACTACGTTTATCGGCGCGCTCGACCCGCGCGTGAAGGCCGTGGTTCCCGCCTGCTACCCCAGTTCCTTCCAAATGCTGTTTCCCACCATGGGGCCACACGGCGAGATGGCCTTTCCGCATTTTCTGGCCAGCGGTCTCGACACCGCCGATTTCGTGGAGCTATCGGCGCCAAAGCCGTGGCTGCTTCAGTCCACCGAGATGGACCAGTTCGGATTCGCCCATGAGGGCGTCGAGTTGACGTATCGCGAAGCGCAGAGATGGTACGACCTCTACAACGCGCGCGGCAATCTCGGATTCATGGTTGCGCCTGGTTCGCATGGAATGCCGCTAGCCAGCCGCGAGGCGCTCTATCAGTGGATGATTCGATGGCTGAAAGATGGCCACGGTGATTTTCACGAGCAGCCGATCACGATGTTCACCAGCGAAGAGCTGAAGGCTACGCCAACCGGCCATGTCGAAGATCTTCCCGGCAGCCACAAGCTATACGAGTTGTTACGCGCCGAGTTACAAACCAAAGAGAGGCAAGGTTCGACCCCCGAACTGCTCGCGAAGCTCAAAGACCTGCAGATTCAAACCGACGGCGCTGGGCCGACGATCAAAGTGCAAAGCACGACAGAAGGCCCCACAGGTTCTCAGCAACACATCCAGTTTGAAAGTGAGCCGGGAGTATGGCTCAACGCCACGCTGTATCTGCCGGGCGGCGTCGGGCGCAGGCCTGCCGTAGTCGTTGTCACAGATGCCGAAAAGATCGATGCAATATCGCCGGAAACAATGGCCGAAAAGATGGCTGGGCTCGGACAAGTTGTGCTGCTGCTCGAGACGCGCACCTCTCGGTTGAAAAACACGAAAGGCCCTTACACCGGAGATTGGGTAAGCGACCTTCAAGCCAACTTGATTGGTCGCGATCTGCCCGCGATGCGAGCGCACGATATTCTTCGCGGCGTCGATCTGCTGCGCGCTCGGCAGGATGTTGATCCGAACTCCATTCGCGGCGCCGCCCGCGGCGTCGCGGGCGTGTGGATGCTTCTTGCTGCTGCCGCCGACTCGCGGCTTTGCGCGATCTGGCTGGACAGGACTCCCTACAGTTTGCGCGCGGCGCTCGACAATTCGATCGCGATTGATCTTCCGGATGCTGTCATTCCCGGCTTTGTTCTCCATTGGGATTTACAGGATCTGGTGAAGAGGATGGGAATGCGTCAGGTCTTCTGGACCGATCCGACCAATTGGATGCAGCATGTCGTGGCGCTCGGGCCGGCGTACCACTATCGCTACGTCCCCGGCGATTTGACTGACGAAACGAACGTACAGGATGACGGCTACATTCGCGCGTTTCTGAAGTGAACTGTACGCCGAATCGCTGGTTTTGCTGACTGTCCGCTCATCTCACTTCGAACGAGCCCGTCAGCACGATGTCCTGCGATGATTTGCCAATCATGGCATCGAAGGTTCCAGGCGCAACCCGCCAATGAAGATCGCTGTCGAGAATCTGCAGATCGTCTGGCGTCAACTTCAGGCGCACGGTTTTGGTTTTGCCCGGTTCCAGCTCTGTTCTTTCAAATCCGCGCAGGCTCTTCACGGGTAGAGCTACTGGTGCGTAGCGTTCATGCAGGTAGAGCTGCACAGTATCTACTCCGGTGCGAACACCGGTATTGGTAACATCGACACTGACTTCGACACCATCCGCTGGAGAAATCTGTTCCGGCGCGACGCGCAGATTGCTGTACTTGAACTGTGTGTAGCTGAGACCAAAACCAAACGGATAAAGCGGCGATGCAGGCATGTCGGAGTATCCGCCATTGTGACTCCAGCCTTCTTTCATCCAATACTCTTTGCCGGGCTTGTAGTTGTAGTAAGCCGGAAGCTGCGCGGAGCTGCGCGGAATAGTGATGGCCAGCCGGCCGCTCGGGTTGTAATCGCCGAACAAGACATCAGCAATCGCATCGCCGCCCCGCTCGCCTGGTTCCCACGCTTCAACAATGGCGGGAATATGTTCGGCCTCCCAAGGAATGGAAAGCGGGCGGCCGTTGATCAGAACCAGAACCACGGGCGTGCCGGTCGCCTCAATGCCGCGCACGAGTTCTTCCTGGCGCCCTGTCAAATCAAGGCTGGCGACATCGTACGCCTCGCCATCGGTCGCTGAACCTTCATCCGCTCCATCGTTATCCGGACGCTCTCCCACGACGACGACAGCAACACTGGCCCTTCGCGCAGCTTCGACTGCCGGCGCGATGTCCGCTTTGCCGCCGATGACATCGCAGCCTTTGACATAGTCAATTTTCGTCGCTTGAGAAACTGCGCCCCGGATGCCGTCAAGCACCGTTGCAATCTTCTGCGGAACGGCATGTGGTGAGTAATCGCCTAACTGGCTCCAGCCGTCATTCGCATTAGGACCAATCACCGCGATCGACGCAATGTCTTTTTTCAGTGGAAGAAGATCATGGTCGTTCTTTAGCAGGACAATGCCTTCGCGGGCGGCCTGTAGCGCCAGTTGCTGATGCTCCGCAGAGTGGACAACGCGCTCGGCCTCCGCAAGGTGAGCGAATGGATGTTCGAACAGTCCAAGACGAAACTTCACATCGAGCACGCGCCGCACCGCGCGGTCAATCAACGACTCAGGAATCTTCCCTTCCTCGACGTTTTCAATCAAAGGCCCCATGTATGCGGGCTCATAGGTAATATCCACGTCGACGCCGGCGCGCAGCGCAAGCGCTCCCGCTTCTTTTTGGGTAGGTACGATGTGCTCGTAGATCAGAGTGCTGAATCCGCCCCCCTCGCTGTCCACGATTCCCTTGAAGCCCAACTCATTGCGAAGGATCTGAGTGTTCCATTTCTCCGAGGCGTGTTCTGGCACTCCTTCAATGTCGGGATAACCTGCCATCACGCCCAATGCGCCTGCCTTGAACGCCGCAATCCACGGAGGAAGAAAGTTTTCGCGAATATATCGCTCTGATAATTCGATTGCGCCGCGCTCCATGCCGCTCGCCGGCTCGCTCTGCGTTGGGAAATCGGTCATCATAGCAGCTGCTTTGTCGGGCGCAGAAACATCGGCGCCTTGCGCGCCGCGCACAATGTTCTCGGCGATCCGAGCGTCTAAAAACGGATCCTCGGTATAGCCCTCCATGTTGCGTCCCATGCGTGGGTCGCGATCGGTCTCGAGCACGAGCGTCGAAAGCATATGAATGCCCGTCGAGCGGGCCTCCTGCGCGGCGGCCACGTAGATTGAGTGAACAAGAGGCATATCGAAGCTGCTGCCGATCGCGAGGCCCTCGGGAAACACGGTGGCGCCCGCAAACATCGCTCCGTGAGTTCCCTCTTCGTCTTCAAGCAGCGGTATCTTCAGGCGCGTCTGCGTAGTCGCAATGGTTTGCAGTTCGTTGAAGAAATTCACTTGCTCAGAGAGGTTGTTCAGATGCAGCGTGTCGGCCAGCGTAAAGAATCCGGCGCCTGGACCAATCTCGCCGGTCAAGGTTCCGGCCGCAAACTTCCGCGCCGACGCCATCTTCTCTGCGTTTGTCTTTCCCAGCGCCTCGACATATCCACAAGGAAGATTGAGCTGGCCGACTTTCTCCTTCAGCGTCATACGCTTCATCAGGTCGTCGACCCGAGCATCGATCGGCTGGCTGGGATCGAGATAAACGGGCATCGAACCTGCCGATTGCGCAGAAGCGATATGCGTGCAAAGAACAGCGGACACAAGCAGCGAAATCAAAGCCGCAGCACATTGCATCGATCGCCCGCACCGGGCGCGGTTACGATGAACGATTCGCTTTATAACTCTCTGTCTCAGTGATCGCATTGGTTTCATGCACGCCTGCCTATCGAATCTCCCCAACCCACGAGGCAAAAGGCTGTAGCGTAACCGCCTCCAGCGATCGGATGGACTCAGGCGAGGGATCGCTTGCCGCCAGAATCGTAACTGCTGTGCCGCCGATCCCCACGTCTTTGACATCCAATGCAATTGTTTTTGCATTGGCGGACATGTTGATTGCAACCACGACAGCAGGCCCCTTCTCGCCTACACGACGCACAAATGCCAGCACCTCGGGATCATCCCGATTGATCATGGTCATGCTACCGTCGCGCAAAGCCAGATTCCGCCGCCGCAGCGCGATCAGCTTCTTGTACCAGTTCAGCAGCGAACTGGGATCGGCGCTCTCCGTTTCGACGTTGACCGTTTTGTAGTTCGGTGCAATCGGAAGCCAGGTATCAGGGTTGCTCGAAAAGCCTGCCTGCGGCCCCGACGTCCACTGCATCGGCGTGCGCTCGCCGTCGCGTCCTTTTTCCTTCGGCCAGCCTGTAATGCCGATCGGATCCTTCACGTCTTCTTTCCGTTTGGGCGTCTCTGTAGTCATGCCGATCTCGGCGCCGTAATAAGTCATCGCAGTCGCACGACTCGTGAAGAGAATGGTCGCAAGGGCCTTGGCAATTTCAACGTTGTGCGCTCCATCTCCAAAGCGATCGATAGACCGATCATTGTCGTGATTGTCGAAGACAAGAAGCGGCTGCGAGCCATGTAACTGGGTCTCCGCCGCATCCAGAGTGCTTCGAAAATGCGAAGCAGTGAGATGAAGGCCGTCGCCGAAGCCAACCAGCATGTCCATCGGCAAGTCGAGTTCGTCATGCGCCGCGCCGCCGTACCATTCATCCAGGACTGCGGCATTCGCCGGATACGTTTCGCCAATCAACACGCGGTGTCCTGGAAACCGATCGACCATCGTTCGCAGCCTGCGCAAAAGGTCGTGCATCTCCGGCAGATTCGCCGTGCGAATCTCTTGCAGGTTCGGGTCGCCTTGGTCGTTTGTTCCGGGTAGCTCCGGTTCATCGCGAAGCTGCCGGTCTTCGTAGAGTTCGGGAATGGCGTCCAGCCGAAATCCCGCGACCCCGCGCTTCAGCCAGAACTTCATCATGTCGAACATGGCTGCTTCAACCGCGGGATTGCGCCAGTTCAAATCGGGCTGCTGCTTGTAAAACTTGTGGTAATAAAACTGTTTGCGAGCTGGAACCCACTCCCACGCAGATCCGCCGAAGAACGACTCCCAATTATTCGGAGGAACCACGCCATCGTGCTCGTTCTTCTTCTGGAATGCGCCCACGCCGGGCGAGTCCGCAGGAACGCCGGAGTTCCACACGTACCAATCAGCCTTAGGATTGTCACGCGAGGCGGCTGACTCGATAAACCACGTGTGTTTGTCGGATGTGTGATTCAGCACCATGTCGAGGATGATGCGCATGCCGCGTCGCTGAGCCCCGGCTTCGAGGCGATCGAAATCTTTCAGCGTGCCGTACTGCGGGTCGATGCTTTCGTACTCGGAGATGTCGTAGCCGAAGTCTACCTGGGGCGACGGATACATCGGCGCGATCCAGATGGCGTCGATCCCCAGCGCTTTGAGGTAGTCGATATGTTGGGTGATGCCGTTCAAGTCGCCGACGCCGTCGCCATTCGAATCCGCAAAACTGCGTGGATAGATCTCGTCGATGACCGCATGCTTCCACCAGATATCGTCGGAACCCGCGCCAGTCAAGCTGCCCTTCCGGGTATTTGGCTTCGCGCCATGCGCCCCTAAAACGGCTTGCGCCGAGACTGAGATCGTACAGAGAAGAAACGCCGACAAAAGAGCTGGATTGAGAACTACGCCCAATGGGTTCGACATAGTCACCTTAGCGTTATGGCGACGATCTGAGGAAGATCGCTTGCCCGAGGAATTTCGACCGCTCTGAATCCGGCCGCACGAGCGCTTGCCAGTCCCGGCGCCGAGTCTTCAAAGGCTGTTCCGGACTTAACTCCCAGCCGCTCCGCAATCAGCAGATAAGGCGCCGCCGATGGCTTGGGAGCTTCCGGTTCTTCTCCGTAGACGATTGCATCGAAGCAGTCATAAATTTGCGCAGCACGCAAAACGGGTTCCACTTCCGCCTTGTCTGAACTGGTCACAAGTCCAAGGCGATATGCGCCGAGCGTCTTCAACAGCGCGCCTGTTTCCGGCTGTATGGGGCTTTCAGCAAGCGCCCATGCGCGAACCATCTGCTTGCGCTCGCGATTCTGGAATGCAAACTCGGCAGCATCCCATTGCGGCGCCTGCTCGCGGAAATGCTCGAAGATCGCCGCGTCGCTGACTCCCTGTCCGATGCGGCAGTACTCATCCCATCCGAGTTGAATACCGTAGCGCGAAAGCAAGGCCGCCCACGATCTCCAATGCAACGGCTCGGTATCTGCGATCACTCCGTCATAGTCAAAGACGAGCGCCTCATGCATGTCTCATCTGCCCAATTCACGCTCAAATTACGCTTCGGCGCTTGTCTGACAGGAGCGCCCGATGAACCTTGGTAAACGCGCGAATGATATCACTCTCGTCGCGTTCTGTGAGCGAGGATGGAATAGCGATAAGAATGCTGCGCTCAAACAGATCGTCAGCCACCGGACAAACGCCCTTGGCATATTGCATTCTGAGGCCGGAGTTCTCGGCAAGATTCCACGGGAAACCGAGGCGATCGACGCTCGTCTTCTGCACGAGGCTGACAATGTTGTAGTAAAGATGAAAGCCCCACTCGGTCATCACGATATTTGAGATTCCCTGCGGGTCGGTGACAATTCCCTCGGCTCTCAACGCCTTATTCACCTTCCTCGCGGTTGCTGGGTCTATATATGTGGTGATCAGGAAAGAAGACGTGTCGCCAGACGGATCGACGATCCGGCGCAAGCCTATGCCCGGCAGCTTCACCAGAGCCTCCCGGATGCGATATTTGCTGCGATGCATGCTGCTCGTGATCCGAGGCAGCTTCGCCAGTTGCGCCCGCAGCACAGAACCGCGTAGCTCGTCGAGTCTGCACCCCTGGCCCCACAAGCACAAATCCGGATCGTCCATGATGAGCCGGCCCTGCTCGTTGCGCGCATAGCCCAGATCGTGACACGCGAATGCGCGATCGTAGAGCCGCCGTACATTCGTGACTACGGCGCCGCCTTCTCCCGAGGTCATGTTCTTGTTCATCTGAAAACTGAACACGCCCATGTCGCCCAACGTGCCCACCCGCTGTCCGTTGACGCTGCCTCCGATGCACTGCGCACAATCCTCGAGCACGAACAACTTCCTGCGACTGGCCACTTCTTGAATGGCTTTGATGTCCGCCGGAGCGCCACTCATGTGCACAACAATGACGCCCGCCGTTTTGTCGCTGATTTTTTCTTCGAGAGACTTCGGATCGATGCAGAAAGTGTCGTCGATGTCCGCGAGCACCGGGATCGCCCCGCGACTTATGACTGCCGCGGCAACAGACACCCACATATAGGCCGGCACGATGATCTCTTGTCCTGGCCCAACGCCCAGGGCAGCCAGAGCAACGTTGAGCGCAGCTGTACCGCTGCTAACCGCCACGACATGCGAGACATCGAGAAACCGGGCGAACTCGGCCTCAAATGCTTCAACCTCTCTTTGCAGATCGACGCCGTAGTAACGAAATAATGACCTGCTGCGCATCACGCGATCGACGGCAGCAGCCTCCTCCGCGCCCATATGATGTACGCCGGGAAACTCCAGAGGCAGGGGCTTGGTGCGCACCGGCGCGCCACCCTCAATCGCCAAACGGCTCTCTGTTGAATCGCGATCCTGGATTGCCGTCTCTCGATCTCGCATTCAAACTCCTTATCGCAGGCGCCGCCCAAAGACCGAGCAAGGTGTCAGAGATTGCATCGGGCCGGATGTATAAATCTAGCAGCCGCGCTGCTTTACCAAAGTTCAGGATTGATCTTGCTCTGATCGAATTACAAATTTGCACCCTGGCAGTCCGAATGGAGAGATTTCGGCCGCCTTCTTTTATTCTAAAGTGAAACAATACACAATTATATTGGCTACAGTCAATTCATTTAGTTCTTAAATAAATTAATTATTCGACTTCAAGGTTTTGTAACGCCATATTCGGATTTCATCGGAAGTATCGCTGCCTTCTCTTCCGGGCATCGTTGCGCGGAAGAGCGCGTGGAATCAGGCTTCAGGCGTGACGACCAGTCGTCAGACTGCTCCACACAGATTCGCTTAAGATGCTGGCTGTATTCCATCCAAAATCTCCTAAACCGGAGATCGCCTCACTATGGCCGCCGCCCTGACTTCGTGCGTTTCGCCTTCGGCCGCGCCTGGAATTCGAAATCCTTGTCAAAGCCTCAGACGGCCTGTACAACAAACGCAGTCTCTCGAACAGGCGAATCGCCGGATATCGGCAGGGAGTATGGGATGACGACAGCGCAAGCGCAGAATTGGATGAGCACGCCATTCAACATCGAACGCAAGCGGGGCAAGGCGCCGGGTACGTTGATTTTAACTTTGACCGGACCTTTTACCGCGCGCGATATGTACGGCGCCTTGGCGCCGATCGACATCAAGAACGCGCTCGACCTGTCGCCGGCAGCCGGAGAGGAACCGGCAACGCTCAACATCCTCGACCTGACCGCTGTTCCATATATGGACTCAAGCGGTTTGGGGATGCTCGTGACCCACTATGCGCGCAACCAGAATCGCGGTCTGAAGATGATTGCCGTAGGAGCGAGCCCCCGCGTTTTGGAGCTCATGAAGCTGACAAAGATCGATACGATCATTCCGTGGGCCGCAACGGTCGAGGCAGCGGAGCTCGCCTGAGAAATCGCCGTTGACCGTCAAACGCAGGGCCGCCGCTCCCGCGCCCGGAAAGCCCCGCGTCAAGATCAGGTTTCAAATTAACGCTCAAAACAAAAGGTCGTGCGCAAAGCGCGTCCACCACTCTGTGTAGGTGATCTGCGAAATCGCGATCTGACCGGCGATGAAGAGCGGCAGAGCAATGAGATACACGCGGTGAATCGTTCGATTCACGAGGAGATCGCGAGCCGCTCCCATCACAATCAACAGGTCAACCCCTGCGTAGAACCAGAACCCCGGCAGCACTGACTCGGGCAATCGTCCCCATGCCGCCGCTGTCAACACGCACGACGCAATCAGCATGAGCCGGCGATGGTATTCCAGCTTCTTCCGCAAGAGAATGGCCAGGCTGAAGACGACTGCGAAGCACGCCATATCCCATAGCGGGATAGAGATACTGCCGATCGCGTCCTGGCCCTGGTGAAGCGTCAGGAATTCGAACCTGTGCATGACGATCGTGGTCGAGACCCCCAACCCAGCGATCGCGACGCCAAGCGCAACTCCGAACCATCCGATGGTGCGGTGCCAGTAGGTCTTGCGAATCTTTACTAAACCCGATTGCAGGATGAAGAACAGAACCCAACCGTAGAAGACTGCGCCGTGTACCCACACGATGGAGGGAGGAGCAATCTTCGGATGGAACAACCGGGCAGGCACGGTGGTGCTGAACATAACCGTGACCAGAACGAGAATCAGCAGCGACATGCTGAAGTAGAAGTATCGATCGAGCATGCGGACGAACGTCGCAGGACGGGTGCTGGGCGCCAGACGCTGGGAAGATACTGTGGCCATGAGCGCTCCGAAGAATGGATTGGGAGTTGGTCGAACGCTAGCTCCACGCTACAGGACAAGCCAAAAAAGGGAGGGGCAGGCCAGCCGTGTAAGCGCCTGCCCCTCAGAGGAATCTCAATGTTGGCCCCAAACCTCCGGAGCAGCCTTGACCCATTCCTCGCTGGAATAGCTATTCTTCGTGTTCACGACGAAGACATTGGTCTGGCTCGATTCGATACATGCGCTGGACAGTTCCACCAGACGCTTCATTCCCGCTTCGCCCAGCGCCGCTTCTAGCTGCTTATCCTGCGCCATCCCCTTGTCGACTTCATCGAGGGATCTCATGGGATTGATCACAGCCCAGAGGCCGCCGTTGTTCTCTCCGTAGATGCTCTCGTAGGCGGCCCAGTGAACTTCGGGCGTCTTCTCGAAGCCGCTCTTGTAGAGCTTGGCCAGCTCTTCCCATTCGTGCCGATGCCCAGGCTTGATGTGGAACTGGCTGATCTCGAAGTAGCGCATGTGCTCAATCGCGACCCCCGCGTGCAAGCTCATCTCCGGGTGATACAGAAAGACATGCGTTCCCGATTCCGACAGGAGTTCGCCGTCGTCGATGTACGCCTGATCTAAGGCCGCTGAAAGCGTGGCGTTCGCGTGCTCGGCTTCCTGCGACTTGCCCCACTCTTCGAAGGAGCCATAGCCAAGAAAGAAGAGTGAACGCGACGGGCCGGACAACGAATCCAGGGCAAGATAGTGCGTGGGCGATTTGGCGTCGTTCAGCGCTTTGACGAACGCGGCCTCCGTCTTCTCATGCAAACTGCCGCTCTTGCCGGGCTTCAGATACTCGCGGTCGACGACCAGCACCTTGGGCGGCTCCGTCATGCCGGGCCCCTGAGCCGAGACGACCAGAGCGGATGCGAAAAACACGGCGGATGCAGCAAGCGAAACAACTACACGAGCTTTCATGGAAATCAGCCCTCCTTAAGGCTTGCGCTTCGCTTTGCATGCGCACAACAAATGGGACTGCCGTGCGGACGCAAAGCTGAGAAAGTCAGAACAGGATTGCGGAAGCCATCCTGTCTTACGGTTGTCGGCCCCATGGAGAACGTGCGGATCGGCGTTGTTGTCGATGCAAGGTTCAGAGAAAGACCCCAGGTCGGTGAAGCCGCAATTCTCGCAACAATTACCAACAATGAAACCGCACTGCGATCCATCCGTATCTCCCAATCGAAACAAAAACTCTCTCGCACTCCGGTCAATGGCCGGAGTTGAGCCAAACCCTGTTTGTGATCCGCAATCCTTAGGCCGCGATGGGGTTTCGCGTGGAATCTCAAGCCCCGCCCGCTCCACTACTCGCGCTCTCGCCTTCACTGAGGCGCAAACGTTGCCGAACAAATACGAGCAGAGTTGGATTCCGACGCCGAATCTACGTCAAGTTCTGCCGCAAAGGCCATGGATTTTGCCTAAATTCCATCTAAATTCCATCTAATGATCCATTACTCTTATTTTGTTAGACTTCTATCTAAACCAAGAACCACTCCATTCCCCGTGGCGCCGGTTCCGGGCTCCGCATTCCGTACGGAGGAAGCGTGTCGACGCAGGCTAAGGCCACGGTCTTCCAGTTCGGCCCGTTTGAGCTGGATCCTACGCAGCAGGAGCTGCGCAGGAAGGGTGTGCGGCTTCGCGTTCCGGGATCGCGGCTCCGGCTGCTCCATCTGCTTGTCGGCCATGCGGGCCATCTGATTTCCCGCGATGAGATTGCCGCGGCTCTATGGAAGGACACGCAGACAGTCGACGTTGTCAGCGGAATCAACACTGCCGTAAATCAACTGCGCGCCCAGCTCGGCGACGACCCGGCTTCGCCAAAGTACATCGAGACCGTAATCGGCGCAGGCTACCGTTTCGTCGCCGAGGTGGTTGAGATCGAGTCCCCCAGCGAAAACGGCGTCCTGCATTCTCTTCCTTTCGAGATGGCAGCCTCCGAAGCGAGTTCTCTGCCGGCCGCCGTGGACACGCCTCCTCTTCAATCTCATCGCGCCTCCGGCCTCGATTTCACCGGCAGAAAGAAATGGCTCCTCGCCGTGCTGACGGCGGCGATCGTCCTGGCGGCAGTCCCCTACGGATTCCTTCGTTTCTCGACAATGCGGCAGACGAGCCCGCCCGCCGAGCTCAACATGGTTCGCGTCACCGGAGACGGCGACATCCAGTACGCGGATATCTCGCCCAATGGCAAGTACGTCGCGTATGTGCGCGAGCAAGGCGGCGAACAGAGTCTTTGGCTCAAGCAGCTCGCCACCGGTCGAGTTCTCAAGCTCGTCGCCATGGGAAAACTCTCGTGCCAGGGCATCGCATTTTCTCCTGATAGCGACTACGTCTACTTCATGCGCAAGGCGCCACTCGAGCCGAGCGGTCAGCTTTATCGTGTCCCGTTTCTGGGCGGAACTCCGACGCAGATCTTAACGGGAATCTCCGGCGGCCCGGCGATCTCACCCGATGGCCGCATGCTTGCGTTCGTGCGCAGCACATTGATCACCCACGGCGAAGACAGCATCGTGACGGCATCCATCGATGGCGCCGGGGAGCGCGTGCTCGCTTCGTTCCACGCGCCGGGCATTCATATGAACCGCATCGCGTGGACAGCCGATGGCGAAGCTCTCGTCTTTCCTTTGCGATCGGGTCTCTACACCATCGCGGCGGAGGGCGGAACGGCGCAGCCAGTCAAGAATGGCAATTGGGTCACGATTGACGATCTGCGCTCTCTACCCTCAAGCGACGACCTGCTCGTCGTCGGCCTGCTGCCCGGGTTTTCTCACCCGCAGATCTACAAAGTCACGCTGTCCAGCGGGAAAACAGAGGCCATCACTCACGATCTTTCCAAATACACCGCGGTTCGGGCCACCGGCGACGGCAGATCCCTTCTCGCCGTGCAGGACCTGCTTCTCGACTCGATTCAGCTTCTCGATGCCGGCAACGGAATGCAGATCCGCTCGCTGAGCTCCGAAAATCAGAATCACGACGGCATCGACGGACTGGCCTGGACGCCGGATGGAAAAATCATCTACTCGTCCCAGGCGGAAGATCATGTCGAACTGATGGAAGCGAATCAGGACGGATCGGACCCGCAACGGATCGCCACAACAGACGTGAATCACCAGATCTCGGACCTGGCCGTTTCGCCGCGCGGGGACTACATTGCAGCCGCGCGCTGGGGCGCGAACGACGTCGCCAATGTGTGGCGCACCGATATGAATGGCGCTCACGCAAAACAGCTCACAACCGGCAGACAAGACTTCCCTCTCTCCATCACGCCTGATGGAAATTGGATCGTCTACAGCAGTTCGCAGGGCGATCAGTCTGTCCTGATGAAGGCGCCCAGCGAGGGCGGACAGCCGGTTCAGTTGACTGACTACAACGCCGACGACCCCGACGTTTCCCCCGACGGCAAGTGGATCGCGTGCTCCTACATCCCTCGTGAAAACCAGCGCGTACGCCTTGCTATCGTGCCGATTGAAGGCGGTCCTCCGGCGAAGGTCTTCGAATTGCCCGAAAATGCAACCCCGCGTTATCTGGCCTGGGCGCCCAACGGCCGGGGGATAACATTCATCCATCACGGCAGCGATGCGGATAACATCTGGGAACAGCCACTCGATGGCGGACCAGCAACCCCGGTGACCTATTTCGCATCGGGCGTCATCTTCAACTTCCAGTGGTCGCGCGACGGACGGCTCGCGGTTGCGCACGGTACGGAGTCCATCGACGCCGTGCTGATCAGGAACTTTCGCGACGTCAACCGTTGACGCGCGCCGTGCCTTTTCTCTTCCACAGTCAACTTCATCCGCTCAAAACGCATCGGAAGAGTTGGGGGCAAGCAGCGGGCTCCCGGCGCCAGAGCGCCATTTAAGCCGTTGTTCGGACAACAAACAGGAGGAAACATCCCATGAAGAAAGTACTCTGCGCCTTAGCGCTGATGGCAAGCGCCTCGCTTTCCGCCCATGCTGCCGACGATGTCAGCAAGCTCGACTCGCGTTTAACCGCGGCCAGGAACACCATCAACGAAATCATGTCGGTTCCCGATAAGTCGATTCCCGACGGCATCACGCGGCAAGCCGTGTGCATCGCGGTGATTCCCGGAGTCGTCAAAGGCGCTTTCATTCTGGGCGCCGAATATGGACAAGGCGTCGTGACCTGCCGCACGCACGGCGGCTGGAGCGCGCCGGTGTTCATCCGCATGGCCGGCGGCTCGTTCGGCTTCCAGATCGGCGGACAAGGAACGGACTTAGTCCTCGTTGCGATCAACCACAAAGGATTCCAGGATCTTTTGCATGACAAGTTCAAGATTGGCGCGGATGCATCTGCCGCCGCCGGCCCGGTAGGACGCGATGCGCAGGCTTCTACGGATGCGAGCATGCGCGCAGAATTGCTGACCTGGTCACGTAGCCGCGGCGTCTTCGCCGGCATCGATCTCAACGGCGTCTCCGTAAGCCAGAACCGCGACGATACCGATGCGATCTATGGCGGCGGCGAACACACTTTCGATCAGATCCTGCATGGCGCGGTGCCGCCTCCGGCAGTAGCGGAGCCGTTCCTTCACTCCGTGTCGCGCTACTTTGGCAATGCCGAAGCGGCCGCCCGCTAAAGTCTATTTCTGGCCTCTCGATGCGGAGGGATGGGATAACCCCATCTCCTTCGCATTTTTTTGAGCGATCCCTTCCTTATCGCGCTTGCTTGCGAGCCATTCGACGCCGGGCTCAACCTTCCGATGAAACGGTCGAGGGCGAAGAGAGGCCACCCGCAATCGCGTTCTCGCTTTTCTTTTCCCGCAGCAGAAGGCTAAGCGCCATCGCCCCGAAGGCCGCACAGGCCATGTAGAGAACGAAGCGTATCTGGTAAGAACCCGCGATGTCATAGAGACGGCCCATCGTCAGAGGGCCTGTGGCGCCGCCAATGGCGTATGCCGTCCACGTCAATCCGTAAAGCATCGAAAAGTGGCGGCGGCCGAAGTACCGTGCGAGCAGGTAGGGCGCAACATCCGCCTCGCTGCCGAGACCGACGCCGAGAATCGCGGCGCCGCACAGCGCAACGACGGGCGTGCTGGCAAAGGCGAGCAGCACAATGCCGATGGCAGAGAGCAGCAAAATAACCGTCTGGATGCGCTGCGGAGAGAAGCGATCGATCAGCAGTCCTGTGCCGAGACGGCCGAGGATGCCTGCAGCGCCGCGCGCCGAAAGCGCCAGCGCCGCGAAACGAGCCGAAACGCCGTGCTCGGTGAGAATGGCGGCGAGATTGGTGACGAGCCCGTTCTCGCTGAAGGCGCCGAGCAGAATGATGCCGGCCAAAATCCAAAACACGGGGCTTGCAAGAGCCTGGGCGATGGTGGCCCCGTCGGCAGTTGGATGTGCGCGATCATGCGCTGCAGGTTGAGGACGATTGCGAACCAACAACGCGGTGAGCGGCAATCCAAGCAATGCGATTGCGCCGAGCATCTGATAGGCGCTGCGCCAGCCATGCGTCTCGATCATCCACTCCGTGAGCGGCGGAATTATCAGCGCGCCGACGCCGCTGCCCGTCAGGATGACCGCAAGAGCAAAGCCGCGGCGACGGTCAAACCAGGTGAGCACGGTGCGCGTATAAGCAAACTGCGCCGTCCCATTGGCTACAAGCCCCAGAACGAAGTACGTGAGATAGTAGCGCGTGATGTTGCCGCTCAGGCCGCTCAGCGAAGCCAGTGCG
The DNA here is from genome assembly GCA_035486155.1 of Occallatibacter sp. Classification (GTDB taxonomy): domain Bacteria; phylum Acidobacteriota; class Terriglobia; order Terriglobales; family Acidobacteriaceae; genus Telmatobacter. The sequence goes on along the minus strand of DATHNJ010000033.1, from coordinate 6,998 downwards.
CAGGCGAAGATGACAATCGCCGGAAGCAGAATACGACGCGGAGGAAAGCGATCCAGCATCAAGCCGATCAGGGGAGAGACCGCCGCTACCGTAATTGCCGCCAGCGCAAAAGCGGCGCCCAGGGCCTCGTGCTTCCACCCAAATGCATTGTGCAACGGATTTAGAAAAAGGCTGAAGGTATAGGGAACGATGGGAGAAAAACTCACCATGACGCCGGCGAAGGCAGCGCCAGTCACGGCCCAGCCCGGATAGCGAATGGAGTTCTCGTCGCGTTCGCGCGCAATAGTAACGGAACTCATGGCTACTCCGCGGAATCCTGCGCCGCGAGGCGCCGCGCCATCGTATCCAGCAGCTTCGGCCGCACTGTCGGTCGCGTCCATGGGCACTCGGCGATGCAGATTGCGCATCCTGCATTCTCCGCGAAGTAAGGAATGCATTGATCGAAGTTGACGTACCATCGCTCGAGCCCGCGCACCATCTGCTTCTGCGGGCTGATCGCGCCGGGCGGGCAGGCTTGCGTGCACACCTGGCATGTTGCGCAAAATTCATCGGCGCCGAAACGATCGCGGCCGGACGGAATGAGCGGCATATCCGTGGTGACTCCGGCAAGCCGCACGCCCGAGCCAAACTGGCGACTAATCAGCGAACCGTGTTTGCCCAATTCCCCCAGGCCGGCAGCGATGGCGGGAGGAATCAGGGCAAGAGCGGCAGCCATAGGCCCTGGATACGGATCAGCCTTGTATCCCTGCGCGCGAATCCAATTGGCCAGCGTATACGAAGCCCGCGTGCCGCGCGCATATTGATCGCCGACGTCGCAGACGCTGACGCCATTGGTCTCGTCGGATGGCGCCTCCTTTAGCCGCTCGTAGTTGTGCGCAAGAGCCAGCACGATGACCCACGGCTCTTCAATCGAGTACCCCTCGAAGACGTAGGTGGGGTCCATCGGCGCGATGCCCGCCGCGTCCGCCTCATGCTCGAGGGCGAAGCGCCGCGCCGCATCGGTCCATTCATGCGCCGGCTTCTCGTTGCGATGCGCAGCCACCGGAATCAACTCCGGATACTCATACGCAGCTTGGAACGCAGCCATCGCGCCGGGACAGCGCCGCAGGTTTTGCCGCGCGGCAATCTGCAGCGCGCCCCAGGGATGCTTGTCGGGCGGATGCCAGAAGAACGGTGAGGGCGAGCGCAGTTCGGTTTCGCCGAGGCCGTTAATGGGATTGCCGGAGACGGCGAGCAGCTCGAGCGTCTCGGGACGCGGCTTCCATGCCGCGCCGCGCGGCGGACGGCGTGGATTTGCGGAGCTAGTCATGTGTTCTCCTCCTCATTTGCCAGAACAATGCGGACTAGCGATGATACTGCGCGATGTGGGATGTCCCTCTCAATCTTCAGATGGAGAGAGCCTACTGCGCGACCTGCTCCTGCAGCGAGATTCCTAACTCCTCAGCGACCTGTCTAGCAACGGACCACGCATCGCCGTGCGGCGTCGCCGCATAGGACTTACTGTCTCGATTCCAACGTTCGCCTGACTGAAACCAATCGATCGCAGCCGGAGGCTTCCCTTCTCTCAACGATCTATCCAGTGAATCGAAGTAAGTTCGCCAGCGAGGAAGATAGTAATCGCGGGTGAGTCCCGCCCAATCCTTGTTGCCGTAGTCGTGCAGTCCCGCTTCGCTCGCGGTCCTGTTGCCCCACGTGGTGAGAATCGAGCGCGCATCGTACTCCAGTCTTCGCCGTTCCTCGTCGCTCGCAGCCCATGGCGAAACATTCTCCAGCCAGCGCCCAACGAGAAACGAAGAATTCGTCTCCAGCAGCGCATCCTGCAGTTCCATCCTCCGCAACCATTGATCTGCAAGCGAACGAAAACGCGGTTCATCGCGCCGATCGAAGGCGTCTTTGATCCCGGGCAATGCTTCCCTGCTCCAATTGGCCATCGCCTGACGCGCAACATCGACAAGATCGTACTGATAGGTCGCAGTCGCTCGATCCTCGGCATTCACCTGAAGCAGTTCGGCTAGCGCCTCTTTGAACCGCTTCGGATCGTAGCGCAACTGATCCGGCGACCAAGTGGAAGCCCTGACTGCCGTAAGGCTCGGCTGCGCATCGAAGAGCGACTCCGCATCCGCATCGCGCTCGCCGTGGCTCGTATCGCCATCCGCGCGCCCGCCGTAGACCGTCTCCATCAGGATGCGCCACGCACGGCGCGCATGAGGATCAGCGCCGCCATAACGACGCGCGGCATATTGATCGGCCCAGTCGTCAAGACCGACCGGCTCTTTGCGCCACGCCATCTCTGTGAACAGATCGAATGCCGCAGGATTTGTATCCAGCCCCTCGGTCATTACCGCAGTCCCCGCCATCGTGCTCGATGGACGCGTCCCCATCTTCGGCAGACGCACGGCGTAATCGTAGAGATTAGCGCCCAGAGTCGTTCTGCCCCCGAACTCCCACAAACCGCCGAACAGATAGCGCGCGCCGTGAAAATCCGTCTCGCGATGCTCGCGTGGAATGCGCCCCTGATCGAGATCCACAATGAGCATGCGGCGAAGATCGACGCCCGATAACAAACCCTGCGAGGGATTGTCCTGCCACGCCAGCGTCATCCATAATGCATTCGGATGAGCTCGGTCGAGCGCCTTCTGCACCTGCTGCGCAGCCGGAGAAACGGGCACATCGCCCGATGCGCCGCCCTCCTGAAAGAGCTCCATGTCATAGATCGAAGTATCTCCGAAGAGCTCTCGCTGATGACGATAGAAAGCAGCGGCGATCTCGGCGAACTTTGGATCGCGCGGATCCAGCCACGCCGGACGCTCGAAGCCGTTCCAATCGCCCTGTGCAATCACATGACTGCCCGGATGCCGCACCGCAAAATCCGCCGGGACCATGCCGTAATAACCAGGAAAGACAGGCGTAATGCCGAGCTCGCGAAGGCGGGCGATGATCTGTTGCGCAGCGCGAACGCGGCCATCGATCAACGGCTTCGATATCGGTTCATCGAAGCAGCACATGTTGCCCATCAGTTGCCAGTTCTGATGCGCCGGCTGCGTGATCCATCGCCGTATCTCTTCGTCCGAGTAGCCGAAGTCACGAAACGTCAGGTACACGACGGCATCCATGCCGCGCTCGACAAGCATGGCGTTGACGCCATGCAGCGCAAGTACATCGATCTCGCGCTGCCATCGCTCCCAACTCCAATACGGTGTGGAGTAGCCATCGGCGTTTTGGTTCAGCGCGTAGCGATAGGGATAGGCTGCTTCTTTTTCGATAGTCTGCGGCGGCGCCGGCAGTCTTCCCTGCAGATGAAGCTGATCGCCATTCGTCGAAATCTGCAGGTGGGCGACGTACTTCAGGTACCAGTTCACTCCAAACAGAGCTGCGATGTTGGTCGTCGCCTCGACGTGGATATGTCCGTTTGTCCCAGAGATGCGGAAGGCGTCGCGGCCATCGCTCCGGCGCAGAGCCGACAAACTGATTTGGCGCTCGAATGTCGGGACAAGGCGGCGGAGAGCAGCCCGAGCCGGCTGCAACGAATCTGTCGGAGACTCAATTGCATCCGCCGTCCGATGCGCTGGGAGCAACAGGACGAGCGCCGCCAACAGAAATCGGAAAAGACACGCGTTCGAGAGCATCACCGAGTCGAAATGTTCTCCTCGAACAGATTGATCGATCAGTCGCCTTCCGCCGCGACTGGCAGCGCCTGTACCTTGCTGTGCTTGATTGAGTAGCTGAAGTAGACCACCAAGCCTACAAGCAGCCAGACGATCATGACTTCCCAGGTGATCGCCGAAAGGCGCGACATGAGGAACAGCGCGGAGACGATGCCCAGGAAAGGCACGAGCGGAACGAGCGGCGTTTTAAAGGGCCGATGCATCTCCGGATGGCGCACGCGCAGGATCCACACGCCAGCGCTAACAATTGTGAAGGCCAGCAGCGTTCCGATGTTCACCAGCTCCGACAGTTTGTCGATGGGCAGGAACGCCGGCATGATGGCCGCGAACGTGCCGAAGACGATCGTTGTGATCCACGGCGTGCGGAACTTGGGATGGATCGCGGAAGCCCATTTGGGCAACAGGCCATCCTTCGACATCGAGTAGAAGACGCGGGTTTGGCCAAGCAACATCACCAGCATCACTGTCGCCAGTCCAAACACCGCGCCGATTTTCACCAGTATCGAGCCCCAGCCCACGCCGGTTGCGTCGATCGCCAGGGCCACCGGAGCCGACACGTTGAGGGTCTTGTAGCTGACGAGGCCGGTCAGCACCAGCGAAACCAGAATGTAGAGAATGGTGCACACAACAAGTGAGCCGAGGATGCCGATCGGCATATCGCGTTGCGGATTCTTCGCTTCCTGCGCGGCGGTCGAAACCGCATCAAAGCCGATGTAAGCGAAGAAAATGGACGCTGCGGCAACCGGGATGCCGCCCCATCCGTAATTTCCTTTTCCATCCGGAGGAGGAACGAACGGATGCCAGTTGGCGCTGGCCACTTGCGGATGATGGAGCAGGAACAATCCGCCAACCACCAGAAAAACACCCACGATCCCGACCTTGATGATCACAATCGCGGAGTTGAAATTGGCCGACTCCTTGATGCCGATCACCAGAATCGTCGTCACGACGAGTACGATAAACACCGCAACTAGATTGCATACGCCAGTCACATGCGCCAAACCGGCGTCGCTCACGCCCGGCGGCAAGGACATCTTGTCCATCCAGATGCCCTGGTATTTCACCAGCACATTTCCGGTAGTCGTCGTGAACGCCGGCGGAATGACAATGCCCAACTGCTGCAGCAAGCTGTTGAAGTAGCCCGCCCATCCCGACGCCACGGTCGATGCGCCAAATGCGTATTCGAGCGTCAGATCCCAGCCGATGATCCACGCCACCAGCTCGCCCAGCGTGGCATATCCGTAAGTGTAGGCCGAACCGGCGATGGGAATGATCGAGGCGAACTCCGCATAGCAAAGGCCCGCAAACGCGCACGTGAGTCCAGCCAGCACAAAACTCAACGCCACCGCGGGCCCGGCATGCAGCGCCGCCGCCTGTCCCGTCAGCGTAAAGATGCCCGCGCCGATCACCGCGCCGATTCCAAGCGTGATCAAGTTGAGCGCGCCGAGCGAGCGCTTAAGCGTGTGTTCGCCTTCTTCGCTCGCTTCGTTGCAGAGCAGGGACATCGGTTTGATGCGAAGCAGCCTGGACATTACGAGGGCAATCCTCCTCAGGAGTGAACTTGAGCAATCTCTACTTCGCCGCGCGCCGAACGACGCGACCAGAAAAGATAGACCGGAATCCCAAGCAGAACGAGAGCCAGGCCCGGCCACGTGTACTGTGGCTTGTACCGCAATAATACGACACATATCCATGCCGCCATGAGGATGTAGAGCGCTGGCAGGATTGGATAGCCGAGAGCCCTGTATGGGCGCGCCGCGTGAGGCTCCTTCACACGCAAAACAAACAGGCCGATGATGGTGAGGATGTAAAAGACAAGCACGGCAAAGATGATGTAGTCGAGCAACTGGCTATACGAGCCGGAGACGCACAACAACGCAGTCCATAGAGCCTGGACCAGCAGCCCGGCGGCCGGCGTGCGATAGCGCGGGTGGAGCTTGCCCACGGACTTGAAGAAAAGTCCATCCTGGCTCATGGCGTAGTAGACGCGCGCGCCCGCCAATGACATTCCGTTGGCGCAGCCGAAGGTTGAAACGAGAATGGCAGCCGCCATCATGTACGCGCCGGCGGAATGAAACATCACTTCGAGCGCCGCGGTGCCGACGCGATCCTCGGATGCATACTGCAGTCCGCGCGCCAATGCGGTAGCGCCGTGCGGGTCGCCGTGCATCGGCAGCACCAGAAGATAAGCCAGCGACGCCAGGCAATAAACTATGATGACAAAACCAACGCCGAGGATCAGCGAGAGCGGAATGTTGCGGCGCGGATTCTTCACTTCCCCCGCAGTAAACGTGATGTTGTTCCAGGCGTCAGCGGAGAACAACGATCCGACCTGCACTACGGCGAGGATCACGAGCACGTTGACCCATACGACGGGGCCGCCAACACCCACCTGCACCGGATGCAACGATCCCCATCCGGCATTTTTCCAAAACGCACTTAGTCCGTCGCCGAAGTTGTCGCTCCAGGCCGTTGCGTTGCGGCCCATCGTGAACGCCAGCAGCACCAGCGCCGCCAGAGACAACGCCTTCGCCGAAGTGAAGACATTCTGGATTAGAGCCCCAAGCCTCACGCCGAACACATTCACCACCGCGAGGAAGATCACGATCGCGATGCCGACCGCATTCGCGGTGTTCACGCCGATCTCCATGTTGCCGAGGACCATGGGCCCGAGCTTCACCGACGGCACATGCGCAATGTGCCAGAGCCAATGTGTAGTAGAGATGGTCGGGAAAAATACGCCGAGAAACTTGCCGAAGGCGACACACACGGCGGCGATCGTCCCCGTCTGGATCACCAGGAACAGCGTCCATCCGTAGAGAAATCCCCAGAGCGGGCCCAGCGATTCGCGCAGATAGACATATTGTCCGCCGGCCTTCGGCATCATGGCCGCAAGCTCGCCGTAGCTCAGCGCCCCGATCATCGTCATCACGCCGGTGACCAGCCACGCCGCCAGAAAGAGCGCGGGCGAGTCGGTGAGCCGCGCAATGTCGGCGTCGACAAGAAAAATGCCGGACCCAATCATGGATCCGGCAACGATGGCGGTTGAGCTGAAGAGACCAAGGCTTTGCACCATCTGAGGCGCCTGGCCCGCTTCGGCTGTCTTCGGATGAGACGTGAGATTGGTGGTCGTCACTTAGGTTCGGTTTTACCGGAAATACATGGGATTGTCTTGCTATTTTTGCCGGTTCCTTATCTTAGTGCAGCCTTGTGCGTTTAGCCCAGCGCTTCGATCCACCGCCGCGCCTCGGCGCCTGGATCGGCCGCTCGGAAGATGGCAGCCGAAACGGCTACGGTGCTGGCGCCGGCGGCAAGCACGGCAGGCGCAGTCCC
>DATHNJ010000032.1:0-16078 GCA_035486155.1 Occallatibacter sp. | reverse complement strand
CGGATGTGCGCCTGCTTGTGCAGGATGAGCGGCAAAGGCAGTTGTTCTCCCGTACCAGTTGGTCCGGATAGGACGCCAATCTGCGCAATCGTGCCGCCCATCTTCACCGCGCGCAGAGAGCGCGGCAGCGTTCCCACTCCGCCAACCTCCACCACGAGATCCACGCCCTCGCCGCCGGTCTGATCCAGAACCCATCGATCCCACTCCGGCGTTTCGCGATAATTCAGCCCTGCGTGAAGCCCCAATGCGCGCGCGCGTTCGAGCTTTTCATCGCTGCTGGATACGCCGAGCACTCGCATCCCCATCAATCGCGCGAACTGCAAAGCAAAGATCGAAACTCCGCCAGTGCCCTGGATAAGGACTGTCGCGCCCGCTTTTAGATTCGCGGCCGCCAGAGCATTCCACGCCGTAACGGCCGCACATGGCAGTGTCGCTGCTTCTTCATAACTCAGGTGAGCCGGGATGGCGACCAATCCAGCTTCGTGCAGAACGACCGAGTCGGCGAGCATGCCGTCAATATCGCCACCCAGCGCGCCTTTGGTCTTCGCAGGAGTCGGGGTTCCGTCGATCCAGTTCTGCATAAAGATGCCGGCAACACGATCGCCTGGCTTCCACGAGGTCACTCCCGCGCCGACTGCGACCACTTCTCCAGCGCCGTCGGAACAAGGAATGCGGGGCAGCTTTAGTTTTGGGTTATAAACGCCTTTCACCATCATCAGATCGCGATAGTTGAATGAAACAGAGCGAACTCCGATCTTCACTTGTCCCGGTTCGGGCTCTACGTCCGCTCGTGTCCTAAGTTCAATGGAATCGATGCCAAATGCCGTAATTTGCCATGCACGCATGTTATGTCCTTATCAAAACAGTGAATCTGCGGGCCTTTTCTTCAATACAGATTCGCATGGAGCCCGTAGAATGAAGATATGGCTCGTGGATGGGAGAGTAAATCGGTGGAGGAACAGATGGCTACAGCCTCAGATCAAGTAGGCTCGAGGGCAGGGTACGTCAGCGAAGAGCAACGACGATTGGCTGAAGCGGAACGCGGCCAGCGCGAGCGTAAGAAGCAATCCCTCGATTTGCAGCGCGAGTCCATTCTTTCTCAGCGCACCTCCAATCCGGGCCGGCGCGCGGCTCTTGAAGCAGCTCTGAAAGAGATTGAAGCACAGCTCGCCACGTTAAATTAGATTCAGCCTTTCGTCGCTAACCTAATTCTCTATCCGTCGCGGTGAAACAGGAGCGAGTTGGCCTGCTGCACCGGCGTAAGCAGCACACGCGCGATGTTCACATGTGCGGGACGGCTCGCAGCCCAGACGATCACGTCGGCGATGTCTTCGGGCGTGAGCGGCTTTACTCCTTTGTAGACCTTTTCTGCGCGCTCGCTATCGCCGTGAAAACGCACCAAACTGAAATCTGTCTCCACCATTCCAGGATCGACGCTGGTTACGCGAATGGGCGTTCCCAAAACATCCTGTCGCAAGCCATCGTTGATGGATCGCTCGGCGGCCTTGGTTGCGCAGTACACCGCGCCGTTCGGATACGTAATCTCGCCTGCCGTTGAGCCGAGATTGACGACATGGCCTCGCCCGCGCGCCACCATGCCGGGAACCACCGCGCGCGTGACGTAGAGCAAACCCTTCACGTTGGTATCGATCATCTCTTCCCAGTCCTCGATCTTGCCCGCATAGAGCTTATCGAGGCCGCGGCTCAACCCCGCGTTGTTGACAAGGATGTCGATCTCCGCCCATTCCGACGGCAACTCGTCGATCGCTTCTTGCACAGCGCCCCGATCGCGCACGTCGAGACTGAACGAGTGCACGGCAGGCGCGCCGCGCTCCCATGCCTTGGCCACCACTGCCGCCAACTTATCCGTGCGCCTGGCCGCAAGCAGCAAGCGCGCGCCCTCGGCTGCAAAGGCCAGCGCGGTTGCGGCGCCAATGCCGGCGCTGGCGCCGGTAATGAAAACAATCTTCCCCTTCAAACTCATGGAACCATCCTATCGAAGCTTCGGCTCAAATTGGCAATTCGCGCAACGCAGGTCGGCGCGAAGGGATCAGGCCAGATGTCCGCGCTTTTGCGCCATGCGATATTGGCCCACGGCCCAGTCTCCGCTTCCCAAACCATCCTGCTGCGCCTGCGCGAAGATCTCGGCGAGCGTGTCGGCCAGGCTGGATCGCGTCCTCACGCTTGCGGCCGCCTCGCGAAACAGCCGGTTGTCTTTGGCGCCCAGGTCCATGGGAGCGCCAACCGGTTGCGGCGGATTGAGCATCACCTTGCCATAGGCCGCATAGAACTGAGATTGAAACAGAGCGCTGTTGACGGCTTCCAGAAATGTCGCCGGAGCAATTCCCTGCGCGTCGGCGTACACAAACGCCTCACTCAGAGAGTGGATCATGGCGCTGATGAGGAAATTCCCGCCAAGCTTGAGGGCATGGGCCTGGCGCGGCTCTTTGCCGACAACCGAAATTCCGCGCGAAAACTTCTCCAGCAGCGGGCGTGCCTGGGCTGTCGACTGCTCTTCCCCAGCGACGACGATCCAGAGCTTGCCGTCCGCAGCGATATTCGGACGGCCGAAGACGGGCGCAGCGACATACTTGTGGCCACGCCGCGCATGTTCAGCGGTAAGCCGTTCGCTCAGCGCAACGCTGATGGTGCTGAGTGAAATATGGAGAGCGCCGGACTTCAGCTTCTCAAGAAGACGATCAGCGCCAAACAGGACATCCTCGTGCGCGGCGTCGTCAAACAACGACGTCATCAATACATCGGCATTCTCGACGGCCTCAGCCGTAGTGGGCGCGACCTGTGCACCAGCCAGCGCCTCGGCGCGCTCCCGCGAGCGATTCCACACCGTCAACTGCTGGCCGGCTTTCAACAGATGACCGGCGATGGGAGCGCCCATGGCGCCGATGCCCAGAAATGCGATCTTCATGAAGAGAATTCCTCGAAGGTTGAACTCAAAGATTCGAGCTTAAATGAACGGTCTTTCCTTTGCGCGAAGCTCGCTGCGCTTCCGCACAGTACACTGTTGCTTCTGATGCTGCGAACCGTAAAAGCGACGCGTTATGTCATCCCTCTGCGCGAGGGCGGGTCTTTGCCCGCAATTGTGGAGGCCGATGACTGCGGCCTTTACGTCGTCAAGTTTCGCGGCGCCGGCCAGGGAATTCTCGCTCTGATCGCGGAACTGATCGCCGGCGAGATTGGCCGGGCCCTCGGCCTGCGCGTGCCGGAGATCGTCTTCATCGAAATCGATCCGGCGCTTGGCCGCAATGAGCCGGATTACGAGATTCGCCAACTGCTGAAAAACAGCGCGGGACTCAATCTCGCGCTCGACTATCTGCCGGGCTCCGTCACCTTCGATCCCGCCGCGAAAGATACTGCCTCGCCCGACGAGGCCTCGCTTGCGGTGTGGTTCGACGCCTTCACGCAGAATGTCGATCGCACGGCAAAGAACGCCAACCTGCTCCTGTGGCATCGCAAGCTCCATCTCATCGATCATGGCGCAGCGCTCTACTTCCATCACGACTGGGATCGAATGCAAACGAAGATCGAATCGCCTTTCAGCGAGATCAGGAATCACATCCTGCTGCGCTGGGCATCGCGGATTCCACAGGCCGCCGAGCTGGCGCGCGAGAAGCTCACGCAGAAGACGATCGAAGAGATTGTTGGATTGGTCCCGGATGCATGGCTTGAAGCGATTCCTGGAGATTTGAACGCACACGAACGGCGCGCCGGCTATATCGATTTCCTGACGCGGCGTCTCAGCGCTTCGCAGATCTTCGAGAAGGAGGCGATGGATGCACGCGCCCGCCTCGTTTGATTACGCGATTCTCCGCGTTGTGCCGCGCGTCGAGCGCGAGGAGTTCATCAACGCCGGCGTAATCGTCTTCTGTCCTGAAAAAGACTATTTGGCGGTGCGTATTCGTCTCGACGCGGAGCGGCTGAAGGCTCTCTGGCCGGAGCTGGACGCAGAGCTCGTAGCCGATCATCTCGAGGCAATTCGTCGGATCTGCGAAGGCGATGCGGCGGCCGGCCCGATTGCCCAACTTTCGCGTCGTGAGCGATTCCACTGGCTGGTGGCGCCGCGCAGCACCATCATTCAGCCGTCGCCGGTGCACACGGGTGTGTGCGATGCGACCGATGGAATGCTCGATCGCCTGGAAAAGCAACTCTTGTCCTGATGATTGTCTCGAGAATCTAATGCGTCGACGCCGCTTACTACTGCGGCGTGACGAGATGATGAGCGATCGCGAAGAGAGCCAGTTCGAGGCGCGTTGAAACGCCGGTCTTGTCGAAGATGTTCGATAGATGACGCTTCACTGTCTCCTCGCTCAGCGTAAATTGCTTGGCGATATCGCGATTGCTGCAGCCTTCCACGATGCAGCCCACGACTTCGAGCTCACGCGGGGTAAGGCCGTAGGTTTTCTGCTGCGGGGGCGTGGCCTGTTGCATCAGGTCGTGCAAAGCGGCCATCAGATTGACGACGCGTTTGCCGCCGATCCAGTAGTCGCCGGAACAGACGGTGCGGATCGCTGTCTTCAGATGTCCGGCCAGCGCATCTTTCAACACGATGCCGCGCGCGCCGATGTGCAACGCTTCGATAATCTGTTGGGTCGTGATCGTCGAGGTCAGCAAAAGAATCTTGACCGAAGGCGAGCCCTTCATGATGGCGCGCATGGCTTCGAGACCAGGCAGCCGCGGCATCGCCACGTCGAGGAGGAGAATGTCCGGTTGTAGCTCCAGAGTCTGCGTGATGGCCTCGTCGCCGTCATCGGCCTCGCCAACTACGTCGAAGCCTTCTTCTGCAGTCAGCATGTTGCGCACGCCAATCCTGACAACGGGATGGTCGTCCGCCAATATGATTCGTGTTAACACTTCCACTTGAGCGGAGCCCTCCCAAAGATCGAATCCGCAATGCTAGTGCAGGAACCAATTGACACGAACTGGCAGCCTGTCTGATTCAAACCGTTAAACGACCTCTCGTTTACCGGGGAAATTCTACCTCAAGCATACGCTCAAGATTTTCTCGAGCCAGCTTCAATTCAACCTGGATCGCAACTGAGTTACTTAATTCGTCACTCTCCGCTTCAAGCAGAGCGCCCAGACGCGCCGCCTGCTTGGCGCCAGCCATGCCGCATCCGCCTTTAATGGTGTGGCCGATGCGACGAACCTCGGTCGCGTCGTGGTTCGCGATCGCGGTTTCCAAAGCGCCGCTTCGCTTTTTCAAATCGCTCACAACGGCGACGTACACTTCGCGCACCGTCGGCTCCGGCATCATCTGCCGGAATTGACTCAAAATTTTGGGACTAACCACAGGCTCTTCGGAGCTCAACTCCGACGGCGCCGGCAGTGGCTTGTTCTCTTCCAGAAGCTTCTGCAGCGCTTCCGGCGTAAAAGGCTTCAGAAGGAATCCATCGACAGACGTCGCCAGCGTATCGGGAAGACTGCTGCCGCTAATCGCGTAAATGCCCGCGTCGCTGCGAGCGCGCAACTGCTTGATCAGCTCCACGCCGTTGAGCCCGGCCATTTGCACGTCGACAAGAATGACCTGCGGACGGCATCTGCCGCCATCGAGCATCACAACCGCCGCCGCGCCATCCACCGCGGTGTGTAGCGTATATCCAGTTAGAGTAAGAATGGTCGCAATTACTTCGCGGCTGATCATGTCGTCATCGATCAGCAGCACCGTCGGTAGATTGCGATCTGCGCCTATTCCCAACATCACAACTCTCACATCCCACACTAATAGGGGATGTAAGTATTATTCATCGGGAATCGACACTTCATGCAGCCAGCCAGGAGCCTTTAGTAACTCCCTGGGCCGCGAGCCGTCGGCCGGGCCGACCAACCCATCGCGTTCCATCAGGTCAATCAAATGAGCCGCACGTCCGTAACCAACGCGCAGGCGGCGCTGGAGCAGCGATGTAGAAGCTTTGCCAAACTCGAAGACCAGGCGCACCGCATCGTCGAACATCGGATCGTTCTCGTCTTCTCCGCTGCTCCCGCCGCCTTCCGCGTTGGCGCGTTCGTCTTTGGGCGACTCGAGGAAGCCTTCCACATACTCTGCGCTCCCCTGCTCCTTCCAGAAATTCACGACCGCGGCTGTCTCTTTTTCGCTCACATAAGGCGCGTGCAGGCGCATCAAGCGGCTCGTGCCAGGCGGCAGAAAGAGCATGTCGCCGCGTCCCAACAGAGCCTCGGCGCCGTTGGTGTCGATGATGGTGCGCGAATCGACTTTGGTGGCGAGGCGGAAGCTGATGCGCGTGGGAACGTTGGCTTTGATGAGACCGGTGATGACGTCGACGCTGGGCCGCTGCGTGGCAAGAACCAAATGAATGCCCACAGCGCGGGCCATCTGCGCCAGGCGTGTGATCGACTCTTCGACGTTGGAGCGGTCGAGCATCATCAGATCGGCAAGCTCGTCGATGATGATGACGATGAAGGGTAACGGCTCTTCTTTCTCGGCGTCGTCGAAGAGCGAGGGCATCGCGCCTTCGAACAGCTTGTTGTACTGGTCGATGTTGCGCACGCTGCGGCTGGCCAGCAGCTTGAGGCGGCGCTCCATCTCGCGCACGGCGTTGCGCAGCGCGTTGGCGGCAAGCTTGGGCTCTGTGATGATCGGCGTAAAGAGATGCGGAATCCCCTCGTACATGCCGAGCTCAACGCGCTTGGGATCGACGAGAATGAGGCGAACCTGCGCTGGCGTGGTGCGAAACAGCAGGCTCATGATCATGGCGTTGATCGCGACCGATTTGCCTGATCCGGTAGAGCCGGCGATCAGCACGTGCGGCATCGAAGCCAGATCGGCCGTCACGATGCGGCCGTTGATGTCCTTGCCCATGGCCAGCGTGAGCCGCGATTTCGCCTTCGAGAATGTCTCCGACTCCAGCACATCGCGCAGAGAGATGGTCTCGCGCTCGTGGTTGGGAACCTGGATGCCGACCGTGCTCTTGCCAGCCATGCGCTCGATCAGGATGCTCTCGGCGCGCATCGCAAGGCAGAGGTCTTCGGCAAGCCCAGTCACGCGGCTGTACTTCACGCCCGCTTCCGGTTTGAACTCGTAGGTCGTAACCATGGGGCCCGGATTGATCTGGACGACCTGGCCGCGCACGTCGAACTCGGCGCACTTTTCGACAAGCACGCGGGCCTCTTCTCGCAGTTCTTCTTCACGCACCGCCTGTGGTCCTGTGCCCGGATGCAGCAAGGTGCTCGCCGGCAGTTTGAAGCCGCTGACATGTTTCGGAGCAACGGTGACGGTGCGGATGTCGGCATCGGCGCGCTCGTGAATCGCGATCGTCTCGGATGCGGCAGGTGTTGGAGGCGCCGGAGCGGCGTGCGGCGGTTCCGGCATGGCGCGCATGGGAGCGGGCGCAGGCTTGGCTTCAACGAGCCGCGGAGTAACTGTCACCGGCGCCGGCGCGGCAGGAGGCGGAACAGGAACTGGACCGGAAACAGGCCTGGGAACAGGCGTTGGCGCGGTAGACGCTGGCTCAACAGCCGACCGCTCCCAGATGTTGGCGCGGCGTCGGACCGCGATCTCGGGAACGTGAGCTGCCTCGGCAGGCTGCGCCTGCGCTGCAGCGCGCTGAAACGCGGGAATCTCATCCACCGGATCGGCAACAGGATTCTTGTCGCGGCGGGTCCACAGTGAAGAGAGCCGAAACGGCTTCTTCTGTTCAACTGACTCTTCAGCGTTCGCGTCGATCGATCCGCTGAACAACCGTTGATTCGGTCCCGGAGTTTGCTGCGCGGCCAGCGCGGCTTCGCGCTCAGTCCTGGCTTCGGCGCGCTCTTCGCGCCAGTTCTGCCAGCGATCGTTCCAGGAGATGAAGCGGATCCACCAATCCTCGGCAAACTGTTTGATCGCCCAGAGACTCACGGCAAAAGCAAAGTAGATGCCCGTGGCGGCCAGAGCCGCGGCAACCAGCCACGCGCCCTGCATATTGAGATAGACGATCAACGAACCCGCAATCAGACGGCCGATCACGCCTTCGACCGGCAGCGCGTGCAGCCAGCGCCAATGCCACGGCAGCAGGCCAAACACAGCCGGCGCGAAGCTGATGGCGAGAACCGCGCCGAGCGACCGCAGCCAGATTGCGCCGTTGGTGCGCGAGCGAATCCAGCCCCAGCCGAGCCCTCCGGCCCAAAGCGGCAACAGGAATGCGGTAATGCCGAGCGACTGCAGCATCAGATCGCTGAGGCTGGCGCCAAACAGGCCAGCCCAGTTGCGAACGCTATGCGGCGTCGCCGCGTCCACTGAGGTGTTCAGCGAGGGATCGGTTGGGTGATAGGTAACCAGCGAGAGGAGAAGGAGGATCGAAGCCAGCGCCATCACCAGGCCCAGAAATACATTCAGGGCGCGGCTACGCGTCGGCGAAAGAGAAATCGGTATGGCTTTCATGAAGGGATGCCGCCGGTCGACGGGCTCAACAACGAAGTCGTCAGGCCGGGTGCAAGAATCCCAGAGCATCTTCATTATCGAGGGCTGTGACGGCTACCTCGGCCAAAACTGCGCAGGGGGAACCACGCTATCTACCCCCGGCTCGACTCTCTGACGATTGGCTCGTTACTGCGCGCTGATGAACTTCGCGCCCCACACCAGCAGCACAATGCCAACGATGATGCGGTAAATCGCGAAGATCGCGAACCCGTGCTTGCGCACCCAGGCCAGAAACCACTCGACCACGCCCAGCGCCACGACGAACGAGATCGCAAAACCGATGCCAAGCACGATCCATCGCTGGCCGTTCATCGATACATGCGCGGCCGCATCGCCCACGGCGCCGGCAGCCTTGCTGGCATGAACCTCTTTCAGTAAGTCGTACCCGGTGGCGGCCAGCATGGTGGGAATCGAAAGCAGAAAGCTGAACTCGAGCGCCGTCGGCCGGCTCAGTCCGGCGATCTGCCCTGCGGCGATCGTCGACATCGAACGTGAAACCCCGGGAAAAATCGCTGACAGCGACTGGCAGATGCCGATCCAGATGGCCTGCCCCAATCCCATCTCCTCGACGTGATTGGTGGTGGGCTCGTAGCGGCTTGCCCACACGTCGACCACCCACATCACTACGCCGCCGGCAAGCAGCGCAATTGCAATCACCGTCAGGCTGCCTAGATTTTTATCGCTCCACTTCTTCAACGCGAGAGCCGGAATCGACGTGCAGACAAACGCGAAGAAGGTCATCGAGATCGGATGATTAAACACAGTCCGATCGCCGCTCTCGCCTCGGGGAAACGAGTGCAGGAATCCAACGATGCGCTCCATATAGAGCAGTAGAAGCGCAAAGATCGCGCCCGCCTGAATCACGATCGTGTACATCTTCCAGTAGGCGTCGTCGAGCGGAAGATGCATCAGCGCTTCGGTGATGCGCAGGTGCGCCGTTGAACTCACCGGCAAAAACTCGGTCAAGCCTTCCACAATGCCCAGCAGGACAGACTGAATGTAGACGTTCAAAAAACCTCCAGACGAGAACCGTTAAGACGGGACGCTCAATTTTCCGGTCAATTTTCCGATGTGCGATCGATGCCATAGACCGGGACGCCCTGGTCCAGTTTGTAAACGAGCTCTGCGGCCCGCCACGTGTAGTCCGACTGGGGAAACTTGTCTTTCAAGTGCGCGGCAAGATCCTGCGCATGCTTGTGCGCTTCTTCCTGCTTCTTGTCGCTGCCGTCGGCGGCGAACATGTCGGTAAGCACAGCCTGCCGATACGTGGCTTCGTACAACGCCTTCGCGGCGCGCGGACTGTCAGGATGCTCAGCGGCGTATTTTTCGTAGATGTCCGATTCCTTCTCCGGACATTTTTCCGATCCCTGCCAGTCGCCGCACAACTTGTTATCGATGATGTCGAATTCGGCCAAATCGGCCTGCCGTGTGTGCGGATACATCTTCGCAACCTTCTTGAGGCCGTCCTCATCCATCTGGTTCCGCATATACGGATCGCGCTCTTTGGCCGATGGCAGCGCGCTGAAGTCGCTCTTTTGAATCTGCCAGAGAATGTCGGCCGCGCGCCAGGCCGCTTCCGGCGCAAGAGGCGAGTTGGGGAACATCTCCACCAGACGGCGATAGAGCAGATGCGCGCTGCGCGCTGCGTTTGCGGCGCCACGCGGATCGCTGGCCTCGGCTTCTTCATTCGCCGCCGCCCCCATCAGCACCTGGTCGCCGTTCGGCGTGTCTTCGATGACCACGCCCTTGGCCTCCATCCAACCGGAGATGGGCGGCGGCGTTTCATTCGCGCCGAAGATCGGCTGGTCGCTGGTGTGCTCTTCTTCGATGTCGGTGTTAGCGGCGACGCGAATCCACGGGCCGCTTTTTTCCATAACAACCATCTCACGGCCGATCTGCACACGCCCGGTTTTCTGCGAGCCTGTGTTCGGCGAGATGTAGAGCCAGGTCACGCGCAGCGCTGCGGCGCGCGGGCCGGCCATGGGTTTGACCGGTTGCGCCGGCTTCTTGTCGGCTAAGGCGGTCAACACCAAGCAGGGGGCCGAGCACAGGGCCACAGACAGGGCCACTCCCGCGGAGAGGCTTCGGATGCAGGGGATGCGTAACTTCATCGCTAAACAAATCATAGTGCAACGACGTTACGAGCCCGTTTCAGTGAGCACTTGCGCGAGCATCTCGGGCGCAACGTTGCCTCCGCTGATGATCGCGACCGCTTTGCGATAGGGCGGCAGCTCGTGGGCGTGAAACAGGAGGGCCGCGGCGGCGACCGCGCCGCTCGGCTCGGGAACCAGCCGCGCCGTGGCGACAATCGCCCGCATGGCGGCGCGAATCTCGGCTTCGGAGACCGTAATGACGCCATCTACGAAGGCCTGGATGTGGGCAAAATTGCGTACCCCGACGCTCTGCGTGCGCAGGCCGTCGGCGATGGTGCGGCTGGTCAGCTCCGCTGCCCACTCGACGATTTTGCCCGTGCGGAAACTCTCGGCGGTGTCGGCGGCCAGCTCCGGCTCCACGCCGAAGACCTTCACTGAAGGCTTGAGCTGTTTGACGGCCGCGGCCACGCCGCTGAGCAATCCGCCTCCAGAGACCGGCGACAGAACGAGATCGACGTCGGGAAGCTGCTCGACGATCTCCAGGCCGCAGGTCGCCTGGCCGGCAATGATCTTTTCGTCGTCATAGGGCGGCACGACGACGTAGCCATGTTTTTGAATTAGTTCTTCGGCTTTGGCGAGTCGTTCGGTTGAGGCCAGCCCCACGTCGACAACTTCGGCGCCCAGTGCGATCGTCGCAGCCCGCTTGATGGCCGGCGCATTCGACGGCATTACGATGACGGCTTTCGCGCCCACAGCGCGGGCTGCATAAGCCACACCCTGTGCATGATTGCCGCTCGAATAGGTGATGACGCCGCGCTTTATCTCTTCCGGGGTGAGTTGGAGAATCTTGTTCGCCGCGCCACGGATTTTGAAGGCGCCGATAGGCTGCAGGCTCTCAGCCTTGAGCCAGATTTCTTTTCCGGTTCCAAGGCCGGAAACGCCTGGGAAAGGCGCGTGGACGAGCGGCGTTTTGATGGCTACGCCGGCGATGCGTTTAGCCGCGTCGCGAATGACATCGAGCGAGACGAGGGTCTCGGTTGCAGTGCCCATGGCAATGTCCTCCGGAATCGATCGGACTGGCAAAGCGCTATAAGTCGCGACTAGATTTCCAAAATCACGGGCATGATCAGAGGCCGTCGCCCCGTCGTCTTCTGGATCAGGCGCTTCAACTCGACGCGCACTTTTTCCTTCACCATGCCGTAGTCGGATTTTTCTTCGTCGGTGAGGCCTCCGAGCGTCCGCACCACTACCGCGGCGGCCTCTTCGCTGATATCGGCGCCGCCAAAGCCGCGCATGATCAGTTCTGGCGCGCGCTCCACATGGCCGGTGCGCTTGTTGATGGCCACCACCGCCAGCACAATGCCGTCTTCACTCAGGATGCGCCGGTCGCGGATGACGAGATCCTCGACGACGTCAATCGACGAGCCGGAATCAATCAGGATGCGGCCAGCGGTGACCTTGTCCCTCTTGACGGCGTCGTCCTTGTCGAGCTCAAGCACGTCGCCGTCTTCCATCACGATGGAGTGTTCTACTGCGCCGGTTTCCATCGCGATCTGCGCATGACGGCGCAGATAACGGTAGTCGCCGTGCACGGGGACGAAGAATTTTGGCCGGACAAGGTTGATGAGCAGACGCATCTCTTCCTGGCTGCCATGACCGCTGACATGAATCAGTCCGTGATTGCCATCGTCGTAGATCACGTTCGCGTCGCGGCGGAACAGGTGATCGATGACGCGAAAGATGCCCTTCTCGTTTCCGGGGATGACGCGCGAGCTGAGCACGACTGTGTCGCCGGCCTCGATGTGCGCGTGCTTGTGGTTGTCGACCGCGGCGCGGCTCAGCGCGCTCATGGGCTCGCCCTGCGTGCCGCTGATCAGGATCATCAACTGCTCGGGCGAGTAGTCCTTCATCTGGCCGGGATTGATCACCAGGCCGGGCGGCAGATCGAGATAGCCGAGATCCTGCGCAATCTCTGTCGACTCCATCATCGATCGGCCCAGCACGGCGACCTTGCGTCCGTGCGCGCGGGCCAGCTCCATGGCGATCTTGATGCGGTAGATCGACGACGAAAAACAACTGAAGAACAGCTTCTTTTTAGTGCGCGAAAAGATCTCGTCGAGACGCGGTTTTACCGCCGCTTCGCTCGGCGTATAGCCGGAGCGCTCGACGTTCGTCGAGTCCTGCAGCAGCGCGAGCACGCCGCGCTTGCCGTATTCGGCAAAGGTGTGCAGGTCAAACGGCTTGTCATCGAGCGGCGACAGGTCGATCTTGAAATCACCGGTGTGAATCACCACGCCAACAGGCGTATCGACCGCCAACCCCACGCAATCCACCAGCGAATGCGTCACGCGGATGGGCTCGATGGTGAAGGGGCCAATTGAAAATTTTTGCCGCGGCGTAATCTCTACCAGCTCGGTCTCATCGAGTAGTTCGTGCTCTTCGAGCTTGCCCTCGACATAGGCCAGCGTGAATTCGGTGGCGTAGACAGGGACTTTGATCTCACTCAAAATCCATGGCAGCCCGCCAATGTGATCTTCATGGCCGTGGGTCAGGATGATGCCGCGGACGTGCGCCTTGTTCTCGATCAGGTAGGTGATGTCGGGCACGACAATGTCGACGCCCAGCAGCTCCGTTTCGGGGAACATGAGGCCTGCGTCGATGACGATGATGTCGTCTTCCCAGCGGAGCGCGAGGCAGTTCATGCCAAACTCGCCCAATCCGCCCAGAGGTATGATTTTTAGCTTTTTTCCTTGCATTGGTCAGCATCAATGCTAACAGGGATTGGGCTAAGAGGATTGGCGCTCCCAGATGTGTCCGGCGGCGACGCTTTGTCGCGACTCAGGACCGGCCGGCGCGCTCCAGCTCAGCGATGTCCAGCTTTTTCATCTTCATCATGGCCTGCATCGCTTTGGGAGGATTGAGCAGCTCGCCTATGTTCGCCGGCACAACCTGCCAGCTCAGGCCGAATTTATCCTTCAGCCATCCGCAGGCGGTTTCGCTGCCGCCGTCGGTCAACTTCTCCCAATAGTAGTCAATCTGTTCCTGATCGTCGCAGCGAATCACGAACGAGATCGACTCGTTGAACTTATAGAACAGCCCTCCGTTGAGCGCCGTGAACTGAAGTCCATTCAGTTCGAAATCGATGGTAAGCACCGTACCCGCGGGTCCGCTCGGATCATCGATCTGGCGAACGAGTTTGCCGGTCTGGCGCGCGTTCTTGAACACGGAAAGGTAGAACGCAACGGCCTCTTCGGCGTTGGTATCGAACCACAGAAACGGAGTAATACGGGAAATCCGCTCGACTGCGCTCATTGAGACCGTCCGGAAGAGTTGGCTCGCCTGCTCGGAACGCATTCGACCGTGTCATGACGCGTAAGCCAGCGGCGGCAACAGGAAATCACAAATGAATTGCAAAGCGCAAGTGATCTCGGTACGGTCTTTTCGTGGCGCGAGTAGCCAGATCGCGGCCTCGCTCCGAATGCCCGGCCAAAATTCTTCAGGGAGAAAAACATTCCGATGAAGGTGCGAACTTATTTGAACTACGGCGGAAATTGCGAGGAAGCATTTCGCTTCTATGAACAACATCTCGGCGCCAAAATTCACGCCATGATGACCTTCGACCAGATGCCCGGAGCCCATACCCCTTCGCCGAAGGGCATTCTGCATGCAAGCATGACAATCGGCGAAGCAGAAGTCATGGCCAGCGACGTGGAGCCGGGACGCTTTGGGCCGATGCGCAGCGCCTATCTCTGCCTTAGCCTGCAGAGCGATGACGAGGCGGAACGGCTCTACAGCATTCTGAAAGACGGCGGGGAGGTCTTCATTCCGATAGCCGAAACTTTCTTCGCCACGCGCTTCGCCCAGTTGCGCGACAAGTTCGGAACGCTCTGGATGATCATTCACGAAAAACCGATGGGACCGCCCACGCCGTAGACAAGCTACGTTTATCGTGCGAGGCCGAAGGGCGATCGACTTGCGATCAGCTCTTCGGCCAACGTGGCGAAATGCGAATCAGGTCCAGTCCTCCGAAATCCTGCACGGCGAACGCAGGAGAAGACGCCGGCACCGCGACGATGCCGCGGGTCGGCAACTCAATCTCACTGAAACTGGCGCTGGTGATGCGCCCCGTGCCGGCAGCAGCAAACAGATACGAAAGCCCGGGCGTCGTCTCATCGGGACTGGGCAATGTCGTGCTCGAACGACTGGTTTTCACCGGGATGCGCTCTACGCAGAAATAAGCCTCGTCGATCAGAATGGTCCGGTCCGCCAGCACGCGGGGCGGAACTTTCCCTGCCCGCGTCTTAAGTTTGGTCGCCTCGAGAGATTTTTCGATGTGCAGTTCACGCGGACGCCCATAGTCGTACATGCGATAGGTCCGGTCGCTGTTCTGCTGCGTCTCGAGCAGAATCGATCCCGGCCAGATGGCGTGCACCGTGCCCGCGTCGACGAAAATCACGTCGCCTGCAGCAACAGGCACAGCCTGAAGATCGTCCTCCAGGCCTCCGTCGTGAATTCCCGCGCGCACCTGGTCAATATTCACACCGGGTTTCAAACCCAACGCCACGCAGGCGCCCGGATCGGCGCTCAGCGCGTACCAGCACTCTGTCTTGCCTCGCGGCTCGCCATACTTCTGCGCCATCGCATCGTCGGGATGCACCTGCACGCTGAGCTTCTCGCGAGCGAAGAGCACCTTGATCAATAAAGGAGAACCCGTACTGTCCGCTTCGGCGCCCAGCAGCGCCTTGCGCTCCTCGTTGAAGAGCGTCCCGAGCGCTTTACCCGTGTGCGGGCCAGTGGCGACCAGGCACATGTCCCCCGTCAGCCAAACCTCTCCGATCGGGTCCTGTCCGTCTGCAACGACGCGATCGTACCAGGGGCGAAGATCGCGGAATCCCCAGATCCGTACATCGAAGTGCGGTTCAATGCGAAAAGGCGACAAAGCAACAAACACCGATTCCTCCCCGGCAGACCGGGAGTCGGATGCAGATTTACGAAAGAGTCCGAATTTTGCCATTGGATAATTAGCGGGTCTGGCCTCAATCAATTCCGAGCCAAACCCGCCATTTTCCCACTGTAGCAGAGAGACTTCGCGATGCGATCCGGGCTCGAATCCGGGCTCGAATCTGGGCGCAAATTCGCGCCAATCGACGAGCAATCTTGCAAAAACGCCGGCGCCGTCTATCCTCGGGGCATGACGTTTCAGCAAGCCTTCGACCACATGTTTCAGTTGCCGCTTCCCATCCTTGAGAAGCTGCTGCGGCCGGTCATCGTTTACCTGGTGCTCGTGTTGCTTTTGCGCCTGTTCGGCAAGCGCGAACTGGCGCAGCTGAACCCGTTCGATCTGGTCGTTCTGCTGTCGCTCTCCAACACCGTGCAGAACGCCATCATCGGCGACGACAACTCGGTGACTGGCGGCGTCATCGGCGCCTTCAGCCTGCTGGCGATCAATTGGCTCGTGGTGCGGGTGCTATTCCGCTCGCCGCGCCTGACGCGCGCTTTCGAGGGCCGCTCGGCCGTACTGATTCAGGACGGGCATATCGATCGCAAAGCC
>DATHNJ010000031.1:0-2604 GCA_035486155.1 Occallatibacter sp. | reverse complement strand
TCCTCCGGCGTTCTTGAGTTCGGGCTTCGTTGGCATCGGAACCAAGTTCGCACTTTTGCGGGACGTGATCGGAAAGAGCGCACCGCCCGCACGCGACGAATCGATCGCCGGCTTCGTTCGACGCAAATTTTCGGCGGAAATGCTCGACCGACTCGTCGGGCCATTCGTTTCGGGGGTGTACGCGGGAGATCCGGAGAAGTTGAGCCTGCGCAGTTCCTTCCCAACACTCCACGAAGCCGAGAAAACCAGGGGCAGTGTGATTCGCGGAATGCTGGCGAACGCGAAGAAGCGGCCGTCGAATCAGCCGCGGCAGAGGCCGACGCTGCTCAGCTTTGCCGATGGAACGCAGACGTTTACCGACGCGCTGGCGGCGAAGCTGGGTCATCGATTGTTGCTGAATACGAGCGTGACGCACATTGCGCGCGATCCTGCCTCGACGCCAGCGTTTCGAGTCACCGTTCGAACAGGCGGCGAGGAACATTCTGTTGTCGCCGACAAGCTCATTGTCGCGACGCCGACGGACGTCGGCGCGACGCTGCTCCGCGGGATCGAACCCGTAATCGCGGATAGGCTTTCCGAGATCGAATACGCCTCGATCGCCGTTGTCTCGCTCGGCTACAAAAAGAGCGACATCGGCAATCTTCTCAACGGGTTCGGTTTTCTGGTACCTAGATCGGCTGGAGTTCGAACGCTGGGTACCGTCTGGAATGCATCGCTCTTCCCCGGCCGCGCCCCGGAAGGCAGTTCCCTGCTGACCAGCTTCATTGGAGGTGCGACTGACCCGAACGCGGCGCAACTCTCACCCGACGAGTTGACCGCGATCGTCCACAGAGAAATCGCACCGATCTTGAAAATGCACGGCAACCCAACATTCTCAAACGTGACCGTCTATCCCCGCGCTCTGCCTCAATACAATCTCGGCCACGCGGCGCGGCTCAAGGCCGTCGAAGAAGCTCAAAAAAAGCACCCAAATCTCTGGCTCATCGGCAATTATTTGCGTGGTCCCGCGATCGGATCCTGCGTCGAACAGGCGCTTTCCGTTGCCAACCAAATCATTGGCCGCCAAATCGCTAAGCTGCTGTAAACTCATCCAGCTTCCGCTCCCAGCCGTATATCTGACAGGAGACGCAGACCTCTAACACGTGTTCCTCCTCGCGGCCATCACTGGACGGTATGGCGAAGGCGAGTCGTCTGACTCGGCACTGGTGGAGAGGTTTCTTCGTAAGGACGTGAGCGCATTCGAAGAGCTCTACGACCGGCATTCACGCGTTGTCTACGCTCTTGTAGTGCGCATTCTCCAGCAGGGATCGACGGCGGAAGAAGTCGTCCAGGATGTTTTTCTTCACCTGTGGCGCAACGCGGGCCAATATCAATCGAGCCGCGGACCTTTTGTCCCCTGGCTGCTGACCCTGGCGCGCAACCGAGCGCTCGATCAACTCCGACTGAAAAGTGAACGGCAACGGCGCCGTGAAGATCAGACCGAAGAGATTCCGGCCATCGCACAAAGCCCGGATTATGAGAAGGCGCTCGACGAAAAGCGCCGCGCGGAACGGGTGCGTTCGCTGATGGGCACGCTGAGCGCGCCACAGAAAAAAGCGATCGAGATGGCGTATTTCGAAGGGTTGAGCCACAGCGAAATAGCGGAGTCGCTGCAAGAGCCGCTGGGCACAGTGAAGAGCTGGATCAGGAACGGTTTGCTGCGGTTGAAGGAAGGATTGCAGACGGCATCGTGAGCGAACACGACCAATTCCGGGAGCTGATCGAGGCATACGCCCTCGGTGCGCTCGACGCGAATGAGCGGGCAGCGCTGGAAGCGCATCTTGCCAGCGGGTGCCCGAAGTGTGCGAAGGCGCTGGAAGAGGCGCGGCTGGTGGTGACGCAGCTCGCGTATCTTGCGCCCCCGGCGGAGCCTTCGGAATTGCTGCGCGCTCGCGTTTTGCGCAGTGTGCGGGCGGATGCAGCCACGAGCGGTGGCAGCGGCGGCGGTTCCCTGCCGATGCAGGCCGGCGGAGCGCAGCGGAGCGCAGTGCCGATGTGGCTGTGGGCCGGTGTGGCGGCGCTGCTGCTTGTCTCGGTCTACTCGACGTGGGAAGCGCGGAAGATGCAGACAGACATCGCGGAGATGACACAACACGAATCCGCGGAACTGAAAGAACGGCAGAAGCTCCAAGACGAGCTAACGACGGCTAAGCATGAAGCCATGATTCTTACCGATCCGGCGTCTCACAAGATCATGATCATGCCGAATGATAAAGACATGCCGAAGGTCGAGGCGATGTGGCACGCAAAGTTGGGCATCTACCTGACAGCGCAGCAGATGCCGATGCCGAAGAATAACAAGGTGTTGCAGCTGTGGCTGATTCCGAAGACGCCGGGCGCCAAGCCAATGCCCTCACAAGTCTTCTGGCCGGATGCGAACGGGAAAATCGGCGAGATGGTGGCGAATCCGCCGGAAGATATGGCGGAGACGAAGGCGCTCGCGATTACGGAAGAGCCGGCCGGTGGTAGTCCGCAGCCGACGAGCACGCCGATGTGGGTCGGCGGCGTCAGCTGAGGCCTCTTAGCGCCCAGTCTTTGCGCGATCTACAGCAGGCCTCGGCCTCC
>DATHNJ010000030.1:0-6421 GCA_035486155.1 Occallatibacter sp. | reverse complement strand
CGTCTTTCCCTGCGTAGACATCGAACTCTCCTTCGATAATGTAGTACAGCTCATCTTCGCGGGCGTGGATGTGCGGAGGCGGCTCGTTGCCGGGAGCGAGGATCGACTCCATCAAGCCGAACTGGCCGCGGGTGTCTTGTTGTTCGGCCAGATACGTTGTCAGATTGTTCATGTACCATGCGGATGACTCGTGCGACACCCCGCGCTTGTAGGCTTTCAGCTCCATTGAGTTAGCGGTCATTCTGGCTTCTATCCCCTGTTCATTTGACAGATTCAGGCTTCGCGAACATGAACTTGAATTGCGTTGCGCCTGCAACAACACGCGCTCGGTTGCTCACGCGCCGCCCAATTCAAGCATGAATAACCAGGGGGCGCCGGTTCTATTCCAGAGTTTCGCTGCAGAATGTTTGTCAGAGGATGTTCTTCCCAGGCCTCACGACAAGACCTGGGCCACACGTGACCGGCACCGTCGCGGAGCGGTCCTTGTGGGGAAGGAAATCCGGCGGCCTCGGGTTGGTATAACCCTTACTGTCGGCTCTTCTCCCAAGTATTGACGACGTGCTTTGGACCCCTTTCAAAACTCTTTCACTCCAGAGTCTTGGTGGATCGGACGATAAATCCGTGTGGGCAAACGCATGGGTGCTGCCGCACGAGTATCTGGGGCGTTTGTTGGGGCAGCGAAACAGCGCCAGCATTACCGGGCAGCAGAAGGTGGAGGACTACCAATCTCTCACTCTCCATGCCGCATCACTGATCGACAATGGCCGCCTGCACATGATCTTTCTCCATCTTCCCGTGCCGCATCCACCGGGCTCCTACAATCGCCGGACACGACAGCTTTGCGCGTGCGGCGATTATCTCGACAACTTATCGCTTGCCGATGAGACTCTGGGGCAGCTTCGAAAAGAGATCGATGTCTCGCCCTGGGCGTCAGAGACGACGATTATCATTTCTTCCGATCATTCGTGGCGCGTTCCGTATTGGAAGCAGAATCCCGGTTGGACGTCCCAAGAAGAGCGGGTTTCAAGAGGCCAGTTCGATCCACGTCCAGTCTTCCTGATTCATTTTGCAAATCAATCGACCGGCGCAAACATCGATGCTTCTTTGAATGAAATACGGGAACATGACATTGTCTCGGCGATGCTGAGCGGAGAGATTCGGAGTCCGCACGGGTTAGAGCAGTTTCTCCATCTGGCTATGCATTAAGCTGCGGCAGGGCTGAACCCGCTTGCCTTTTTGCTTCAGGTTTCAGGGCTGAAGACCATCCCTGTTGCGCAAGGATAGGCGTCCAGAATCCTAGGAGAGTAAGCGGGATTAGAGCAGGCGCCAGCGGGCCTTAAGGAAGCGCGGGTCGTTGCGAATCTGGCCGTCTTCGGTGAGCAGGTCGGGCGCCCCAAACGAGGATTTAGTTACGCCCTCTTTGGCGTGGCCGGCGTTCTGCGTGGAGATGTGAATCCATTCGTGGGCGATAACGCGCGCGATAGCTTCGCCCATGATAACGTCGCGACGTACACGATCCATGCCGAGCGCCAAAGGCCCAAGTTCCTGCGCGATCTTGGAACAATCAACGTGAATGAAGGGCTCTATCTGCCCGTGTACACTCCGCACCCAGCCGAGGGCGCCGGAAGGCCTGGATTGCGGGAGAGATGTCAGGTTGCAGTTGCCGTGCAGGTAGACGGAGATGGGTTGGGGGACATGGAGGCCACGCGGAATGTCTTCGCCACGCAATAGATCGGCGCCGGCGGAAAGCTGCGGCGTATCGGCGATCTCTTTTTGCATCGCGGCTGAGACTGAGCTCCATTGATGATTGGAGAGCGGCTGTTGGGAGAACACAATCAAGGCAGCGCGATCAGATGGAATGGATAATGCCTGTGCGCTTGCCGGATCCTTGGAGCAGGCGGAGACGATGAAGGCGAACACGAGTAGAGATGCAAACGGCCGGATCGATGGATGGCGACGCTGGACTCTCATGAAGCGAGTGTCTGCCCGGTTGGGGCATCTGTCCAATAGATTGAAATGATAGAATCCATCTTTGTGTCAGATGGCGCGTGGGTAGGGTGAAGCGACGATCTGTGGGGACGAGATGCATGAGGGAGAGTGCCAGCCGGTTCGAAGCGGCAGTTCTCACCCTTGCGTGATGAAACAGCGCACTGATGAGGCGCTCGCGCATCTTGCTTTCCCAGGCCTCTATGAGACCTGCCGGCGCCCATACTCGTACTGATTGAAATATTGTGACGATTGGGGGTGAGCTCAGATGGAAGTTCGACAATTGCAGATTTTTCGGACGCTTGCCGAAGAACTAAACTTTACACGCACAGCGGAGCGCGTGCACACGGTGCAGTCGAACGTGACAGCGCAGATCAAGGCGCTGGAAGAAGAGCTGGGCGCTCCTCTGTTTGATCGTTTGGGACGGCGCGTGACCCTGACGGATGCAGGGCGGCGATTTCAGCCATTTGCCGAGCAGGCGCTCGCGGCAATGGAACAGGGACAGCGCGCGATTCGCCATGGCGCCGAACCGAGCGGTCCGCTCAAGATCAGCGCGCCGGAGAGCATCCTTGCCTATCGACTCCCGCAGGTGCTGCGCGCGTTTCGCAAGCGGTTTCCGAATGTGGAGATCGTGTTTGCGCCGCATACCGGAATGAGTTATGTGGCGGAGTTGGAGACGGGGAAGATCGATTTGGCGATTGGCATGTGCGATGGGCTGCCGAATCCGGCGCATCGGATGCAACGGCTGCGCATTGAGAGAATTTTTCTGATTGGGGATGCGGCGCATCCTTTGGTGAGTCGGAAGACGGTGAAGCCGATCGATCTTGTGGGGCAGCATCTTTTGCTGACCGAGACGGGCTGCGGGTATCGCGCGAAGCTCGATCGGACGCTGGCGCTGGCGAATGTGCGGCCGGGACACGTAACGGAGTTTTCGAGCGTGGAGGCGATGAAGCAGTGCGTGCGCGTGGGCATGGGGCTGGCGTTGTTGCCGGCGATTGTGGTTTCGCGCGAACTGCGGCAGCAGGCGTTCAAGGCCCTGCACTGGGGAGGGCCGTCATTGGATATTGAGACGCATGTGCTGTGGCACAAGGACAAGTGGGTGTCGCCGGCGATGGCCGTGTTTCTTGAGTTGCTGAAGGACGAAGCCGAGGAGGTTGCGGTTCCAGCGTGAGCTGGATGGCGGTTTCCTCCTTTTCGTGCGTCTTGTGCTACTGTTTTTTCGACGACTTCCGCGAGAACTTCCTTTTGGGGCCCTTGAATGAGCGAGCCTGGCGTCAAACAGGACATCCCGGAGTCCCGCACCGAGCGCCGGCGGGTGTGGGGCTTTCTTGTGGTCGCCCTTCTGCTGGCGTTCCTTGCGTATTTCTCGATTCAACTGGCGTGGGTGACATGGGCCGATCGGGAGTTGCATCTCCCGGTGCGGGTGATGTCGCTGGCTGTTTCTGTTTTCGTGATTGCTCTGTTTACCTATGTGGTGGGATCGCCGCTTCTGCGCAAGGTTAGAACCGGGCGCTTTCTGATGACGCCAGCGGAAGCGCGGGCGAAACGCGCCGAAATCAGTTCTTGCATTGGCGCAGGCAAGCCTTTCTGGCCGCAGGCCCGATTCTTCTTGATTCCCTGGTTCTTCCTGGCGATGCTCGCGGCCTTTGGCATCGCGGCTCTGATTGCGGCGGCGCGGAGTTGCCTTTGCCTTCTGACGCGAAATCTTCTTTTGGCCGCCCTTGGGCTGGCGTTGCTGGCTCTGCCGGGCTGGTATGTTTTCAAAGGCGTGAGCCGCAAGCGAAGCACCGGCAGCTTCTTGCCGTCCGAGGATGAGCTTGCGAAAGCGCGAGCGCAATGCGCGCAACCCAAGCCGCTGCGGCAACGCATCCTGCTCGCCGGCATGAATTCGATTCCTGCAGTCTTGTGGACCTACTCTGCATTGATCGGCCATACCCGGCATCACAGCGCTTTCGGGTCGGTCTGGGTCACGGCCGCAATGTGGTGGATCCTCGCCGGCCTATGGATCTGGCAACTCTTCCGCCCGGGGTTGTCGCAGTGCGCTTACGATCCCGACGCGCCGCCCTCGATCAAGCCGCCTGCCAGCTAATCTCAGATGACTGCTCGCGATCCGCTGCTCCCTATTTTGATCAGGCGCATTTGGCGCTAGCCTTTCATCTCAGAGCGCTGCTTTCTTTCAGAAGGCCCAGAGTGAGCAGGCTTTCGGCGGTCGCGGCGACTGAGTCTTCGACGGAACGCGGGCGCCAGCCGAGCACGCGCTGCGCTTTCTCACTGGTGGCGTTCTTGTAATGGCCGAGCTCAGGCAGGATTTGCTTGACTGAGCGATCGGCGAGAGCCGCGATGCGTACAATCCAGTCGGGTAGTTCGCGCGTGGGGACGCGGCGGGCTGCGGCGCCCATGCGGCGCTTGAGCATATGCGCGATGTCGAGGATGGAGACGAAGTCGCCGGCGACGGCGAGGAAGCGCTCGCCTTTGGCTGCGGGGTGAGTCATGGCGCGCAGATGGAGATCAGCCACATCGCGTACGTCGACGACGCCGAACCAGAGGCGCGGGACGCCGGGCATAGCGCCGTCCATCAATTTCTGGACGATGAGAATGGAAGTCGCGTAGTCGCGCCCGAGCACGGGGCCGAAGACGCCGACGGGATTGACCACGGCGAGCTCGAGGGCGCCGCCTTCTTTGGCGAGGAAGTCCCATGCGGCGCGCTCGGCGAGAGTTTTGGATTTTGTATAAGGCATGACGCCTGCGGCGTTGGGATTGGTCCAGCTGGTTTCGTCGAAGGGCTGATTTTGTGGCTCCCGGCCGTAGCCGATGGCGGCGTAGGACGAAGTGAGTATGACACGCTGGACGCCGGCGTCGCGCGCAGCACGGAGAACTCGGAGAGTTCCTTCGCGAGCGGGGACGATGAGCTCGTTTTCGTCTTTGGGGATTGCCAGGGGGAACGGCGAGGCGACGTGAAGTACGTAGTCGCAGCCGGCGACGGCTTCGCGCCAGCCGGCATCTTTGAGCAGATCTGCGGCGAAGACTTTGAGTCGGTCGCCTGGTTCGGCGCCGCCTTGCTTGAGAAGAGCGCGGAGGTCGGATTCGCGGTGGAGATCGCGGACGGTGGTTCGCACGGTGTGGCCGGCGGCGAAAAGCTGAAGGATGACGTGGCTGCCGATGAAGCCTGAACCGCCGGTGATCAGAACTGTGCTCATTGCGATCTCCTAGGGATTATCGTGCGAAGCCGCATTGTTATAGGCATTTTAGCAATTAGATCGAACGTTCATTCTAATAGATGCAGAAATTTACACGCCCTTCTTCGAGGGCATCGCAATCTCTTTAGTCGTCAGTAATGGCGGTCCAGACGGCTTCGGCGATCTCTTTCAGTTTGGAGCGGGGGAAGTTGGCGGAGGATTTCGCGAGTGTGGCAGCGAGGCCGAGGGTAAGACTGTTGATGGCTTCGGGAGGGAGGTCTTTGAGAAGGCCACCGTGCTTTTTTGGGCGCAGCCACTTGACGACCTGCTTTACTGCGGGGTCCTGAATGCGCTTGCCCTGAACCTGCTTTTCGGGGTCATCAGATTTGCAGTAGGGCGAGCTGAGGTATTGCTCGAGGAAGCGCGCCTCTTTGGGGTGGGTGCGGTAGAAGTCGTAGGCGTTGACCCACATTTGCAGCAGAGCCTCGTGGGGACTGAGGCGATCGGAGTGGCCCTTGAAGAAGGCTTCGTGCTTGATGGATTCGACGCGTTCGAAGAGGGCGCGGATCAGGCCGTCTTTATTGGGGAAGTAATGATAGATGACGCCCGCGCTGGCGCCGGACTTTTTGGCCAGCACAGACATCGGGGCGTCGTGGAAGCCGCGTTTGACGACGAGGTCGAGCATGGCGTCGAGGATGTCTTGTTTCTTGTCGGGCTTTTTGCTCATCGCACTAGAATGGTCATTCTAGCAGCGTTTCGGTTGCCCCTACGGGACTATGCGTCTCCAGGTGGTGTTATGCGCGATGAGACTGCGCCAGGATGGGGCGCCCCGGCCCCTTCAAATTCGTTGCCGCATGATTGAATCGCGCTTCAAGTTAAACCCTTCTCGCTTGAGGCTGTCCCGCTTGTCGGGATTGGGTTGAGGAGTCGCGCGAGCGCACTCCGTGATGCGCGTATTAGGATGGACGGGTTCGTTAGAGGCGCGCTTTGCGCGCACGGAGAAAAACAGATGGTTACGCGACGCGAGTTTCTCGACACGCTTGCTGTTGGGGCAGCAGGGTTGGCCCTTGGGAATACGGCAAAAAGTTACGGACAAATCATGGGCGCGAATGAGCGCTTGCACTTTGCAGTGATTGGATTGAACAGCCGCGCGTATGCGCATCTTTCGAGCCTGCAGGCGAACAAGACCCAGGCGCGCATCTCGCATGTGTGCGACGTGGAGACGAATATCCTGGCGAAGTTTGCGGACGCGACCGAGA